>JACQYS010000019.1:0-300000 GCA_016208105.1 Desulfovibrio sp.
AGGCCTTTTCGGTTCCGAACCGGCGCTGGAATGTAATCAGGTCCATATCGTGGTAAGGTTTGGCCATGGCGAGCCTCCTCAACAGTCTAGATTCTTTCTATAAAGTATGGAAATTGCGGAGCGAAGGCAATAGCCACGTTAAATTATCGCACCAAGTTTATTAGCAAATACGTTCTCCCTCGTCCAGTTTTCGTACTCCTCCCGTGACCGCCCCGCCTGCCCCAGGCTACCCTTCCTGCCTCCACCCAGCATCTTCACCAAGAGGAGGAAAGGATGCCTATGAACTCTGTAAGTCCTGACAATGTTCATATTTCCGACGTCAGAGCTATTCTCTCTGACGACTTTTCAGCAACGACAATCAACAGAATCGTCATGGCGATAAAGACAAATCGCCCGTGCGTCAGCTCCATTGCCTTGCCTGACTTGCGATATCTTCTTGCCGAGGACTTCTCTGCGAAGAAAATCAACAGGATCATGATGTCCCTCAAGTGCTTTTGCTTGAAGGCGTATCAGTAGACCCGGCAAGCTGAAAATCGAAGGAGCTACCATGCCTGACGAATCCTGGCCTATCGTCTTCAGCTATACCCGCGCCCAGGCAATTGACGACGGGGTTCTGATCGATGTCACCACCGAGGCGAAAGAATACGGGTTCAACCTACCCTTTGTCATGGGTGACAACCTGTTCAATCGCTACGTCACCCCTCCACCTGGACTGGAAGGGGAGGGGCAGTCTCTTGAAGGACGCCTGCACGACTTGATGACCCTTGCGGCTCTTTCAGCACGAAAGGGGCTCCAGCAGGATCAAGTCGAATTCGAAGTGCTGTTTCTGATGAATCCAGGGAAGCACGAAAAAGTCCAAGTCGTCCTCCATGTTGGCCCTGGTGATCATGGCGAACCAGTCCTGACCCTTTGCTTACCGGAGGACCTGTGAACACTTTGGTCGGATGATTGACCGATTCGCCGCCTATACTCCGTGGGCATCTTGCCTGACGTCAACTCAAGGGAAGACCTAGCCCCTGCCTGAAAGAGAACTAATGGGGCGGGAATCAACACTGCCCCCTTCGTCACCTTGGGCTTCCTGCTCCGCCTCCCCATCCCCGCCTTCCCCCTGGCCCCCGGATTCGCGCGGGACACCCCCATCCTGGGATTTGGGGCTGGTCCTGGGGTTTGGGTATCCCCCCTTGGGCAAAATCCCAGGAAATCGCAGATATGGCCCAATGTCCGTTTTCAGTGTCCCCCGTTTGATCAACGACACGAGAGAGGGCATGACCGCATGCGCAGTATCCTGCGCTTCTGGATTCAGTTGGCAGCAACCCCGCCGAGCCCGCCTGGATTGTCGCTCAAAGGGAGATTTGCTACTTCTGGACCATGGCAAAGAAGTCCGACGGAAAGAAAGTCCTTCGCTTTGACTCCCACAGGATCAGGAGCGTTGCCTTTTGGTTTTGGGAGTACCAGAGGAGGAACCCTGCTTATCGCCATTTCTCTCATGTCATTGAAAATTATAGGGCTTATTTCGATGAGCTTGGCGAACTTGAAGTCATCGAGTCAGAAGAGGTGTGCAAAGGCTTCGATGCCGACGCCTTCGACATGGAGGACCCGAACCCCAAGAGCCATCCCTATACCCTGCACCTGGAGGAGAGATATGGGAAGAAAGCTCGTCTTAGTTTTTGCAGACTGTCATTCTTAACTGAAGCAGTGCGAAGGCGCTTTCATAGACTTTATCGCAACGCCTACATTGGCCTGAACACCGGAGAAGCTCTAGCTGCCGTCCTCAAAGGAAAGTCCGTCGCGTTCGAAAGCAAAGACCACATCGACATAAATGCCTTGCTTCGATCTTACTACAAATGGGCAATGAGTATCGACGACGATGCCCCCAACCATTACATGGCTGACCTGGACAAGACAGCAGGCATCCTCCTGGATCATAAGCAAGCCCTGAAAGACCCTGAGCAGGTGATGCTCGAGCTTCATGCCGTTAAAATATTCAATGCGACCATCGACAGCATTTTTTCGAATAAGCGCATCAGCGACGAAACATTGGAAGCGGTTTACAAGCTCTGTCTTTCTGGCGATCACATCGTAAGCGCTGACATGACTCGATTGATCATATTATGGATGTGGGACAAGGCCCATGAAAGCGACGACAACAATCCTTTAAGCTTTGACGAAGTTCATGAAATTCTCAAGGAAGCAATCCCTTTAAAGCATAGGCACAATGACAAGATAGCCACGCTGCTTCAAAAGAGACAGAGACTTTTCGAATACTATGAAAACCTCTGCACCAAGATCAACACCATGAACCCGCTTTGCACCAAGCAAAATGGGAAGCAACTCCCCTCAATAAAAGACGTCCTCAGCATTTGAGGCTTCTCCTCCCGCTCCAAGCCCCTCTTTCGACCCGCCTGAGAACTGCTTTCGGGTTTTCTTAGGTATCTGCCTGATCTTTTTAGTTTTCTGAGAGACAAAAGGTGTTTGGACCTCTTGTCCCCATCCATGATTGCACCTGAATTAGACCGCTCTCCATGAACAACGGCGCAATGGGGTCGGTCACAGGGACCGCCTCCCCAAAGAGCCACTCCCCCCGACAGGGGGCAGTCATGGAGGATGCAATGAACAAGGACAACAAGTTGAACATCTCTGTCATCGGCGGTCCAGGCAAACCTCACACCTCGGGCGACAACAGCTCCACCATCAGCTCCACCGGCGGCACTGGTGGCATGGGGTTCACCGGAGCCACGGGCGCTTCCGGTTTCGGTGGCGGACTCGGCAGGGAAATCAACTCGATCATGGACGAAGAAGAAAGCGTCGATGACTTTTCCAGGAAGGTTGCTGGCATAGGACTCTACGGCAGCACCGGTGGGGAAGGACAACACGGTCCGCTTGACAAAGTCCCGATGAACAGCAGTTCGCTGGCGGCGATGGGTAAACTGTTCTCGGACAAGATCAACAAGATGGATAGCATCGACGCGATCCTCCAAGATTTTAACACGTGCCAGACTAAACTCGAACTTCTCCTGCAGAAGACCAACGCGGTCAATGCCTACTACGCATTCATGCAGGGTACGCGTCTTCTCAAGCTTCAGCGCATCCGGGGAAATAAGAAGGACTGGATCCAATGGATCAAGAAAGAGTTGCCCACTCTCGGGAAGCGCACTCGCGAGAAGTACATGAGCTTAGCTTCTATCCCCATGGTGGAAACGCACCTCGAATATGGCGTTGAGCGCTTGGCGGAGTTTGGCTCATTCTATGCCTCAAAGAGCGACACGGAACAGAATGAGATGGCTCCCGACCCCTTCAGCTGGTACATGAAGAAGTTCAACTTCCGCATAGACTCCAGCTATGACGAGCGCAAAGAGCATGTCAACGGTGCCCTTGAAGTGAGCAAGCTGGAGCGTCTGGGCATGGAGTTTCCCCTGGATGTGATGCTCAGCTTCCTTAGGAAGCATGACGCGCTGACAGGTGACGAGCGTAAGCATCTGATTAAGCTGTACAAGCAAGACCCGCAGAAGCCGGTCGATCTGCTCAACAGGATTATCGCCAAGGAGCTGGAACGCAAGAACCTCATCGCTGGCACGAACCCTCCTCCTGCTGAGGAGAACTCTGACGCTAGCAATGACCAGAACACTCCTGACTCCGGTGCTGGTGAAGCTACGGCTGTGACGGGACCGAACATCGAAAAACAGGTCTTCACCCTTTGCAAGTCGCTGGAATCCGCGACCACTCCAGAGGGAATCAAGCTCGACAGCTCAATCGACCGGCATGTCTTGATGAGGCTCAAGAGCTTCATCGATCAGCTTCTGGAGATGAACCAGGACACCCAGAGCGCCCAAGACGCCGCTGCCTAACCAGCAATAACCAACAAGGCCCCTCTGGGATCACCCGGAGGGGCCACCCAAGGAGAACATCCCATGAAAATATACCAGTCTTCTTTGAACATCTCCGTGATCAAGGAATTGAACAGGATCAACCCTGCCTTGAAGCCCAACGTTTTGATCACCTTCTACGGACTTGATCGTCCCATGGACTACACCAAGACCTACAGGAGCATGATCAACGGTTTGATTCTGGACTGCGGGGCGTTTAGCCTGAACAGGAAAAAGCTCAGCCCCGAAGCTCATGCCATCGAATGCGACAACCTCTTCCGGCAGTACAGGGACTACACGAAGCTGACTCAAAACGATTACGACTTCCTGTTCAGCTTTGACGACGACTTCACTCCCAATGGGTTCGACCACAATCTAGATCGACTGATGGACCTGGAGGCGGCGGGGATCAGCGCTGTGCCAGTAATCCATAACCTGCACAACCACGAGATCAAATACTTCATCGACGCCAAGCCCAAGTACCCGCTTGTTGCCATCGGTCAGTGCAAGGATGATGACCGGGACAATCTCGAAGTCCTTTTCGAGGCTGTTGACCCGCTCTACAGCAATGGCATCAGGGTCCATCTGTTCGGAATGACGACCCCCAAGTTGATAAGCCACGTCCCAGCTTACTCTTGCGACTCAATAGCTTGGTTGGATTACGCGAGCAGGGGACGGGCGTTGTACTATAACCCCGAAAGCGGTTCCCTCGACAAGGAAGAGCTGATTTACTTCCCCGACAAGCAGGACTTCGGCGATCCTGGGAAAGCAGTCTATTACAAGGAATACAGGTATATGGATGACTTTCTGGCCCACATCAAGTCCAAGCTTAACCTGGAATTGGAAGACCTCATCGCGGAGCAGACCCAAGCCATGTCCCTGAACTTGGTCAACGCCCTCTACTTCATGGAACTGGAGGAGCGGATCACGAAGGAGAATCAGGACAGGGGCATTACGTTCCCGTAAGGATGAAGGGGAAATGCTGATTTTGAAGGACCGGTGACGAGCCGGTCCTTTTCTTTGGCCCAACGAAAACCGCGTGCGCAGGATCCTGCGCTTCGAGTTCAGGCGAGTTCAGCTTCCGAGCTTTTTGACCCCGTCATAGAGATATTACCTCATAAACCACAGGAGGTTATCTCAATGTCAAAGAAAACTGCCGATACCCACAAGGACACTCCCAAGAGGAAGCACTTCGAGTCGAAGTTCGACGAAAAGACCCTCCGGGAAATGATCAACGCCGGGAAGACCGCTGACGAAATTCAGCAAGCCCTCGGCGTGGTCAGCAAGCAGAGCCTCAGGCAGCACGTCCTGAAGCTCATCACACGGGACCGCAAGGTCTACGAAGTGCCGGGACTCTATGTCCGGAACCTGAAAAGGCCCATGGTCAATTTCAAGGGCGAAGTCCGCCTCACCAAGAACATGCTGGACTTCCCCGGATCGACCTATGAGCCCAATGACCAGTTTGAGATCGAGATCGACAACGAGAAGATCGTTCTCACCAGGATCATTGAACAGGCGGACCAGCCCCTGGACTCACCAGAGCCCTTCGAAAAGATGTGAGGAGCCCGGTCACACCTGTCTACCCAGGTAGGTGTGACCACTCTTCTTGCAGCATTGGCGTCCTTCAGCTCATCTCTTGATTTCAGTGGGATGCGAGGATTCCCTTCGATCCCCTTCATTTGATGGAATCAAAGGAATGTCTGGCCAACAATCTTGGACTTGAGATAAACACCTAATGGATACTCATCAAAATACATGTGACAGTTCCTCATCATTTGTTTCAGCATCATAGACACCGAAAGAATGCCACCACCTTGCCGTTCATTAAAGTTCTCGAAGAAATACTCCTCGAAAGACTTCGCTTTGTCGACGTCATCACCACTGGCGACGGACATCATGCGAAGAAACTTTTTCATAAAGCGCTTAATGTTGAACAATTTGAAGTCAATCTTATCAAAAACCACCCCAGGGGAAATGGAGCATGCGTCAATCATTCGTTTAATTTTCAGCTTCTTAAAGAAGGTACTTTTATATCGACATTCTATGCGTATAAAATCATTTAACTTCGACTTCTTGTGATAAACATATGAACCCAGCGTCGTCGATGTCCTTGGATTGCTGCAATAAAACGTCGTATTGTACATCTTGTTGACGCTACTCCTGGAATGCTTCTGATGCATGGTGCAGGAGATTATCTTCAGAAGGCGCAGATTGTCTGCACTGGAGATGTCAAGAGAGTACTCAACTGATGTCAGAGAATAACTCATTCCAAAGACTGATTGAATATAATTGATTAAATGAATATCAGGATGAATAAGCCTAATGGAGAGTCCCTTGTAGAAGTTGTTTGCGTTGACATAGACGATGAAGATCCAATATCGAGTCCCATTGACGTCAACGTAAGCCCTGAACATGTTGCTGGACTTACCAACCGAATGAATACCTGAAAAATGACCCTGAACAAATCTCCTGGCAGCAGACCTAGTGAATACGTTGACCGGATAAAATATTTTAATGAAATCGATTGAAAGGTTGGTGGTGATGTTGAAGCTGTCGAAGTCGAGATGCTGTTGTAAATAAGCCAGCTTCAGTTTGTCCTTGATTCTTAAATAATCAATGGTGTTGATTTTCGATTTTTTTGGAAAATTAAAAACATAATTATAGTAACTTTTAAATGTTTTCTTATCATTCAAAATAGCGGCAACATTTGCATCGTCATTTACAGTGCTCATTACGCACCCTTCAGCATATCAGATTCAGCGTCAGACTCCCGTCCCTGTCCCGTGCCTGGGACCTCTCGTCAGGCTCCTGCCCTCTCCATCTGTACCATCCACTCTTTGAGCTGTCAGCACCCATCCGCCAGGGCCTGACCTTTTAATATCTCTAAATAGTTAGAAAATGAGCAGAGGCGGTGTTCTTACCGAAGCATTCATACAGATATTAATATGCAATGAGAATCAACCTTTACCAAGGAGACTCGTATGCTAACAGTGTTGCCTGCTTCGGCAGGAATAATAATTGTTCAAATCATACGGAACGAGATTTTCAGAGAGGTGCTAAAAGCGGCTATTATCGTAGTGATACGAAAGAAGCTGTGAAGAGCATTTCGTGTGAAGAAGGTGCTCTTTATGGGACCCTTCTTCTTGTTTATTACTGCTATTGATAACGGCAGAATTCCCCGCCTCCTTTCGAGTTTTTCAGTGTCTTCACAGAGATATTAAAACGCATCCTGCCCAATGTCCGTTTCTCCATAGAAACGGACATTCAGGCCCATACCCCGAAAACGTCAAAGTATTCTGTCTGGTTACATGGGATTGCCCCTTGGGCATCCCCCCCCGTGCCATTTCAAAAGGACGAATCTACCATCCTGGAACTGAAAACGGACTTTCAAGGAGGGACCATGCGCGTTGAACCCATTCGAGAGGAACAGCATGTGAAGGCAATCAAGAAGTTGCTCAAGGACAACCCGAGGGACCGCTTACTCTTTATCCTGGGCATTAACTCAGGTTTGAGAGTGCAAACGATCCTCACCGAGCTTCGTGTCAAGCATTTGCTCTACGCAAAGCTGGGCGACAGCATCACCGTCAAGGAAAGAAAGACCGGGAAGACCAACGTCTTCGTGATCAACAAGGAAATCAAAAAGGCATTCGATGAATACTACATCGACGCCAAACCCGACGAGAACCACTTCCTCTTCCGCAGCAGGAAGGGGGTGAACTATCCCCTGACGACTTTCCGAGTCACCCGGCTCGTCAAGGAATGGGGAGCCATGATCGGACTGAAGCAGAACCTCGGAGCCCACTCGCTTCGAAAGACCTTCTGCTGGTTCCAGCGAATGAAATACGGAACCAGTTGGGAAGTCCTCAGCCGAAGGCTCAATCACAGCTCTCCCAGCATCACCCGGTGCTACCTCGGCATCACGGATGAGTGCGTGGAAGAAATTCTACACCATACTATATAAACCGAATGGGCCTCGAAAGAGGCCCATTCAAAACTATTTGGTTTTAGTAGATAGAACATGCAAAACAGCAGTAAGCATGATTTAAAATAATAGTTGAAAACATTTTATGGCGTGATATAAGAGTTGCTGCCCTGAATATTGTACCTGGAGTTGCCAAACAACAATGGAGGAATCGTGCCTGATGTCATTGCTGCGTTGGACAGTGAGCTCGGCAGGGCAATCACCCCCCAAGAGCTTGCCAAAATGTTCGGGCTAAGTGTCAACACCGTGCGCAAGTACCGCGAGAGGTGGGGCGGTGTCGAAGTAGCCCCTGGAAAAATAAGATTTTTTGAGAACAAGGTGAGGGAGGCAATCCATGCCAGCACTGATCACGAAGTTCAATCCGCCTCGATGGCGGGGTGTCGTCACAGTCAACGGGAAGCGAAAAGAAAAGTTGTTCCCAGACGGGTCCGAGAAAAGCAAGCGGGCAGCGGAAAAGTGGGAGGAAAAGCAGCGCCGCATCTTGAAGAAACCGACCCCGATCGCCATGGGCTCGCCGAAGCTGATTGACCTGGCCAATTCCTATCTGGACTTCGTAACCACTCGCCAGAGCAGGAAAACTTATGTTGAAAAACAGGGGGTTTTGAAGAGGGCTCTCAGCCGCTTTGGAAATTCCACTGAGTTGGACGACATCACCGTCCCGGATGCCCTGAAGTTCCTCACCGATCAATATAAGAAGCGCTCGGGATACGCGGCGAACAAGGAGCGCAAGGTTTTGATCAGTGCCTGGAATTGGGGGAGGAGGTACCTGCCGAACTTCCCTGAGGGTCAGTGTCCTTTCCAAACCATCGACCGTTTTCCTGAGAAGCGTCAACCCAGGTATGTACCCTCGGAGGAGGACTTCTGGAAAGTGTACGAAGTGGCCACAGGGCAGGACCGGGTCATGCTGCTGGTCTTCCTCTTCCTGGCGGCGCGGCGAAGCGAAGTGTTTCGCCTCAAATGGTCGGACATCGACTTCGCAGCGAACACCGTTACCCTTTGGACCAGGAAACGCGCTGGAGGCGACCTGGAGGCCGACCCAGTGCCCATGGTGCAGCGACTGAAGAAGGTCCTCATGGCGTGGTGGGAGCACAGGCCCATCGCCTCAGACTTCGTCTTCGTGAACGTGGAGGAGCATGCGTTCTGCAAGGAATACCTGGGCCAGCCCTTCACCAACAGGCAGCACCTGATGGAACGCCTGTGCAAGAAAGCAGGTGTGAGGGAGTTCGGATTTCACTCCATCCGCCACCTCACCGCAAGCATACTTTATCAAGAAGGACAGCCAGTTGCAGTGGTCCAGGCTGTTCTTCGGCATAAGTCGCCGCAGACTACCACGAGGTACCTGCAGACCCTTGGGTTCAAGCAGACTCACGAAGCAATGGAAGCGGTGATGGGGCAGCGAGGTCCGGGGAAGGTGATCAGCATTCAGAAAGCTGCTCAAGAGTGAGTAGCAATATCCGACCACAGAAGTCGTAAATGTGGACTTCGTGTGGACCAACGAAAAAGCGGGTTAGGAGATTGTCCTAACCCGCTGATTTTCTTGGCGTCCCCAAGGGGATTTGAACCCCTGTTAGCGGCGTGAGAGGCCGCCGTCCTAGGCCACTAGACGATGGGGACGCGCTGTGTATGGTGGGCCGTGCAGGATTCGAACCTGCGACTCTCTGCTTAAAAGGCAGGTACTCTACCGACTGAGTTAACGGCCCGTCCGCGTGAGCGGAGGAACCGTGTACCCGCATGGCCTCACGCTGTCAAGGCAAATGGCTCTACTTGCTGGCAAGCCCTGCGTCAACAGGAAACTAAACCCTCACCTACTCGCCGGCCAAACGCTCACGAACCACGCTGGTGAGAAGATGCACCAGCATCATGTGGACGTCCTCGATGAACTGATAATTTTCCGAGGGAACAATAAAGCACTCATCCACCAAACCCTTGAGCTTTCCCCCCGTGAAACCGGTAAGCCCCACCGTGCGGGCTCCCCGGTCGCGGGCGAGCTCCATGGCCTTGATGACGTTTCCGCTCATACCGCCGCCCGAAATGCCGATGACCACATCCCCTGGATTGACCAGATTGCGCATCTGCCCGGAGAAGATGTCCTCGAAACCAACGTCGTTGCCCCAGGCGGTCATGAGGGGGATGTTGTCCGTGAGCGGTATGGCCCGGAAGCCCCTATTGCCGTTGACGGCCACGGCTTTGGCCAGGTCCGAGCTAAAATGCGAAGCCGTGGCCGCGGACCCGCCGTTGCCCATGACGAACACCTGCTTGTCCGCCACATAGGCGGCGTGCAGCATGTCGGCAATGCGCCCGATCTGGTTTTTGTCCAGGCGGCTGACAACGGCGCGCATCCCAAGCAAGTAGCCTTCCGGGGTGATGGTGGCCTTGAAGCGCCCCGTTTGGTCCAAAGTGATCTGGGAGCCGCCGTCCTCAAAATCGAACGTCAACTCCTGAAGACCCTTGGCTGTGAGTTCTCGGCTTATTCGCTCCTGCTTGTCCGGTTCGGCGAAGACGAGCAGGAAACCTCCACCGCCCGCGCCCGTGATCTTGCCGCCGAGCGCCCCGCAGCGCATTGCCGTAGCGTAGTATTCGTCAATCTCCGGGTTGGAGACCGAGGTGGAGAAGCGTTTCTTCTGTTGCCAGGACTCATGGAGCAACGTCCCTATTTCCAGGATGTCGCCGCCCTCAAGGATGTCGCGCATGCGGAAGGCTGTCAGCTTGACTGCGTGCAACGCTTGCAAAACGTCCTGGTCGTTCCCCTTTGTGGCCTGGCGCTGACCTTCCAGGATCCGGGCGGAGTCGCGCGAGGAGCCCGTATGGAAAAGCATCAGGTGACGGCGCAGCTCCCCCAGACGAGAACGGCTGACAGCCAAGGGCTCGACCTTGGTCCCCGAGGCGTCGAAGGTCATGAAATTGAGTCCGCCAAAGGCGGAGGCGTATTGATCCTGCATGCCTATGGGCCGCCCCAGAACGGTCAATTCGATGTGCGTGGCCAGTTCGGCCACCTGGGCTTGATCCATGGGCGTGCCTACATATGCGCCGATGCAGCGGGCCAGGCTGGTGGCCACCGCCCCGGACAGGCCCAAGCCCGAACCCGGAGGAATATCCGATTTGAGCTGGAGCATGACCCCGTTTTTGACGCCAAAATACTTGAGCATGGCCTTGGGGATGCGAAGGGCGTCCTTCAGGTTTGCTTGCTCCAGATCCGCTATGCGCTGATGGAGCTGATAGTCGGAGGAGGTTATCTCGATCTCACGGCCTGGGATTTCCTGGAGAACCGAATAGAAGTATTTGTCGATGGTGATGGAAAGCACTGCCCCGCCATGGGCTTCGTAGTAGGCCGGGAGGTCGGTCCCACCGCCACCGAAGCTCAAGCGGACTGGAGATTTGGCAATGATCATGACGTCATTCCTCTTCGCATGTGGAAGGCGACCGCGGCTCCGGCCAGCCGGAAGCCGTTTTTTTCATAAAAAAGGCAGGCAGGAACATTCTCGCTTTCGGTGGTCACCTCTATGCGAGTGTACCCATTGAAAGCGGCCCAGGACTTGAGGCGTCCTAGCAGCAAGGACCCCCTGCCTCGGGCGGAGGGCAATGCGGAAACGAGATCGATGACCACCACGGATTCCCTCAGCTTGAAGCTCACGAACGCGCCCTGGTCCAAAAATTTCATTATTTCGGTCGAGGCCATGGAATTGAATATCCATCGTCTCTGGTGCTCGATGCGTTCACCGTCGGTTATCAGCGGATCAAGGCCGAATCTGTTGTATTGAAAATTGGCGGCATGGGCGTCCAACTCAGATTGGGGGAACTCCACGGCTCCCTGCGGCTCCCCGGCAGCCGCTCCGGACATCCCTGAAAGGTCGGCTACGAACGTTGGTTGCACACAGATCTTGCGGAGTCCCATTTTCTGCAGCTCTTTTGAACCAGCAACATCCTGGGCAGGGAGCTTGGCGTCGGCCATGAAGGGAGATGGAAGCGATGCGAGTTCACCGGCAAGGGCGTCATAGTCGAACCGGGTCACGCGGTAATAATCAAGGCCAAAGGCTTCGCTGTCGAAACCCTGGCGGGCCAGGCAGGTCAGGTTCATGGTCGCCTCTTTAATGCGCGAACAACAGGGCGTCGGCTTTGGCCAGCTTCTCGGGCGAGCCGATGTCGATCAGGCATTCCTCGATGGGATAGCCGTACATGGCCGCCCCAGCCGCAAGCATGGCAGGGAACACGTCCTTGCCGAAATCAGAGAACCCTGATGCAAAAATGTAGTCCAATACTCCCGGCTCGCAGGCATACACCCCGGCATTGGCAAGGTCCGTGAAGGCTACGGGCGGCTTCTCCACGAACCGGGTGATGCGCCCCTGGTTTTCCATATCCACCAGCCCGCACTGGGTCGGGTTATCCACCCGGTAAAGCCCCACCGTTGCCAGGCCAGCCTTTCTAACATGATAACGGCAAAAGGCGGTGACGTCGAACTCCGAGAGAACATCCCCATACCAGACCAGAAACGGCTCGTGCAGGTGCTCGCGGAAAGCATTGAGCGCCCCGGCAGTTCCCAGAAGCTCCTTCTCCACAGAAAAATGAAGCCTGACGCCGAAAGCCGAGCCGTCCCCGAAGTGATCCAGCACCACCTGGGGCAAGTGGTGCAGGTTGATGCATATGTCCACAACGCCGTGGCGGGCCAGATGCCGCACCGTGCGCTCCAAAAGCGGCACCCCGGCCACTGGAACCATGGGTTTGGGACAGGTGTCGGTCAACGGGCGCAGTCTGGTGCCTAGTCCGGCGCTCAAAACAACCGCGGTCTTCACCAAAGCCTCCCGCAAGGACCAGGCGCCGACGTGTGAGACACGTCATACTGGCCACCAGTCTTATGCCCGGGTAGAGGGGCGGCTAACGCCTTATTCCGGCTCCTTCCATAATGCCCGATGCGCGGATTCAGCTGAGCCGCAAGGATGGGGCAACCGCCAATATTCACTCAGCGGCCTCGGCCAGAGCCGCGTCGGGCTGGGGCGGTTTGGTGCCGGGCAAGGTGGTCTCCACCTGAATGAAGGCCGCCCTGTCATTGACGTTCATTTCTTTGTACTGAGGGCATTTGGCACAGGTGGACATGGCGTTGGGCGTGTTGATGGTCGCCCGCACCTTCTGGAACTTTTCATTGTTCCAGATATCCTCGACTCCCTCAACGTTCAGATCGCCCATGATGTCCTTGGAAAGCATGCACAGGCGCACCTTGCCGTCGGACTGCACGAATATCTCCTCCCAAGGCCTGGGGCATTTCTTGTGCAGAGCCTGAACGGGCTCCAGCACGGGCTTGCCGGAGAGGTCGAAGCGGTCTGGGATGGTGAGCTTGAGCCCATGGGCCTTGGCTCGGCGCGCGGCCTCATCCAGAACGGAGTTGGTGAGTTCCTTGTGGTCGAAGAGGATCTCGTCCACCATTTCCTGCCCATAGGCGATCATGTGGACCATCTTGGCTTCGTCCATGCCCAGGCTCGCAGCCAGGTCCACAAAATCGGGGAATTCCTCAACATTGGAGCGCATGCCCACAAAGACCATGCGCAGATGCGGATGAGAAACGCCCAGTTCCCGCTTCTTGGCAACAACCTTCTTGATGTTGGAGATGACCGTATCGAAATCAGCACCCCTGCGGATGCGGTTGTAGGTCTCGGCCTTTGCCCCGTCCACGGAGAAGTTGAGATAGGCCAGGCCGCCCTTGAGAAAGCGGTCAATCATCTCTTCCTTGAGGAGCATGGCGTTGGTAAGGACGAAGATCTTCGGGCCGCGCGGTGCAAGCAGATCGAAGTAGCGGCCCAGGTGCTTGTTCATGAGCGGCTCGCCCCAACCAAAGAGCGAAGCGTCGTGAATGGTGTTCCAGTACGGCTCTGTCTTTTCGAAAACCTCGGGCTGAAGGTCCCTGCCCACGAAGTCCCGGTGCGACTGTCCGCACATGGCGCAACGGAGGTTGCAGCGGTTGGTGGTCTCAAAGACCAGTCGCTGGGGCTTGGACGTTAGTATCACGCGCTCTTCGGCCAGTTCGCGGTCGTTGAGCGCTTTATTGTCGAGTGCGGCTTGGCTGGGCATGGAAAGGTTCCTCCTGGCGGGAGGCGGATAAAATCATCTTTTGTCCGGCAAGGCAATACCGGGCCCGGCATACCTGGGCCCGGTCAGAAGGAGCCATCGTCTAGCACCTTTCGCCAGCGTACGGGTGTCAGCGGGCGATTAGAACAACGTTGCAAGGGGTTCGTCGGGCAGGTCGTCCTCTTCCGATTCAGGACTCGGCAATGAGACCACCCGCGCGGAGGGGGCATGAGCGCGTTCAGGAGCCGGCAGGCTGAATTCGATCACCCCGTCAGCATGCTCGCGCAGTTTGTCCGAAAGGTAGTAGCCGAATTTGGCCACGAACACCAAAAGCCCGTGTTCCCGGGCAAAATTCATGGCCGGAATCATGTCCGCGTCTCCGGTTAAGAGCACGATCTTATCCACCATGGCCCGAGCGGCCATCCAGGCGATATCGAGCCCCATGAGCATGTCCACCTCCTTCTGCACCAGGTTGATGGCCACGTCCTGGGGCTGAAGGGGGCGGTTGTTCCCAAGTGTTTCCATGATGACGCGCATGTTCTTCTTGTTGAGCTTCCAGCCCTGCATGGCCAGGGACCCAAGGCGAAGCTGCATGCGGGGCATGCGCATGAGGTGGTCGAGGTATTCGTTCTTGATGCGGTATTGATCCGTCGAGCTGAACTCGATCTCCCGCTGGGAGATGGGGTGCACGGCTTTGCCTCCGTAGGGAGGCGAGTCGTAATAGTAGGCGCGGAAGAGCCTGTCACTGGCGAATTCCGCATCATCCATGATGAGATCGCACGCCTGCTTGACCGATTCCGCCGTGGGGGGCTGGCCGAGGCGGGCCTCCAGGTGCTTCATCCAGAAGAAACTACCATCGATGAGGATAGAGACATTCATATCGAGGACTCCGATAAAGTGTATTCAGGGCTTGCCTGTAGGCTTTGCGGTGGACCGCGTCAAAGGGGGAGTATCGAAGCCCTGTGTTTTCCCATACTCCTGCACTGCCCGATGTGGCGTGCGGCATAAAAAAGAATACGCCGCAAGACATGGCCTCATTCCAAGCACGCTGGACATGCTCTCTATTTCCGGGCAAGAAAATTTCATGGCTTATGCTCAGAACGAGTTCGACCCGGCCCACTTGCGCCACCGCGTGGAGAGCCTGCGACGTTGTTTCGATCTGTGCGCCCTCATCAGCTCTTCCATAGACATCGACGACGTTCTCGAACGCATCATGACCGCCTCACGCCAAGCCCTGAACGCGGAGACATGCAGCCTCCTGCTCACCGACCAGGACACCGGCGACCTTGTCTTCACCGTGGCCCAGGGGCCGGTGGCCGACCAGCTCCCGAAGGGGCACGTGCTCAAACGCGGCGAGGGCATCGCCGGATGGGTGCAGGTGAACTCCAAGCCAGTACTGGCCCCGGACGCCTACGCCGACCCTCGTTTCAACCCAGAGGTGGACCGTAAGACCGGCTACCGCACCCGCACCATCATGTGCGTTCCCTTGGCCGCGAAAAACCACCCCATCGGCGTGGCCGCGCTCATGAACAAGAACGACGGCGCCGCCTTCACCGAAGAAGACCTGGAGCTTTTCACCATCATTGCGGCCCAGGCCTCCATCGCCATCGACAATGCCCGGCTCCATCTGGCCATGCTTACCAAACAGCGTCTCGAATTCGAACTCGAGATCGCGGCCAGCATCCAGCGTGACTTTTTGCCCCATTCCTCCCCCTGCGTTCCCGGCTTCGAACTGGCCGGCACCAGCATTTCCTGCGATTCCACGGGTGGCGACTATTTCGATTATCTGGCCCATCCAGAGCCTGGGGCCCGCGGTTTTTCAGTTGCAGTGGGCGACGTGAGCGGGCACGGCATCCCGGCCGCCCTGCTCATGGCCAGCGCCAGGGCGCTCATCCGGGCCAGAGCGTCTCTTACAGGCATGCTGGCCGAAATGCTCACGGACGTGAACCGGCTCATGAGCCACGATACCGGCCAATCCGGACGCTTCATGACCCTTTTCTGGCTGGCCCTCGATCCCGAAAGAGGGATGATGAGCTACGTGAAAGCCGGCCACGACCCAGCCATCATCTTCACCCCGAGCACCCAGTCCTTCCACGACCTCACAGCCAAGGGCATCCCCCTGGGCGTGGAGCCCTGTTACGGTTACGAGCAGGGGTTCAAGCACGGCTTCGAGGCGGGAGAAATCATCGTGCTCGGCACCGACGGAATATGGGAGTGCCGCAACTCTGAAGGGGAAATGTACGGCAAGGATCGCCTGCGCCAGACCGTTGCCTCCCATTCCAGCCTCCACGCCAGGGACATCCTGGAAGCATGCATGTGCGACGTTGAAACGTTCCGTGGAAAAGCCCCACGCCAGGACGACCTTACCCTGGTTGTCATCAAGGCCCTCAAAGACAGTCGCTAGTGCACACAAAAATGTAACAAACAGCCTTGAGTTACATTTTTGTACCCATCGCTCGACTACCATTGATAATGAAAACTCAATTATAACAGCACGATTTTCGATGAATGGCCCTGGCATGGTTGTTGCCCATTGGGAGATGAAGTGAGAAATGCGCTTCATTTCCCAAACGGGAGGTACACGCCATGATCGACTGGATCCTTATCGGAACTCTTCTGGCCATTGTTGGCTTGCACTGGTTGTTTGAACTCATTCCCGGCCGGGCTCGCTGCATGTGGTGCTCGGAGCTCTCCCTGGAGCCCGTGCCCGTAGAACGTCCCAAAAGGCGCCATTGCCGCAGATGACCCCGGAGGCCGTTCTCTCTCCTCTGCTTCTGACTCTCAAGGTGGCCACGCTGGCCACCTTGGGGTCATTGGCCCTGGGAATACCGGCAGCCTACGTGATCGGACGAAAAGCCTTCCCGGGCCGGGCCCTGCTTGACGCCCTGGCTACGATGCCGCTGGTGCTGCCACCAACGGTGCTCGGGTACTACATGCTGGTATTGTTCGGCCGCCAGGGACTGTTCGGAAAATGGCTGAACGACGCCTTCGGGGTGACCCTGCTGTTCAGCTGGCAGGGCGCCGCCCTGGCCTCGGCCGTGGTGGCGTTCCCACTGGTTTTCACAACCGCCAGGGCCGCATTCGACAGCGTGGACGTGAGCCTGGCTGACGCGGCCCGCACGCTCGGGGCCTCCAGCTTCTCGGTGTTCGCCCGGATCAACCTGCCTCTGGCCTGGCGGGGGATCCTGGCAGGGGGCATGCTGGCCTTCGCTCGGGGCATGGGCGAATTCGGTGCCACCCTCATGATCGCGGGCAACATTCCGGGCAAGACCCAGACCCTCTCCCTGGCGGTATACGACGCGGTCATGGCCGGACGAGACGACCAGGCTCTGTTCCTGGTCGTTGTGGTCTCCCTGGTGAGTCTAACCATCCTGGTGAGTTCCGGCAAACTGTTGAGGCCAAGACCATGAACATTCAGGTGGACATCGAGGCCACTTTGGGCGGCGCGGAGCGAAATTTCCACCTGCGAACGGCCTTTGAGGCTTCAGGAAACGCCGTCGTTTTGTTCGGCCCTTCAGGTTCCGGCAAAACCATCACACTGCAGGCCATGGCTGGGCTCATGCGCCCGGCGGGAGGGCGCATCGAACTGGGCGGACGAGTTCTCTTCGACTCCCGTTCCAAGGTGGACCTGCCTCCGCGCAGGCGCGGACTCGGCTATCTTTTCCAGCACTATGCCCTGTTTCCGCATATGAACGTGGCCGCGAATGTCGGCTTCGGCTTAAATCCCGGATGCCCGGGCAGGCTTTCGCACCCGCAGCGTGACCAGGTTTCACAGATGCTTGCGAACTTCGGACTCTCCCATCTGTCTGACGAGCGTCCGGCGCGGCTTTCAGGCGGCCAGCGCCAACGCGTGGCCCTGGCCAGAGCCATTATGGCCAGGCCGTCCGCACTCTTGTTGGACGAACCCTTTTCCGCCCTGGACCCGATACTGAGGGTCCGCATGCGCCGCGAATTGGCTTCCACCCTGGAACGCTTCGGCATGCCCATGGTGCTCATCACCCACGACCCAGACGACGTGGCCGTATTCGCGAGCACCCTGGTGGTCTACCACCAGGGCAAGGTGATCGAACAGCTCGAGATGTCCTGTGAGGATGAACGCAAAAAACGGCTGCCGGAGATCATCACCCTTCTTGAAGAGCGGGACGCTGCGGCATGATGAGTAGACGACTGCAATTAAAGGAGCCGCAACACATTCACCGTGATGCCCACCCGGACCATGAGGGATGGTGCCGGCGGGCTTGGTGCGGCCCGGAGGAGGCTAGAGATACATGCGGTTGGCTTTCTTGCGCGCCGAGCGGCCCAGCAGGTAGCCGAAAAGCCAGCCGCCGAAGAACACTCCCGCCCCGGCCAGGAACCACTTCACATCGGAAATGTCCCGCAGGGTTTCGTTCTCGCGCTTGAACTTTTCCACATCCTGCTTGGCCGATTCGCTCGCTGCCTTCATCTCCTGAAAGGACTTGGTCATCTCGGCCACGTTGGAATTGGCTTTGGAGAGAATTTCGTACTCCGACTTCAGCTTGGCGTGCTCGCTCTGGATGGAGGAAAGGTTCCTCTGGAGGTTCTTGTTCTCCTCCTCGAACTTGCCCACTATGGCTTCGACCTTCCCCGCCTTTTCCAGCATCTCGGAGTTGCGCGACTTGAATTCCTCAAACTGGACCTTCACGGGCGTTTCCGAGGACAGGTACCGCTTGAGCACCCACCCTTCCTTACCAGATTCCGTCCGGACAAGGGCCCATTCGCCCTCTTCCTTTATCTTCTCAAGCTTCGCCCCGCTTTTGGCCATCTGGACGATCTTGTGCTCCAAAGAAGGCCCGGTGCGCACAGTAATCTCCTGCACATCGGACACAAACAACTGCGGATCCGCAGCCATCGCGGGGAAACACAGAATCGCCAGTATTGCGGCGCTTTCTCGTAAAACACGCATGATCATCCGCCGGTATAGTCTATGATGAAATGCCCAAGGGAACTCCGGCCACAGCCGCCTTGAACGCCAAAGAATGAGATTACCCAAGAATGAGTCGCAGTTCAAGAGCTTCCATTCTCCACCATTGCCTACAACGATAGCTTTTAGTAGAAGGCTCCCATGGACGACCAACAAAACGCCGCATACTACAAAAGGCTGATCAACCAGGCTGGCAGCTACCACGAATTGGTGATCCTGCGTTCCCGCTTTTTCGGCCTCATGGAACGCGCGCTCTCCAAGGAAGACTGCCTGGCGGTAAAGGACCTCTGGGCCGCCAAGGCAGGGGACGAGAACCTGCCCGTCGCTCCCCAAAAGAGCGGCCCAACTTCAGAGTAGCCCGAAGTATCGCGGGCGGGTCAGCCTTTTTTCAGCGTCTCGAGAACGGCCAGCACTTCCGCGGCGTGGCCTTTGCTGGCAGCTTTCGCCCAACGTTTTGCCACCACTTTGTCCGGGCCGATCAGCACGGTCGATCGGACCACCCCCTCAGACTCCTTCCCGTAGAGCTTCTTGACCCCCCAGGCGCCCAAGCCTTTGAGTGCTTCGGTGGCGGGATCGCTCAGAAGCGGTACCTTAAGCCCTTGCTTGGCGATAAAACCGTGGTGTGACTTGAGCGAATCCTTGGACAAGCCATAGACCTCTGCACCGAGTCTCGAGAACTCTCCCATACGCTCTGAAAACTCCAGAGCCTCCACGGTTCAACCCGAGGTGGAATCCTTGGGGTACATGAAAATGACCACCCATTTCCCGGCCAGTTCACCCAGCCGTACGTTTTTTTCTCCTCCACCCGGGAAAGCGGCCGTCAAGGAGAAATCAAACGCCGCGGTTCCTTCGTCATATCCTGCCATGATTCATCTCCTGTAAAGCAGCGCCTCTTCGCGGAACTTCACATACTCCCCGGAACAGGCTATGTAATTAGTATGTTCACTGAACTTAAAGGCTTCAATCCCGAATACCTTGTGGTGTTCAGCATCATATTCGGTTTGTCCCTGGCCATACCGGCCTTGCTGTACGCCCTGCGCCGCCCAACCCTCAAGGCTACCGCAGCTTCCCGAAAGCTGATCTCCTCGGAGATATTCTCTCTTTTTGCCACAGTATACGCTTTTTTTCTCGGTTTTTCCATTGTCACCTTGTGGGGAACGTTCGTCTCAGCCAAAAACTCCGTCAACTCTGAAGCCGGGGCTGTGCTCGTGTCATACCACTTGTCCATGCCTCTGGAGAACTCCCGGGGATTCCGCCAGACTCTTGAAGACTACACGAAAAGCGTCGTGGACGACGAGTGGCCCATAATGGATGGGCAGCGTTCCATGAGTGAACAAAGCCTCAGGCATTTAGACGAGATATGGGAAGCCTTTTACCGCATGAAACCGGCTGACAAGGAATCATACTCGCTCTATGCCTCTGTGGGGCAGTCCCTGGCGGAGATCAGCCGTCACCGCCTTTCCAGGGCCCAAACCCTGTCGGGCAATCTCTATCCGCCTGTGTGGGTAATTTTATGGTTTGGCGTATTCGGGGTTTTCGTCGGGCTGCTGCTTACCAACCCGGAACAGACCGGATCCCAGGTGGCCATGGAGGTCATCATCGTCTTTCTTATTCTGTCCTGCGTCTACTTCATCGTGGACATCTCCACTCCCTTTTCCGGAGTGTTGAACGTCTCCCCCGAGCCTTTCCAGAACATCCACGCCAAGATCATCACCCTGCAGGGGGTGCATCCATGACTTTAAGCCTGGAAAAACCCGTATGAAGGTCGGCAACCGTCACTTCCTGAAATACGCCGGAGCCGAACCTCCCAGGCAGATGCGCAAGGAACAGCTTCAGAAACAGAACGCGTATGTTGCCGGGCTGACCTACGAGAAACCGCCGGACAGTCCGGACCGGCCGAGCAACATGGACAAGGCGGCCCAGGCCCGCCCAATACCTGACGCTGACAACCCATCGAAAATATCGAGCGCAGCGGCTTCAACCCCGCAACCTTCACCGGAAAGCCAGGGGACATCAACGATCCCGGTGAACCCTGCGGATTCGGGGGAAACGCAAGCACCAACCAGCGCCGCAAGAGTGGACGCCCCTGAAAAAGACGCTGGCCGGGTGATCCAGGAAACGGCCTGAGCGCGGATCTGGCCTTTGTGGCCAGAAATATGCCTGTGGATACGCCGCATTGCGGCTTACCAGAAGAGATCCCCAACCATTTCACCCTTCCGGGCCAACGAGAATGCCGCTCGTGCCAGGGCCTCAATGGCTGAGCGTCCTTCATCCCCCACGTCCAGGCTGAAGGGCGTGACGAAGGTGTCGATATGCGCCGCCGTCACTTCGGGCGAAAGCTCCTGGGCGTTACGCGCCACGAACTCCCGGCTCGCCTCCGGGTTATTCCAAGCGTGTGAAAGGCTCGCGCGGATGGCCTGCGAAACAGCACCCGCAACTCCCGCCCCGAGCGTTCTCTTCACGGCGATAACGCCCAATGGCAGGGGAAGGTTGTAACGGCTCTCCCACCATGCTCCAAAATCCTCCACCAATTCAAGGCCCTGCTGTGCATAGGTAAAGCGCCCCTCGTGGATGACCACGCCGGCGTCCACATCGCCCCGGGCCACTGCGGGCATAATCTCATCGTACCGGAGCTGCACCCGCCGTCCCGGCACCCCTGCCATCTCGGCAAGGAGGGCTGCCGTGGTCCGAGCCCCGGGCAGGGCCAGAGTTTCGAAGGCCATCTGCCGGTCTCTGCCCTGGCGCGTCACCAAAAGCGGGCCGCAGCCACGGCCAAGAGCCCCTCCGCAGGACAGCAGCCGGTAGTGCGCGCTGGCGTCCGCCACGGCCGCGAGTGAAATCTTCACGATATCAAGCTCGCCCCTGGAGGCCAGGCCGTTTAGCTCCTCCACGTCGGCCATGACCAGCCGGGAAAGGCAAAACCCAGGCTCAGACTGAATCAGGCCGTGGATGAGGGCATGGAAGATGAAGGTGTCGTTGGGGCAGGGAGAGATACCCAGACTCAGTTGACGCGGGATGCTTGGGGGAGTATCGGTGACCACCCGGTCACCTTATCCGGGAGTCACCATGGAAGCAAGCGCCACATTTCAAAACATCCCACCCGACAAACAGCATCGGGTCCTTTCTGAAGCCCAGAGGGAATTCGCCGAGCGCGGTTTTCTCGGTGCCAGCATGAACCGGCTGGCCGCACGCCTCGGCATCGCCAAAGGGTCCATATTCAAATATTTCGGAAGCAAGGAAGGGCTCTTCGCCCGGGTGTTCGCCGGGGCAGTGGAGAGCTTTTCCGGATTCCTGCGCCAGGCCAGGGACGAAACAACGGGGCAGCCGCTGGCCATACGCCTGGAACGCCTGCTCGTGGTGGGCACGGACTTCGTACGCACCCACCCGGACATCTACCGCATTTACCTCAAAATGCTTTTCAACGAGGACTTCCCCCTGCGAGAGCGATTTCTTGGCCAGGTGCGTGCCTTGTCCGCCAAGTTTCTCACGCCCCTCATCGAACAGGCCAAGGCTTCTGGCGAACTTCCGGTCACCGTGAACGTTGCCCTGGCCGTATTCATCCTGGACGCGGTGCTCGACCGCTTCGTGCAGGCCCAGGCCCAGGCCTGGATGGACACGGGCCTTAATCTGTCTCTTGATGATCCCGAAACGTCGCGCCGGGCTGCAAAGAGCCTGGCCGCCATGCTGGCTGGAGGTTTCAGAGTTGGATAGATCCTATATCGCCTCTTTCGGGCTTGAACCCGTGCTGGACAAGGTTCTGGCAGGAAAACGCTTAACCCTCCCCGAAGGCCAGGCCCTTTATGACTGCCCTGATCCGCATATACCAGCCCTCATGGCCGGTTACGTCCGGACCAGGCTGCACGGAGACCGCGTACACTATGTGGTGAACCGCCACGTCAACCCCACCAACATCTGCGTCAACCGCTGCCGCTTCTGCGCCTATCGCCGAGACGAAGGTCAGGAGGGCGCCTACGTGCTCACCCCTGAAGAAGCCCTGGCCAAGCTCGAGGCAGCCGGACCGGTGGACGAGGTGCATATCGTGGGCGGGTGCCACCCGGCCCTGGGTCTGGCCTATTACGAGGACCTGGCCGCCAGGGTGCGCCAAGCCTACCCCCAGGCGTCCATCAAGGCGCTCACCGCCGTGGAAGTGGATCACCTGGCCAAAATTTCAGGCGTTGGCATTCCCGAGGTCCTCACCCGCCTGAAGACAGCCGGCGTGGACATGCTGCCGGGCGGCGGCGCGGAGATATTCGCCGAGGGCCCGCGCAAAACCTTGTGCCCTGAAAAGATCGATGGGGAAGCCTGGCTGTCCGTTATGGCCCAGGCCCATGCCACCGGGCTTCGCTCCAACGCCACCATGCTCTTCGGACACCTGGAAACCACGGCCCACCGCCTGGAGCACATGGACGCCCTGCGCAGGCAGCAGGACGCCACCGGGGGATTCGTCTGCTTCATCCCCCTGCCCTACCTGCCGGGCAACAATCCCCTGGGCGTGGAAGCACACGGACCCACAGCCATGGACGTGCTGCGCACCATGGCCGTGGCCAGGCTCATGCTGGACAACATCCCACACATAAAGGCCTACTGGGTGATGCTTGGGCTCAAGCTCTCGCAGCTGTGCCTTTCCTGGGGAGCGGACGACCTGGACGGCACCGTGGTCGAGGAAAAGATCGGACACGACGCCGGCAGCGAGTCGGCCCAGGCCCTGACCACCCAGGAGCTCGAACAGGCCATACGGGCCAGCGGTTTCACCCCTGTCCGGCGCGACGGGCTCTTCCGGGAGGCCAGCCATGTTTGATCACGCGCACATCCTTGCCGTGGCCGGAAAAATCAAGACCGGGCAGCGGATCGACGCACAGGATGCCCTCACCCTGGCCGAATCCGCCAGTCTCCCCCTTTTGGGCAGCCTGGCCCACGGGGTCCGCAAGCGTCTCCACCCCTCTTCGACAGTGACCTATGTGGTTGATAGAAACGTCAATTCCACCAACATCTGCCAATGCGGCTGTCGTTTCTGCGCCTTTTTCAAGGCTCCGGGCCAGGCCGGAGGCTACACGCTTACCCGGGAGGAACTTGGACGCAAGATCGAGGAGACCCTGGCCCTCGGAGGGCGCCAAATACTGCTGCAGGGCGGGCACAATCCGGACATGGGCCTTGCCTACTACGAAGCGCTTTTGAACTTTATCCGCGACACCTATCCGGACATCCACGTGCATGGATTCTCCCCTCCGGAAATCGTCTACTTCGCGGGGTTGGCAGGGATTACTCCGGCCGAGGTGATCGCCAGGCTCAAGGCGGCCGGTTTGGCCTCCATCCCCGGTGGTGGGGCGGAAATCCTGGTGGACCGCGTGCGCCAGGCCGTGGCCCCCGCCAAATGCTCCTCGCGCGAATGGCTGGACGTGATGCGCCAGGCACATCTGCAGGGACTTCGCACCACGGCCACAATGATGTTCGGCCATGTGGAGACCTGGGCCGAGCGCATAGAGCATCTTACCGCCCTGCGCGGGCTTCAGGACGAAACCGGCGGGTTCACCGCCTTTATTCCCTGGGGCTTCCAGCCCGACAACACAGCCTTGGGTGGCGAGAAGTGCTCGCCCCAGGAATATCTGAGAGTGCTTTCCATCTCACGCCTGGTGCTGGACAATTTCGCCAACCTCCAGGCCTCCTGGGTGACCATGGGACGTGAGATCGCCCAGGTTTCCCTCTTCTACGGGGCCAACGACTTCGGCTCCACCATGATCGAGGAAAACGTGGTTGCCGCGGCCGGAGTCCGCTTCCGCATGGACGAACCAGGCGTACGCCGGGCAATTGAAGATGCAGGCTTCACCCCTCGCCGCAGGGCCATGGATTACAGCCTCGTAGAGGTATAGCAATGCGACTTGGCAGAATTAGCTACCTGAACGTGCTGCCCATCTACCATCCTCTCGAGGCCGGATGGATCACACACGGATTCGACATCGTTTCCGGGCCGCCAGCCATGCTGAACGGGCTCATACGCGCCGGCAAGCTGGACCTCTCGGCTTGTTCCTCCATCGAGTACGCCCGCAACCCCAACGATTATTACCTGCTGCCTGACCTGGCCATCGGCAGCCGCGGTCCTGTCAAAAGCGTGCTGCTCTTAAGCCGCATTCCGCCCGATGATCTTAACGGGAAACCGCTGTTGGTCACAGCCGAAACCCATACTTCAGCTGCGCTTCTGCGCGTGGTGTTGGAAAAGGTCTACAGCGTGCGCCCGGTCTTCAAGACCGCACCGGGTTCGGTCAGGCAGTCCCTGGCCATGGGCGCGGACGAACCCGCCGTGCTGGCCATAGGCGACGAGGCCCTTGCCATGCGCCACGACCCGCGCTTCCCCTATCAGCTGGACCTGGGCGAAGTCTGGCGTGACTGGACCGGGCTGCCCTTCGTCTTCGGGGTGTGGGTGGCCAGGCGCGAGACCGCACAGAGAGACCCGGAAGGGGTGCTCCAGGCAGCGGCGCTTCTCTGCCAGGCGAAGCGTACCGGAGTGGCCGCCATTGAAGAGGTTGTCGGACTGGCTGCCTTGTCCAAACCAAAGCTCAGCCGCGGCGAGATCAGGCGGTATTTCGATCACCTGAGCTACGACCTGGGCACAAAAGAACAGGAAGGCCTCTCCCGCTTCTTCGACTGTTTGGCCGAGCATGGGATCATTGAAACCCCTCCCCGATTGGAAATATTGAACGCCGGACCACAGGGACGTTGATTCGTTACGCTAACAATCGTACACAAGTGCGGCCATGCTCTCCACACATTCAGAACTGAGGACTTGCCGCTCATGAAACGCGTGTTCCTGCTGTCCGCAGTTTTTGCGTTGCTGCTCGCTTCCGCCTTACCTTCCCATGCTTCTCCCGAAGTGTTCATGATCGGCGACGTGCGCATCAACGGGAACTACTGGTCTCACCAGTACTTCACCGGCTGGAACTCCACCGCCAACCGCACGGCGGACCCCTTCACCATCTGGCAGCGCGTTCGCCTGCGCACGGACTTCATCGCGGACGAGGGTCTCAAGTTCCGCCTCGGCATCCGGGTGAACAACTCGGCCTGGGGCAACGGCACCTACACCGTGGACAACCCGATCCCGGCCATCGACGTGTATCAGGCGTTCATTCAGTTCAAATGGCCGGGGACCGGCATCGAATTCACCATCGGCATGCAGGACCTGGATCTGCCCATCTCCTCGGACATGATCTGCGCCAACCCCGTGCTGGGCGGAGTTCGCGGCACTGCCGCCCTGGTGGACATCCCGGTGATAGACGGTACCCTCTCGATCAGAGGGGGATTTTACAGATTCCTTGATTCCAATCGCGACTTCGATCCGACCACCACCCAGGTGCCGGACGAGTTCGACGCCTACCTCCTGAGCCTGCCCATCACCCGGGAGGGATTTTCGGCCACTCCCTGGGCAATGATCGGCGTGACCGGGCGCAATGCCGCCTTTGCGAGCGTCGGAGCTGGCGGCGCTGGCGCCAACCAGACCCTGGCCAGCAACCTCTTTTCTGCCGGATACCCCCTGCTGCCGCACGGACAGCAGAACGCGCTGGCGCCCTACCTCTGGATAGGCGGGAGCATTGCCTTCACCAGGCTGGACCCGTTCAAATTCTACGCCGACTTCATCTACGGCCAAGGCAACAAGAGAAAGGGTCGTTTTTTGGACGTGGGCGCGGAATACACCGGGTTCGACGCGCTGACCCCGCAGCTCACCTTCTGGTACGCCTCTGGGGAGGACTCAGACACCATGAACGGCTCGGGGCGCATGCCCATCATCGCCAGCGCTTGGGGGCCAGGAAACTCCTTTCTCTTCGACAGCTCCCAGGAATTCAATAAGAGCCTCATGGGTGTGGACTACCTGGGGGCCTGGGGATTCATCGCCACCCTGGACAAGATTTCCTTGGTCAAGGACCTGTCCAGCCGTGTGAGTTTCACCTTCGCCCAAGGCATGAATTCGCCCAAGGCCCTGCGCCAGGGAGTGCTGCTCTGGGGCTACGGCAACTACTTCCAGATGGGGCGCGAACTCGCCCCCACCGAACACGTTCTCGCCGTAAACATCGACAGCCAGTACAATATCTTCGGCAACCTGGCCCTGATCATGGAAACCGGCTGGGCCCACGGACAGTTCGACAGCTCGGTCTGGGGCCGCAGGCTGGTGGAGCAGAGCCGTGGCGGAGACGCCTGGAAATTCACCTTGGGCTTCAGGTACAAGATCTAAAGACCGGTTATCGGGCGCCCCCTGCCTACTGGCTTTTATTTCGCTGCTACGTTGCTCATGATAAGCTTGCGTCAGTGACTCAGCGCCAAGCACTTCTCCCCTGAAGCATTGTTCCCTGCGCCCGTGCATCCGCACGGGCGCTTTCATTTTGCAGCTTAGTGATGAACCCCGCCCAGGGCCTAAGACGAACACCTCTCTCCCTGTGGGAAGATTGTGTTTCAGAAAGCCTCCTCTATACCCCGTACACCCGCCTGCCACGGTCGCTCAAAAAGAAACCTCTTGACAAATGTTATAGCTATGACAATTAGTGTTACATGAGTAACGACAAATGGCTTTTCTTCTCCTTTTCCCTGCCCGCCAAAAACCAGAGCGGGCGCATGCGCGTCTGGCGGCGGCTGACTGGCCTTGGCGCTGTGATCATAAAAAACGCCTTCTATGTCCTGCCGGTTCGTGCCGACCTCCACGAACAGCTGTTGTGGCTGGTCAAGGAAGTGGAAGGATTGGGCGGCGAAGCCCTGTTTTTGGAAACAGCCCCCCCTGCTAACATGTGCGGCGAGGACATAGCGCTTAAGCTCACCCAGGCCCGCGACGCGGACTGGCAGACCATGGAGCAGGAACTGCTCCCGCTTTTGGATCAGGCCCGCCAACCTGCTTCGGACAGGGCCCATCTGGAAGCCGCACACCGGCGTTTGGGCAAACGTGCAGGGTCGCTTCGCGATATCGACTACTTCCCCAGCGGACGCGGAGCGCGTGTTGAAGGGCTTGTGGCGGAGCTGGCCCTGCTGCTCTCAGGTGAAGCCGCTCCCAACGTGACGCCCACCCTGCCGGCACTCTCACCGGAAAACTTCAAGGGCGCGGTGTGGGTCACCCGGGAGCGCCCCTACATCGACCGGCTGGCCTCGTTCTGGTTGGTGCGCCGCTACCTTGATCCGGACGCGGCCATCGCCTTCGTACCAGCTGAAGACAAACCGGCTAAGAAAGTGGGCACGGTCCGTTTCGACATGGCCGACGCCGAATTCACCCATGTCGGATCCCTGACCACCTTCGAGGTGCTGTGCGAATCCTTCCGCCTCACCTGGAGGATTCCGTCCAGATTCAGAGAGGTCATTCGGGCCATCGATTTGAACGAATTGGAGACAGGTCCCGCCGAAGCGCCCGGCGTCAAGCAGGTGCTCGACGGTTTCGTCCACAGCATCCCCGGGGATGCCTTGCTTGTGGAGCAGACCCTGGCGCTCTTCGACGCCCTGCTCGCTTCCTACTCTCAAACCAATGGAGAACAGCAATGAAAGACATCGCCATACAGGTGGCCAATCTCATGGCCGCTTCCGCCCGGACAGCCCCCAAGGCCGGAGGCAAGGATTTTTTGGAGATCGTTGTGGTCAGCCAGGACGAAGATTTGAAGAAGATCGCCCAGGCCATGAAGGACTATGCTCCCAAAAGCACCAACGAAGCCTACTGGCTGAGGGACGCCTCCAACATCGAGAACTGCCACGCCCTGGTGCTGGTCGGTCTGGGCAAGTCCCTGGGTGCCGGCTATGATTGCGGAGCCTGCGGCCACGCCACCTGCAAGGAATTCGAGGCGAAGCGTATCATGACGGACAAGGCCATGGGCTACGACGGCCCGCACTGTATGATGCGCATGATGGACATCGGCAGCGCCCTGGTTTCGGCGGCCAAGACCGCCAGCATCCTGAACCTGGACAATCGGGTGCAGCAGCGAGTGGGCGCTGCGGCCAGGGCCCTCGGCTACATGCAGGCCGGGGTGGCAATGGGCATCCCGGTCGGGTTTTACGGCAAATCCATCTTCTACGACCGGTCCGCGCCCAAACACTAAGAACCGGCGCATAGTTGGAAATTCCCCTGGGAATGCCTGTCATTCCCAGGGGAAGGCAGAATCCGGCTACCCTACTCGGGATTCCAAAGGGCTACGCCTTTGGCCGCCGGAGGCTTCCTTTCCGACAGCGCCAACGAGAACACTACACCATGGACCCCTTCAAGAACCTCTGCACCGTGGGCTTTCTGGCCCGTTTCTCCTACGCCCTGGCCAGGAACCCTGTACTGCCCCTGTTCGCATTATTCCTGGGGGCAGGCCCTGAAGCCATCGGGCTGGCCGTGGGTATCTCCACTGTGACGGGTATTTTCTTCAAGCTTCCGGCGGGCGCATTATCCGACGTTGTCGGAAGAAGACGCACCATGCTGGCCGGGCTCGTCGTTTTCGGCGTGATGCCCTTCGCGTATCTCTTCATCGAATCCTATTCCGCGCTGGTGATCGTTCGCTTCCTGCATGGTCTGGCAACGGCGATCTATGGCCCCGTGGCCATGGCGGTGGTCGCGGACGTGGCCGGGGCGCGCAAGGGCGAGTTGCTTTCCTGGTTCTCATCCGTGGGCATCATCGGGACACTCCTCGGTGCTCCCATCGGCGGGTTCATCCTGGATACCGGAGCCAATGGCGGTCCGGTCATGTGGCAGTTCCGGCTGGTGTTTGCCCTCAGCTCGCTTGCTGGCGTGGCGGCCATGATCCTCGGCTTCAGGACGCTTGGGATCGAAGAAAAGGTCGAGCACGGCCTGGGTTTCGGGGCGCGCCTGGCCAAATTCCGGGAAGGCATCCGGGAAGTGCTTTCGGACAAACGCATCGTCACTGCCTCCTCCATGGAAGGCGTGCAGAACATGACCATGGGCGCCCTGGAGGCCTTCCTGCCGGTCTATGCTGTGAAGGTGGCTGGTCTGAGCGAATTCCAGGCGGGCCTGTTATGGGGCGCGCAGATCGTGGTGACCATGTTCTCCAAACCGCTGATGGGCCGCGTCTCGGACTCCCGTGGACGCAGGCCGCTCATCGTGGCGGGCCTTGCGCTGTGCGCGTTCTCGTTCGCGGCGGTGCCCTTCATGGGCGGCTTCTGGACGCTGCTTGCGGCGAGTCTGGTTTTCGGCCTTGGCGAGGCTCTGGTGACATCCTCCTCGGCTGCCATGGTGGCGGACCTGTGCCGCGAACGCCACTTCGGCTCGGCCATGGGAGCGTTCGGCACCATTTTCGACGTGGGCCACGCCTCCGGCCCCATTCTGGCTGGACTTCTGGTTGGCTGGATGGGATACCGCGTAAGCTTCCCCCTCATGGCCGCGGTGCTGTTCGCGGCGATCCCTCTCTTCTTGAAATATGTCCCACAGGAGGACTGTCATGCACCCCTTGATCGACACGCCGGATGTTGAATTGCTTCGCGCGCAGGGGATGTCCGAAGAGGACATCGAGCACAGCGTTGCCGTGGCCGAGCTGGCCCTGGACATCGCCGGACGCGTGGATGTGCCGCTGGACATGGCGTTGGTGTCGCGGGGAGCACTCTTCCACGACTTGGGCAAGGTGAAGACCCATGCCATGGAGCATGGGCGTATCGGCGCAGAGATGGGCGCAAAGCTCGGGCTCCCTCCGGAAGTGTGCGCCGTCATGGAGAAGCACATCCGGGGAGGGCTGACCGGGGCGGAAGCGCGCGAATTCGGCCTGCCCGAAAAGGACTACACACTCCACAAACTGGAGGAACGCGTCATCATCTACGCGGACAGGCTGGTGGACATCATAACCGAGGGCAAGGTGCCCCTCAGGGACCCGCGCGACGCCGAGGAGCGCTTCGAGGAAATCCTCAAGGCCTACCCAAAGTACGGCAAGAACGAGATCACCATGGCCCGATACTTTGGCTATCACCGTGAAATTCAGGGGCTTATGGCCAGGGCGTGAGCACTTGCGTCTCCCCGTTCAGGTTCCTGTGCGCGGTGGGTTTCCTGGCCATCCTGTCCACGACAATGGCGAAGAACCCAGCGCTGCCCCTTTTCGCCGCCAGCCTCGGGGCAGGCCCCGACGCAGTGGGGCTCGTGTCCGCACTCTCACCCCTGGCAGGGGTGCTGGTGAGTATACCCGGCGGATTCTGCTCGGACGCGTTCGGCAGGCGCAGGCTGCTCTTGGTCTCTTCCATCATCTTCGCCACCGCGCCGTTCGCCTACCTGTTCGTCACAAGCGTGTGGGGTCTGGCCCTGGCGCGCTTCTACCACGGGCTGGCCACAGGGGTGTTCATGCCTGTGGCCCAGGCCGCCGTGGCCGACGCCTTCGACACTTCCAAAGGTGAGAAGCTCGGCGGCTTCTCCTCTGCCACCATGGCTGGCCGTTTCATCGCGCCGGCAATCGGTGGGGCGGCCCTCTGGCTTGGCTTCGAGTTCGTGTACTTACTGTGCGGCCTGGCCGGAGCAGGAGTCATGTTCCTGGCTTGGCGTATGCCCCGTTTCGAGGAAAGCTCGGCCCCTGCCTGCCGCCCGCCCGTGGGCGAGAGCTTGCGGGAGCTTTTCACCAGCCGGGGAATCCTGGCCGGGTGCCTGCTGGAGGCGGGCATCCTGTTCGCCTACGGCAGCTTTGAGGCCTTCCTGCCCATCGCTTCCATGGAACTCGGACACCCGGCCTGGCTCACGGGAATCCTCTTCTCGGCCCAGGTGCTCACTGTGGCCCTGACCAAGCCGTTCTTCGGCCGCTTCTCCGACCGCCACGGAAGGCTCGGGCAGATGGTGTGGGGGGCCGCCCTGACCGCCGCAGCCTGCGGGGCCATCGCCTTCGCCACCGGTTTTCCCTCCCTCGTTGGCTGTTCCGTGCTGCTGGGGCTGGCCCTGTCCGTGACGACTTCGGCCTCGTCGGCTTTCGTGGCGGACATGGCGCGCAAGGAAAACCGGGGCGCAGCCATGGGAATGCTAGGGTCCGTGATGGATGTGGGACATTCTGCAGGGCCTCTGGCCGCCGGGGCGGTAGCGGCCCTGTTCGGAAGCTCCGGGGCCTTCCTCTGCGGAGCATTGGTTCTGAGCGCGGCCACAGCCGCAGCATGGCGTATCGCGCCAGCACAACCGTATGGAGGTGGCACATGAGCCTGTTTGGCTTCCTGAAAAAGAAAAATGCCTGTCAGCTCCTTGTGGACCCTGACGACAGGACAACCGTCAAATACCGTCACTTCAAGGAGCTGCTCGAACAAAACGACGCAGTGCTCGATGCGCTGGCAGCACTGGAGCAGACGTACTACGGCGGCGAGGTCTTTACTTCCGGGGCGGCGCGCCAGACCGTGCAGAGCATCGGAGAAGCAACCGCTTACATGGTCCGCTCGCTGGAGAATCTGGCGCCGAATCGTCACGGCGGACTGGATGAAGCACAGCGGAGGATTCTCGCCCAGGCCCTTGCCGCCTTCGATCCACCTGCGGAAATGGATGTCGCTCCCCTTATCCTGCGTCTTGAGGATGTCGCTCCGGAGAGCGCGCGACAGGTCGGAGGAAAGGCCGGAAACCTGGCCAGGGTCCACAATTCGCTGAAGCTGCCGACCCCGGATGGGTTCGCCGTCACCACACAGGGCTTCCGGGCGTTCATGAGGCACAGCGGGCTCGACGAATACGCCAGGAAGGAACTCGAAATGATTTCCCCATTGGATTTGCCGGAACTGGAAAACCGATGCGGTCGCATCCGGCAGGCCATCCTGGAAGCCGATCTGCCTGCCGATCTGTCGGCCGCTCTCGGCGGAGCCCTGGAAACGTTGAAGCGCAAACTGGTGGCCCCTGCCCTTCTTGCTGTCCGGTCCAGCGCGGTTGGAGAGGACGGGGCAGCAAGTTTCGCGGGACAGTACGAGTCCGTACTCAACGTGCCCTTCGAGCGCGCCGGGCAGGCCCTCAAGGAAGTGTTCGCCAGCAAGTACACGCCCCGCGCCGTGCTTTACCGGCTCCGGTGGGGTTTGGACGATGGTGACGCACCCATGGCCGCCCTGGTCCTGACCATGGTCGACAGCCGGGTGAGCGGCGTGCTCTACACCATCGACCCCGGCGCGGACGGTGGTCTGGCGATGCGCTTGGACGCGGTTTCAGGTCTGGGCGACAAGCTGGTGTCCGGTGAGTCCAAGGCGGTGACGACCCGCATCTCCAGGTCCCCCCTTGGCATCGGCGCTTCGACTGAAACGCCGCTGCTCTCCGATGACGTGACGCTGGAACTGGGCAGGATGGGGATGCTTCTCGAGGAGCATTTCGAATCCCCGCAGGACGTCGAATGGTGTCTGGACGGGCAAGGCCGGCTCGTCATCGTCCAGTCCAGGCCGCTGGACACTCCCGAGGAGGTCTCTTCTCAGGCTCTCCCAGCCGGTGATCTCGACCTCTCCGATTTTCCCACGCTGCTGTCTGGAGGAGTCTGCGCCAGCTCGGGTGTCGCCAGCGGAACCGTTCTCCATGTGGAGGGGGCCATTCCAGAAACCATTCCCGAAGGCGCGATCCTCGTGGCCGTCAATGCCGCGCCCGAACTGGCGGCCCTGCTGGACAGGGCCGGGGGGATCGTGACCGCCATGGGTGGAGCCGCGAGCCACCTTGCCTCCGTTGCGCGCGAGATGGGCATCCCCGCGCTCTTCGCAGCGCCCGGATGCAAAGAACTGCTGACGGAAGGCCAGGAGGTCACCCTGGATGCGTCGAACCTCCGGGTGCTCCAGGGACGCGCGGAAGCCCTCCTCACCATTTCCGGCAGGCCCCGTTCCCGCGTGGTGGACAGCCCCATGCACGTGCGCCTCAGGGCAGCCCTGGACGTGATCTCTCCTCTCACCCTCACCGACCCCGACGCGGACACGTTCTCCCCGGCAGGATGCAATACCCTCCACGACATCGTCCGCTATACCCATGAGAAGGCCATGCGGGAGATGTTCGGCATGTGCGAGAACGCGGAGGGAGCAGCCAATGTCGCTCGCCTCAAGGCCCAAATTCCGTTGACGCTCTATTGCGTCGACCTGGGAGGCGGCTTGCGTGAGTTCCTGACCACTTGCGACGATATCAAGCCCGAGGACCTGCGCAGCACCCCCATGTGCGCCATATGGAGAGGCTTCACGCACCCGGGCATCACATGGTCGGGCACGGTTGCCTTCGACGCCAAGAGCTTCATGACCCTCATGGCCTCGTCAGCAACGGCAGAAGTCGGGGGAGGTGCTCCCGGAGGAGACTCCTATGCCCTGCTCGGAGCTGACTACATGAACCTCTCGGCCAGGTTCGGCTACCATTTCGCCAATATCGACGCCTTCTGCGGCGAAGTCGCCTCGCAGAACCACATCAAGGTCCGCTTCGCGGGAGGCGCAGGGACGTTCTCCGGAAAATGCCTGAGGGTGACGTATCTGGCCAAAGTCCTCGCCCGGCTGGGCTTCACGGTGGACACAGCCGGCGACGTGCTTGACGCTACCCTGAAAGGCGCGCCCTTCAAACAGACCGAGCATGCGCTCGACCAGTTGGGCCGCCTGATGGCGGTGAGCCGCCTTCTGGACATGGCCATATCCGGGCAGTCCGAGATCGAGGCCATGACGGAGGCCTTCTTCAAAGGTGATTATGACCTCCTCGCCAAACGCCAGGAGAATCCCCTGCCGGAGTTCCATCTCGCCCAGGGAGATTGGGAGTGCGCTCTGGACGAAACGGGAGCCCAGATCGCGCGCCAAGACGGCGCGAGATGGGCCACCGGCCTGTCCAAGGGATTCACCTCCTTCATGGGCAGGCTCTCCGGACGCAGGTACCAGCGCTTCCTGGATAACGTGGAAGCCTACTTCTACTTCCCCCTTGCAGTGGCCAAAGGATCCGACATGGAGGACGGCCGGGCCAGCCTCAGGGTGAGGCCCGTGGCGGGGGCCATCGACCAGGCCGGGGGCCTGGCCTTCGCCGTCCGCACTGCGGGTACGTATCTGGTGCTTCGCATCAATGCCCTGGAGGACAACCTGATCCTCTTTGCCTTCAAGGACGGACGCCGGAGCGAACTGGCCAGCGCCCATCTGCCCGTGAAAACAGGCCTGTGGCGAGAGCTGGCGGTGGAGGTGCGGGGCAACACAGTCACCGGATTCGTGGACGGCAAACCCTACATCGTCCACCATTTCGATTACGCCCCGAAAGGCCTGGTGGGCATGTGGTCCAAGGCGGATTCCGTCGTGGAATTCTCGGAGCTGCGCCGCTCCGACGGGCAATCGGAGCTTGTCTTCCTCTCTCAGCCGCCAGGGAGAGCTGAAAATGAATGAACATGGAACGCCGCCAAGCGTCCCCTTGAAGCAGGCCTTCGCCTACTGGTTCAAGCTCGGCTTCATCAACTTCGGCGGCCCTGCCGGGCAGATCGCCATGATGCACAAGGACATCGTGGAAAGCCGCAAGTGGATGAACGAGAGCATGTTCCTGCGCGCCCTCAACTTCTGCATGCTGCTGCCCGGCCCTGAGGCGCACCAGCTGGCGGTGTACATCGGCTGGCGACTCAACGGGTATCTGGGCGGCTTCATCGCAGGGATGTGCTTCCTGCTGCCGTCGATCGCCCTGATGCTCGCCCTAGCGTGGCTGGCCGCCGCCAAGGGCCACGTCCCCGCTGTCTCCGGAATTTTCCACGGCATATCCGCCGCCGTGGTGGCCATCGTGGTCGAAGCCCTCTTCCGCCTTTCAAAGAAATCCCTGAAGCACGGAGTGCTGTATGTCTTTGCGGGTGCCGCGTTCATCCTGGGTCAGTTTTTCAATGTCCCGTTCCCGGCCATCGTGCTGCTGTCCGGCATTGCCGGAACGCTGCTGGCCAAGACTCGCCCCGAGATATTCTGCCATCGGGCCACCGGGAGCAAGGAATGCACGATGGAGGAGCCTTCGCCTGCGAAGGAGCTTCCTTCCTTGAAGCACATCGTCAAGGTCGTCGGCCTGTTTGCGGCCGTCTGGGGCATAGTGGTGCTACCTGTTCTCGCCTGGCGTGGTTTTGGCGACGCCTTGTCCGAGGTATCCCTCTTTTTCACCAAGGCGGCTTTCGTCACCTTTGGCGGGGCCTACGCCGTGCTGGCCTACATCGCCGACAACGCGGTCCAAATGGGCTGGCTCGCGGAGAAGGACATGCTCCTGGGGCTCGGGCTTGCGGAGACCACGCCCGGCCCGCTGATCATGGTGACGCAGTTCGTCGGTTTCTTCGCCGCCTGGAACAACCCCGGTTCGCTCGCGCAGTTGCAGGCTGGCATACTTGGAGGCCTTCTCACCACGTTCGCCACCTTCCTGCCGAGCTTCATGTTCATCTTCGCGGGGGCTCCCTACATTGAGGCGATCACATCCAACAAGAAGTTCGCCGCCGCGTTGACGGGCATTTCGGCAGCCGTTGTCGGCGTCGTCCTCAAACTGGGTGTGTTTTTCGCCTGGCACACGTTCCTGCCCGGTGGAAAACCGGATGTCTTCGCATTGTTTGTTGCATTGGGCGCACTCTATGCGCTGCTTCGGCTCAAGATGTCCATGCATGCGCTGGTCGGCCTGAGCGGCGCAGCTGGTTTCGTATGGCAAATGCTGTCCTAACGTGAGGTCGGCCAGACCGACCTGCAGGACCGAGTGGAGTTCTGGACCTACTCCACCAAGCCAGCCAACTTCTGGGCGAACGAGGATGCGAAGAAGAACCGCCAGCAATATCACGACACCATGCGCTCAGGCCACATGGCCTCGGGCGTCACCTGCTCCACCTGCCATTTGGACCACGCCACAGTGCATCAGAAGTCCAGCCTGAGACTGCCCCGCGACCAGCAGTGCATTGGCTGCCATACGTCCCAGAAGGCCATGTTCGATGGCAGCGTCCATGCCCAAAAGGGAGTGGTCTGCGTGGATTGCCACATGGCCAAGATGGGCAACCGGGTTGGAGCCACCCAGAAGACGCCCAAGGACCCCTTCCACGTTTCCGCCCACACTATGCGCCCCGTGACTCCTGCCCAGGCGGATGTGTTCAAGATGCGCTCGCCCGCGTGACTTCCGACGGCAGCATTGGGGCTCACAATCCGCAACAGGCCATGCCCCTTCTCGATCAGATCGGCAAGGATCTCGGACGGAAGTAACCTACCAACACACCCGACAGGGCCCGCCACCGGCAGTGTTGGCGCGCCCATCATCACAACACCTCCCGCTGCCTCGCCTTTTTTTCGTTCACCTTGTCTTGTAGAGTTCTCTTTCCCGGTCTATACTTCTGTATGGATTTTGGATCGCCCCCCTTACGGACAATCTGGCACAAGTCCAGTGTTACATCAGGTTCTTACCGAACAACATGCCTGTTGCCGTTTCCCAGTGCTTGTTTTAAGGGGTGATCCGCTGTGGTTCCATCAGATACTCCATTACAATCCATGCCCGCCGACCGCTTCGAATACCTCGACCTGCTTCGCACCCTGGCTATCGTTGGCGTTACGGTCATGCACAGCGCCGCCCCGTTGCTGCACAGCTCCAAAGCGAGCGAAGTGTGGTCCGGGCTTGTCTATTCTTCGCTGTGCCTGTTCTGCGTGCCGATCCTTTTAATGATAAGCGGAGCCCTGATGCTTGGTTCCACTCGCCCCATGGTTCTCTCGGAATTCTATGGCAAGCGCCTGGTCAAAATACTTCTCCCGCTGCTGGCCTGGTCCATCATCTATTACGCCCTCATCTGCATTCAGACCGGTTCTGACCCGAACCTGATCAGTTTCTTCAAAAGATTCCTCACAGGGCTCTGGTCCGGCCCTCTCTGGTTCCTGTACATGATCGTGGGCGTCTACCTCATGTCGCCTTTTCTGCGTCCGGCCTTTTCCGACGCCTCCTCGAATTACGGCCCCATCTTCGTATGCATCACCTTCGGCCTGACCGCCCTCAACAGCGCCACACGCCTACTCTGGGAGCAGGACCTGAACCGCTTTCTCTCCGGAGCGGTCATTCCCTATTATTTCGGCTACTTCGTCCTGGGGCATCTGCTCAAAGCCAGAAAGGTAAATATCCCCGGCGGCAAGCCGGTTCTGGCGCTTCTCTTTTTCGCCTGCGCCGGGTTGACCGCCCTTGGAGAATTCGCGGCAACTGGGGACAACACCATGCTTCCCACCACTTTCTTCAATTACCAGCAACCATTGACCGTATTGATGGCAGCCTCATTTTTCCTTTTCTTCAAAGACTGGAAACCGGCTGCGAATCAGAAACGGGCCTGGCTTGTCCATGAGCTGAGCGGCCTGACCTACGGTATTTTCTTGTCTCACATTCTTGTTCTCATGCTGCTCACCGGGCAAATACCTCTCTTCTTCAGCCACGGAGCCGGGTTGAACTGGTACAGCGTGCATCCCTGGGTTGGCCCTATCCTTACTGGCTTGGCGACATTCTTAGGTTCGGCCCTGCTCACGGCGGGACTCAAACGCCTTCCCTGGCTTTGCAGGATCGTTCCCTGAAACCTTCCGCCTTTGGCACCGCCTGGACCTTGCTTTCTCACGAGGTCTTTGCGGGCCGTGCTCAACTCCCGCGAAAAGTCATCCTTGCCTCGTTGCTGCTGGCCGTCCTGTTTGTCGGGCACTCCTGGGCCACTACCCAGCCGCCCACAGCCCAACAGGGAATTCTGGACCTTTCCTCCTGGAACCCAACTGGTGACGGATCGGTGAAACTTGACGGCGAATGGGAATTTTATTGGGGCCAACTGCTGACCCCGGACGACTTCACGAAGCCATTCCCCACTGGGACGATCAATTACATTCCGCTTCCCTCCGCCTGGAACGGTTTCAAACTGGACGGAGTCTCGGTCGAAAGTGAAGGCTATGCAACCTTCCGGCTAAAGATCGTCCCTGCTCCAATCAACACGGCCCTGGCCCTGCGCCTTCTCGGCATCAATTCCGCATTCAGGCTCTGGCTCAATGGCAGTCTCCTCGCCCAGGGCGGAACCGTGGGCAAGAGCGTCCAAACGGAACTTCCGAACCCTTCCCCGGTGCTGGTGCTTTTCCAAAACGACAGGCCGGATCTCGAGCTAGTTCTTCAGGTCTCGAACCACACTTACAGACAAGGAGGAATCCTCTCTTCCGTTTGCCTGGGGCCAGAGGCCCTGCTCATGGCCGAGCATACCCGCCCCAAAGTGGTAGCGTTCTTCTTCACGGGCAGCCTTTTGATCATGGGTATCTACCATCTGGCTCTCTACGGGTTTCGCAGATCGAACATACCACCTCTCTACTTTGGGTTTTATTGCCTCCTCTGGTCCGGCAATCACCTAACGTCCGACAGCAGCGAGTGGGCGATACTTTCCTTGCTTCCGGGAACACCCTTTGTGATAATCGACAGAATATCCTGGATATGTTTTATCCTCTCCGTCCCAGTAGGGTACCTGTTTTTTAAATCTCTTTATCCACAGTATTTTTCTACACTATTAATGCGGTTGTCGCAAATATTCGCAGTCATATTTACACTAATTGCCATTCTTTTCTCTTCTATTGCATTTACATCTCTTCTGCCAATCTACTATCTCATCTCTTCTATCCTCATATTATACTGCCTTATTAAATTGCATAATGCAAAGATCCAGGGAGAAGAAGGTGCCACTTTCATCCTTGCCGGCTTCCTTATTTTGGGACTTGTCGGCATAAACGACATGCTCAACGATTTCGGAGCAATCCACACGGCATACCTTCTCCCCGTGGGAATGTTCTCCTTCATCCTCTTTCAATCCTTCGCCCTGTCTCTACGTTTTTCCAGAGCTTTTGCCGCAGTTGAAAGATTGTCATCGGAACTGGAATGCAAAAACGTAAAGCTGGTCGAAGAAATCCAGGAGCGTGCGCGCCTTGAGCGCGAGGTGATAAGCATCAGCGAACAGGAACGCCGGCGCATAAGCCACGACCTGCACGACGGCCTTTGCCAGCAACTCACCGGAGCCAGGTTGCGGTGTTCGGTCTTGGAAAGCAAACTGGCTGCCACCCTCGACAACCCTTCCGAGCTCTCCCAACTCTCCACGCTCTTGGATGAATCGGTCAACCACGCCTACGACTTGTCCCGCGGGCTCTGGCCCGTGGAGCACGATCCAAAAGCTGAAAGTCCTTCCCTGGAGGAATTGGTCCGGCGTTTTGCCGACTCGAGCGGCATATCCATCGAGTTCCGCAAGAAAGAGGCGTGCGACAGTTGTTCCAACGAGCACATCACCCAACTGTATCGGATCGCCCAGGAAGCCATCTCCAACGCGGTCAAGCACGCCAGGGCAAGAAAAATCGACGTGACCCTCACCTGCACCGCTGGCGATGCAGTAACCCTTTCGGTCCGGGACGACGGGATAGGCCGGAGCAAGGCGAAAAACACCAGAGGCGGCCTGGGAATTGGCATCATGAAACATCGTGCTCGATTGATAGGAGGCATACTCACTATTGACGACACTGCGACAGGAGGGACATTGGTAACCTGCACCGCCTTTTGTTCGGCCAGCCGCGCCAAGGCTCACGCTTCACACACTACCGGATGATCAGCGTTTCGTGTATGTTGACCTTGGTATATGTAACGGCGCATCAATCCGCACCGTAACGCACGAGCCACACGACACGAGTCCCTGAAAATGAATCCCGTGCAACTCCACAAATCTGGAACAACATCGAACACGAAGACCGGCATGCGGATAATCCTCGTGGACGACCACCCGGCCGTGCGCCAGGGCTTGGCGCTGCTGTTCACTCAGGCAGGCCACACGATCAGCGCTGAAGCGGAAAGCCGGACAGAATCACTTGCGCTGCTTGGCGCATCTCATGCGGACATAGCAATAGTGGACTTATCCCTGGGGGACGAAAGCGGCCTCGATCTGATGGCTGACTTGCGGGAACGTGGTATTCCAGTGCTGACCTACTCCATGCATGAAAACTTTGAGGCCATCGAGAGGGCGTTTGGCGCCGGAGCCAACGGGTACGTCAGCAAGCGGGAGAAATCCGAAGTGCTCCTAGAGGCGGCCCAGGAAATTCTGAAGGGGCGGCGCTTTATCAGCCCACGTGCGGCGCAAAGCCTTGCGGCAAGCGTCCTCCCCCCCCAAGAAAGCCTTGGGGAGATCTGCCTCAGCGAACGTGAGTCTCAGATCATGCACATGCTCGGCCAAGGCGATTCGAACGCCGAGATTGCCGCATCGCTTGCTATCAGCGTGCGAACGGTAGAATCATATTGCTCCAGAATTATCGATAAGCTTGGAGCAGACGGGATGAGAGAGCTCAGAAAATTGGCCATCCGCAACAGATAGCATTCCCTGACGTTCTGTCAGGACCAGGCCAATCCTACACCTGTCCCTTCGGCCACCTCTAAGTATCCGATTCTATGGCCTGGATGGCCGGACACACGTCTTCCTCTCCTCCTCGGGTGACCGTGATTTCCCCTACACGCCTGACGAATCCCCCCACAGACAGAGCTCCCGCGTCCGGATACTATCATTCTTTATTGCGCTCCGAGTTGGCTATCATGCTGGTTCAGCTGGGCCACTTGCTGCAACTGTATTCCAACCCAGTCAGTCTATGACGTATTTTCCATTGCCTGAAATTTTCTAACCAGAACGAGGAGGAAACGTTCATGAGGGTTAAAATTGCGCTCGCTGCCATCTGCTTCTTGCTTTTTGCTTCTAACAGCTTCGCCTACGATAAAGCTGTAACGTTCATAAGAAACGGTACATTTAATAAGTGCAAATATAAATCCATAGGCGAATCCATTGACGAAGCATTCGAGAACCCCGTCTGGGAATCCGGAAAAGCTACCGATGGTACGCTCATCGTCAATGCAGAAGGAATTGTTACCTGGCAAGGAAAACGGTATCGTGTTCTTATGCAATTTGCTCCGCAACCAGGAGGAAGCATTAAGACAAATGGTGTTTCATTCAATGGACAAGAGATGGGACAAAAATTCTTAACTGAATTTATAACTGAGCTTTGTAAATAGACTTGTATTCCCGCACTTACAATGTACAACGCATTATTTTACATGCTGCCGGCTGTCACGCTGCAAAACGTTGCCGCGTTGCGAACTGGTCGCAAACAATTCAATAAGTGATTGTCATATGTTCACCATGTCCGGAGACTGCCAGTTTGTGCGGCTTGCATCTCATCATGAGCAAATTACCGCTGGAGAATGAGAGGATGACCAACGGCAAGTGTTTATTCAAATTACGTGTCATTGCTGCCATATTACTGTGCTTCGTATTCAGCGTTGCAGAAAATGCCCATGCAAAAAACCAAGCCATCAAATTCCAAACCGGCTCCACAAGCGCTACGGTTAAGGGTTCTGTTCTTCGAGGTGAGCGAGCCATCTATCTGGTCGGAGCAAAGGCAAGCCAGACCATGGTGGTTGAGATATCGAGCACTGAGAAGAATGCCGTTTTCCAATTGCGGATCCCAGGCAAAGGAGAACACTACCTGCCCGGCGCAGGGGAGGAAGATGATGCCACCTCCTGGCGGGGCGCCCTGCCTCAGGCCGGAACGTACAAGATCATAGTCGGAGGCACACGAGGTAACGCTGAGTATTCTCTGCGCGTTGAAATCAAGGACTGACAGCCTTTCCGTAAACAGGCCGCTCCAGGGAGCGAAGCGCTCTGGAGCGGCTCACTGCCATGTGGCCCCGCCCCCAGGCGAAAGCGTCCGCCACAAAACGTAGCATTCCTCCCCAAGGAAACGGATGCCCAGACACGATCACCGCGGAGCTCGCGTACTTATCGCGGACCACCATCAGGATGTGCGCAGCGGTCTGGTCCTGCTTCTAACCCAGAACGGCTATACTGTCTGCGTAGAAGCCGCGAATATGATTGAAGCTTTGGCGCTATTGCCTGGTTCGGGAGCAGAGATAGCTCTCGTGGATATTCAATGGAAAGACGGGGATGTCATTGAACTGCTTGAGGCACTCCGCGAACTGAAGATTCCAGCCCTGGCCTATTCCATGAGCGAGGCCCCTGAAACGATTCAGTGGGCGTTCATTGCCGGAGCCAGTGGATACGTCACCAAACGCGAAGACCCGGAAGTGCTTCTTGAGGGAGTACGCGAAACAATGGCCAGAAGGCGCTTCCTCAGCCCCAGGGCGGCCCAGAGCCTGGCAAGCAAGGCGCTTTCCTTCCGCGATCAATAATGGAGCACATTCGGCGTGCAAGGCACACCAGCCGCTGCCGGGACCCATCGTCTGCCAAATCGCCACCTGAGCATTCCCCCGCATCAAGATGCGCTCAAAACTCAGCACTCACGGGGCGAACTCGCCTAGTACCAGCGAAGGGTCACTAGAATAGCGGAGATGGCAAACAAGGGAACCGTTTTTGAGATTTTGCTGACAAAGTAGGACTCAACACCGGGGAAAACCGCGGCTGCGGAGCACACTGCCACTGAAAAGGCCACATAAAGCGCCGTGGCGACCAGCAGGAGTGGAAGAAACTGTGCCAAAAAAAAGATGAGCACGGACTGCATATTCTGAACCCCTCCAACACGTCTCGGGATCTGACGCTTAGCATTCATGGCCGACTATTGGGCATGCCCTGAACACATCGGTTTTTGCGCTCAATGAGCCTCTCGAAGCCAGCGCCCCTGGGGCACGCCATACGCTGCGGAGGCTATTGCCAAGCTTGCAAGTATAGAGGGAATTCGAGGAAATGTGGTTACGGCGCGAAAGACCATTCTGCTAGAAAACGCACTCATTTCTGGCAAATCGTCCGCTCCGCGCAGGGCAAGCTCCAAGGCCTGCCTTACCAATCTTTTGAGCTTGCAGTGCTGCCCCACGACGTTCGGCCATTTCAGATCACACAGAGCGGAACGCAAATAATCATCGTTTTGCATTTTGGATTCCGGACACGTTTCCCAAGAATTGAGGTCAGGGGATGGGCGCCAGCCCCGGCTCAATGTTCAAACGACGGGCCATCAATCTCCACACGCTCAGCCTGAGCCAATCCGAACCGCGTAATATACGAATCAGCCTGAGGATCGCCTCGCAAGGCACATACACGCCATGGGTCTTTTACCTGATCAATCCACAACCCTGCAGTATTGTCTGAACGATACGACACACCCCAAACCATACCCCCACCAGCCCGGTACAGCTTCACGTTGGAGTAGAATACTACGGGCCATACCTTCCAATATGTTCCAGCCACATGGGTACATCTGCATTCCACCACTTTATCGGCAAATGGTCCAAATCGTTTTTCCAATGCCATTTCAAACATATCCATCGCAGGATAACCATATGACTTTACGGAAACAAACGGAATGAGCGCAATGAGCGCCAACCCTACAAACAGGACTCCCCTGCCAAGAATGAGTTTTAATGCGGCAGCAGTCGCGCCGAACAAAAGACATGTTGCCAGAAAATAAACCATGAGAAGGTAACGCCCTTCATAATGATTGATACGTACCCACGAGTTAGTTCCATAGAAGAGATAGTTTGTTATGGCGGCAAGACCGATGAGGAAAGATGCCCGCCATAGAGCAGCACAAGGACTGCCGCCCCCCATCTTGGCGCGCCACGGCGCGAAGAACGTTGCACACGATGCAACTGCGATACATGCAAAGAAAATATTTTTCTCAGCATGGGAATACAAAACCATTTTAAAGTTTGCAGCAAGGCGTGCCAGTGCTTCAGGCCAGAGCGACACAGGAAGTACACTGTAATCGTGCGCAGAGAATTGTTCAGCGTAGTAGAACTTCAGTGTAAGATTCACTGCCAAAGCCAATACTACAATCCCCAACGCCACGAGAGTGGAGCGAGTTCGTCGCCACCCACTCGAACTGGAACTGGACGCATGGGAACAAGCTCCGAAAGCCAGCGGCAACGCTGTGAGGAACATGCCTATGTTCACCCAGAAACTCACACATAAGAGCACTAAACCGGCCAGCAACCTGCCCTACTCCGAATCAGGACACGAAGACTCGCTCCACCCGCGCCCCAATACAAGCAAACCGGCAAACAACATCGCAGCCGAAGGCGCGAAGGATTGCCCAATGCTCATATATGCCCCCATCGGTTCCACAGGTGGCCATATCAAAGCGGTAAGTGTCATCAGTGCGCCCGCGAGCAGCCAGCTCCCAGGGCCGAAGAAGAAACGGCATGCGGCGAAGAATGAAGAGAAAGCCATGACAGCGCATAAAAAATTCTGCGACACTAAGTTCCACAAAGGATCCTGAACAAAACGTGTCAACAGGGGAAGCAACATCCCGAAGCGATCGGCCCCCCAGTAGAAGACGCTCATGCTCTGCGTGCTAACCAGCACAGGAACAAGTTCATCTCCTGTTGAAAGGCTGTGAAATGGGCTTAGAGCATAGATCAATGAGGCAAGAGTCAAGCTGAAGAACAGAAGTAACATTTCAGCCCAACTTAAAGAGGCGTGCAAAGATTAATCCGCTTTGATATCTTCCCCCATCAATAGATCTAATCCACTCTAGAGCATTGGGAACACTAATCCGTAATCATATTGAATCTTGGGCTAACGAACGCCGCGAGGGAAATGAACTAGTCCGTTGAACAGTATATAAACTTGCATTCTGACTATACGCTACCAGCAGCCCCCAAACAAAATGGACATCCCCACCTAGGCGACAACTCTTCGTGACACTCGATCCAAGCCCTGTTTCAAAATAAGCGTTTACATGATCTCAGTTAAGCTCTGCCAAGCAAATTAATGGCACGCGCATTCGTCAAGCTTTTCGCCATGGTACAAACTCGAATCAACGATCTCAAGCGGATACTTACCGCTGCTCAAGATCCACAGTCCGCGAATTCATACACATTATAAAAAACACAAGAAAAAGGGGTCAGGCTAACAGGCCTAACCCCTTAAATTCATTGGCGCGCCAGAAGGGATTCGAACCCCTGGCCAGCTGCTTAGAAAACCGCCTTCTATCTGGCTATGCCTTGAAATAGTTAATGAAAATATGGCTCGGATAACTTTTTCTGGACAAAACCGGTTATTCACAGGACCAATCGGTTATCCAGAGGTTATCCACGAGAGGTCCTCAGAATGGGACAAAATTGCGGCGGCACCCATTCATGGCATTCAAGAGGTCGTCGATTCGACTCTGTCCAGTTCCACCATCAAATTTCCCAGAATTAAGACCAGTTAGGATACCCTAGCTGGCCTTCTTCTTTTTCAGCCCTCGCCTTTTATGGGGTGATATCACCACCCGGTTTGGTGACATTGTTCCCAGTCTGTTCGGGCAGGTGCAGGTTTCTGACTACGGGCGCTTGAAAAAGGGGGCCGGGTGAAACCCTTTGCCAACCAACTGGAGTTTCACTCTTTCTGGCCGAACACCCTCGCCAATCAAAAGAGACTGGAGTAGAAAAAATTCAGGGAAGTTCTGGTGCTGTTACTTTGCATTCTCGACAAGACCCCGAGCAAGGCATTGAGTTAAATGGCCCATTCCCAAACCGGGGCGAATCTGCGAATCGTCAGGAATTTCACCCAACGTAATTATGGGAGTAAACAATGGATACTATATCGGTCTGGTCTGCCATGACCCCGCTTGAAGAGCTTGCCGCCGTCAAGGCCGACAGCACGTTGATGGCCACCGCCAGCTCCCTGAGAGCTTGCAACTTGGGCGTCCCCGGCCCGGCGCTGGTCCGTGTGATGGATGAATCAGGCGACACCGTCGGCGTTGTTGGAATGGTTGACGTCATCAGGGGGCTTGAACCCAAGTATCAAAAGGACGGCTTTTACGAAGACATGCGGGAAAAGGCCTTGCCCAAGGGCATTCTGGAACTTTTCATCACGAACTATGGCTCTGATCATATTTCCATAAGAAATTTGGTGGAGAGGGCACGTTCGTGCACGGTCCAAGAGATTCTTCGCAAGCCCTTCCCGGATGAAACCATATCACGGGAGGCTTCCATAGGCATGGCGATGGATACGCTCGTGCTGCGACGCAGGGAATACCTTCTGGTCCTTGAAGGGGAGCGCGTACTGGGTGTCGTAGACAGCTTTCTCATCCTCGACGCAGCCCTTGCCAAGGCAGGGGATACGGAGCGTGAGAGTCGCCTCAGCGTCAGACCAGATTGAAATCCTCAATGATGATGTCCATCGGCGACACACCCTCTTGAATCAGCTGGATGCTGAGCGCATCTAACATTGGGGTCGGTCCGCACAGGAAAAACAACCTTTCGATAAACTGCTCCCCTAAGGCGTTCTTGATGTTGGCGACTGTGAAGCGCCCCATGGTCTGATCGTGGAGCACGTATTCGTACCCGGCTTCCCTGGCATTCTTCAGGTTGCCGAACGGACTGGATGCGACCTGGGCCAGGATGTCGTCGTCGAAACTCGCTTCCTCTTGGTTCTTGCAGATGTAAAAGAGGGTGATCCTGGGAGCCTTCCACTCGTTGGAAATCTCCGGATGCCTGGCCTTCAGGATTCGATCCATGTCATCAGTGCGTATCCTCTCCTCCGAATGAAGCGCCACATGCCACATACCGATGAACGGGGTGATGCCGATTCCCCCCCGATGAAAACACAGTCCTTGCCTCGGCTGAAGAATGGTTCACTGAATCTTCCGTAGGGTCCATACACGTCTGCCCTGTCGCCAGGCGCAAGATGGACAAGTGAACTCGTGTGGTCACCCACCTCCTTGATGCCCAGTTTGAAGCGACCGTCAGACGAATAGCCGGACGCGATGGAATACGGATGGGGCTCCGGGGGAATGGGCGGAGTGCGGATCACTAGATAGACAAACTGGCTGGCCTTGAAATCCATTGGCTTTCCCAGGGGGCGCAGCGTTATTTCCCTGGCTCCGCCCACGGGTTCAATTGTTTCGATAGCATACTCGTGGCGAGGCCCGAGGTGTCTATAGAGAAACCGGATGTATACCCAGGAGGCAGCACCCGCCAGGAGCATGGCCCAGAACACAATTCGCAAGGGGGCGTAGCGGGCTACGTCCGCATGGACCATATACACGTGTATCATGACCAAGATGAAGACCGGTCCGAGACACTCATGCAGGCGTTTCCACAGTTCGTAACGCATGATGAGCCGCAGGGAGATCGCCACCAGGGCGAACAGCGGGATCATAGCGGCCAATCCGATGTCTTTACCGAGGGAGTCGCGATCCGAGAAGTTCAACTCGGGTGAAAAGTACGCAAGGAATGCGGACAAATCCGGGAACCTGTGCGCTGCGAGAAAGACGGGGTGCAGAGCGATCACCAGACATAGGACTTTCCCCAGCCGCTTATGAATCTGGTAGACTTTGTCCATGCCCAGGAAAAGATCTTCCACTACCCTGAAACGCGCAGAGAGTATAATGCACCAGCACATGAGCGTTGTGGCGCTCAGGGATGCGGCCTTCGCCACATACTTGAATCCGTCGTCAAACCAATCCTGATAAAGCCATTTGCAATAAAGCCAAAGAAGCAGCGTCGCTCCAACCGAAATCCATACCGGCCAGAAGCGCAGATGAAACCGCGACGTTGTCAGCATGGAACCCTCTATTCCCCTCAGGAACCAGGAGCAGCTTCAATCAATCGAGTCTTTGTCAGGCTAGCTCGATCCGCTTTTCAAACTCCACCGCGAAATAGGCGATCACGCCTACTCCCGCCGCCTTGACCCAGCTCATGAGTCCGACCGGGGCCGAATGGAACATGGCGTTCATGGCCGGGAGATACGTGAACATGACCTGCAGCACCATCATCAGGGCGAAGCCACCCAGCAGCCACTTGTTTGTCCAAAAGCCAATCTCAAAGGGAGAGCGGGTGAAGGAGCGGCTGTTGAACAGGTAGAACGCTTCCACTAACACGAACACATTTACGGCCACGGTCCTGGCCAGAGCCTCATTGTTAGTGCTCGCGAGTTCCCACTTGAAGAGTCCAAAGGCGGCAAGCAGCAGGATCGTGCTAACCAGGAAGATGCGCAGAACCAATCGCTTGTCGAGGATCGGATGATCGGTTCGCCGGGGCGGCAATTCCATCAGGCCCGGTTCTTTGGGTTCAAAGGCCAGGGTTAGCCCGAGGGCCACGGCGGTTGTCATGTTGATCCACAAAATCTGCACTGGCAGAATAGGCAGGACCGTCCCCAAGAGGACAGCTACAAGGATGACAAGCCCCTCTCCTAGGTTTGTCGGCAATGTCCAGACGATGAATTTCAGGAGGTTGTCGTACACTCCACGGCCTTCCTCCACCGCCGCCTCAATGGTCGCAAAGTTGTCGTCGGTGAGGATCATGTCCGAGGCCTCCTTGGCGGCCTCGGTCCCACCCCGTCCCATGGCCACGCCGATGTTGGCCTGTCTGAGCGCCGGAGCATCGTTGACTCCGTCTCCAGTCATGGCCACGACCTCCCCTTGGCTTTGAAGGGCCATGACGAGCCTGAGCTTCTGGTCGGGATCCACGCGCGCGAATATGCTCGTTTCCAACGCCCTTGCCGTAAGCTCGGCGTCCGGCATCTCCGCCATGCCCGCCCCGGTCAGCACATCGCACGTAGCCGGGGTCTTGCAGGTCTGACCTCCAAGGCCCAGCAGACCGCCGATCGCGGCGGCGGTCAAGGCGTGGTCGCCGGTGATCATCTTCACCTTTACGCCCGCTCTCCTGAAGGAGGAAACCGCAGCCAGGGCTTCGGGTCTTGGAGGATCGATCATACCCTGCAATCCGAGAAACTCGAGGCCGGAAGAGATGTCCTGGTGGCCCACGGTCATGCTCCCCGAGGCCAGGCGCTTGCGGGCCATGGCCAGAACGCGCAGCCCTCTGGAGGCCATCAGTTCCGCTTCTCTCTGAACGGCAGGCGCGTTGAGGGGCAACGCCATTCCGTCGGCTCCGATTCGCGTCGATGCCCTGGTTAACACCGCCTCCACGGCCCCTTTGACATAAGCCACGGGATCGTTCCCCTCGCGGCTATGAAGCGTCGCCATGTACTGATGCTGCGACTCGAAAGCCAGCGTGTCCTGCCGGGGCAGCCGCCTGGACGCCTCGGCATGGTCGATTCCCCCTTTATGGGCCGAAACCAGGAGGGCGGCTTCGGTCGGGTCGCCGATGACGGTGTGTCCGCCCTCTATGGCATCGATGCGGGTGTCATTGCAGAGGATTCCGGCCAGGAGCGTTTCAGCCAACGCTTCGCTTAGTACTTCTACACCCTCAATGCGGCCTTCCACGGAGTACCCCGAGCCGCTGACCGCATAGGTCTTCTCGCCGGCAAAAATGTCAGTCACGGTCATCTGGTTTTGCGTCAGGGTGCCGGTCTTGTCCGAACAGATCAGCGTCGCTCCGCCCAGGGTTTCCACGGCGGGAAGCTTGCGGATGATCGCGCCGCGAGCCGCCATCCGCGAAACTCCCATGGCCAGGATGACGGTCACTGCCGCTGGTAATCCTTCGGGAATGGCCCCCACCGCCAGAGCCACCGCAGCCATGAACATCTCGGAGGCCGCTTCGCCCCTGACGACGCCCGCCAGGAAAGTAAGTCCGGCAAGAGCCAATATTGCCCAGAGCAGGAATGTGCTGAACTCCTCAATCTTCCGGGTTAAGGGAGTGGCAAGCTCGTCCGCCTGGGACACGAGGTTCGATATTCTGCCGATCTCCGTGCCTTCGCCAATGGAAACCACTATGCCGGTCGCCTGTCCGTACGTGACCAGCGTGGAGGCGTAGGCCATGTTTATGCGGTCGGCCAGTACCGTGCCCAGCGGTAGCGGGGCGGTGTCCTTTTCCACGGGAAGGGATTCGCCGGTAAGGGCGGATTCGTCCGCCTGGAGATTCTTGGAGGCAAGAAGGCGAAGGTCGGCCGGAACCTTGTCCCCGGAGCGCAGCAAAACAATATCGCCCGGCACCAGCTCCGCCGCAGGGATGCGCTGTACTGTTGAGGATCTCATCACCGTGGCTTCAGTGACCATAGACTTGGCCAGCGCTTCGAGCGCCCCGGCAGCCTTGGCCTCCTGCAAGTAGCCAACAATTGCGTTGATAAGCACGACTCCGATGATCACAAGGGAGTCGACGGGTTCTCCCAAGGCGGCAGTGATGATGCCAGCGCCAATGAGGATGTAAATCAGTGGCTGGTGGAATTGCAGCAAAAACCGCTTGAGAGGGGTTTTGCCTTTGCGTCCCTTAATGGCGTTAGGGCCAAACTCCATGGTTCGGCGCTTAACCTCCAAGGAATCCAGGCCTTTTTCAGATTCAGATTCAAGAATATTGACCACCTTGAGGGAATCGAGGTGGTGCCAGATTTTATCGGTCAATGAGTCCATGGTTCCCCCTCGTGCGTGGTCGCTGGAGGCCAATCAATGGAGAATATACACGGCTATGGGGTTCTTGTCATGCTTAAGAGGGCAAAGAGGTCGTCATTCAAAATGTAAGTGATGTTTTGATCTGCAAGGGGTGTTGCATGTTAAGGAAACCGATCCCAGATGATCGTATCTCACCTCTTTCTGAATTATTTGCCGCGTTTTGCCGGGTGAAGGGTGATACCAACCAGTAAAAGCTGTTTTATTTCCTGGCCTTATAGTTGCGTCACCCATTCATGGCATTCAAAAGGTCATCGGTTGATTCCCTCCCCCAACCCGTAGCTTCCGGCGCTGGGCCGCACATCTGCTAAATGTTAGCAGAAAATCACACGTAAATTCGGATGGTTGGCCAAAATGTTATCCAGGGTAAAAAAGGGGTTAGGCCAACAGGCCTAACCCCTCAAGTTACTTGGCGCGCCAGAAGGGATTCGAACCCCTGGCCGGCTGCTTAGAAGGCAGCTGCTCTATCCACCTGAGCTACTGGCGCGCGGGCATTCCTCCTACGCTCAAGCCCCATGCCCGGTCAAGAACGGTCCGCCGCCTTGACAGAAACAGTCCTTCCGGCCCAAAAACCATGAGCGAATCCCCTGGAGGGCACATGAAGCTACGCGTCCTTGGTTGTTCCGGCTCGGATCTGCCCGGACACAACCTCACGTCCTTTCTGATTAACGACCACATTCTCCTGGACGCTGGTTCTGTCACCTCCAATCTTTCACTCGACGAACAGGCCGCCATCACGGACATTTTCGTCACCCATCCGCACCTCGACCACATCAAGGATATCCTTTTCCTGGCCGACAACCTCATCGAGTTTTCCGGCCACCACAACCGCCCTCCAGTGAACATCCGGGGACTTCCCGAAGTGCTGGACGCCATTTCCACGCACCTCTTAAACGACACCATCTGGCCGGACTTCACGGTCATACCGGCCAACTCGCCGGTGCTCACCTATGTGCCCATGCCATCCAGAACCCCTATTTCCGTAGGCGGACTCACCTTTAGTAACTGTCCAGTGAACCACGCCAAGTTCGCCAGCGGATTCGTAGTGTGGGGCACGGGCGACGACGAGGTCCTGGCCTACACCGGAGACATCGGTCAAAGTCCAGGATGGTGGGAATACTTGGCCACGCTGCCGGTGATGGTGAAGAACCTCATCACCGAGGCGTCCTTCCCCAACCACCTGGAAGAGCTGGCATTGGTTTCCAAACACCTCACTCCCAGGCTTCTGCGCCAGGAACTGGAGCACCTGCCCTACAGACCCAAGCTTTACATTTATCACATGAAGTCGCCCTTTTCCGAACAAATCCAGGAAGAGCTCCATCTGGCCATGGACGGCTACTCCTACCACCTCATGCGCGAGGAAGAGTCCTTCGACTTCTAAATACCGTCCTTTTCTGCCCTCCGGCTTAAGCTCCCAACCGGGGACAGACCATGCTGGGGCTCTCTAGCCGGCGTTCTCCATCACATCCTTGAAGGCCTTCTTTCCCCCGGACATGGCCCCGGTGAACCCGCCCCCCGGGTTGCCCCAGGCACTTGCCAGATACAGCCCCTTAATGCCCGTCTTATTAGGCAGACGACTCATGAAGGAATTGCCCACCGTCTGGTTGTAGCCGTAGATCGCTCCCCCCTGGTTCAAGGTGAAGCGAACGTTGGTGAGCGGCGTGCTCGAATCGCGCATGACGATCATCTTGGAAAGCCCGGGGATTGCCCGGGTCTCGGCCATGTAGATCAGCATTTGCGTCAGCCGTTTCTTCTCCTCGTGGTAGGCTGTTTTGCGCCCGGCCAGATAGTCTGCCTCGAACGGCTTCCAATGGTCGTACCCGCAGAGCGCCACCAGGCAGATGCTGGAGCACCCTGGAGGAGAAAACCCTGGAACGAGGTTGTCGTAGAGCATCATGGAAAACCCCGACCGCTCGAAATCGCAGGCCATGCCCGCCCTGTAGTTGGCCTCCATGTCAGTCCCGGCGTAGAATGACGCTTCGGGTTCGGGAAAGCGCTTGGTTACGTCCTGGTCGAGCCCCAGCCACACGATGAAACTTGCCGGGCTCGGCTCCAGAGCATCGAGTCTGGCAACTTCCTTCTCATCCCGCGCTGATGGCGGAAGCAATTCGCCGAAAAGCTTCGGAACGCTTGCGTTGCACACCACCACGCCGGCTCTGTGCTCCTTCCCATCCCCGGTTCTCACACCGACAGCGTGGCCGTTTTCCACGAGGACACCCTTCACCAGCGTGTCGAGCAGAACCTCTCCCCCCGACTCCCTCACCGAAGCTGCCAGGGCATCGGAAAGGGCCTGGGATGTGCCCTTAACATACATCCCCCCGTACTCCAGGTACTCGGCAGTGGGATAGAGGTAGTAGAATGCGGACAGTCTGGAGGGGGGAAGACCGTAATAGCCGCAGCTCTGGGTGAGTACGGCCTTGAGCTTTTTGTCCCGGATGTGGCTGTCCACAAGATCCCCGATGGTCTTGTCCCTGATGAGCCAGAGCGTTGGGAACAGCTTGGGGAACATGCCTTTTTGGGCCTGCGGCAATCCCTTGGACAGTTCGTGCATCTCCCTGGCCACTCCCCGCCACATGGAGAAATACTCCTTCAAGCCAGCCCGTTCACCAGGGAAAAGCCCCGCTAGCTGGCGCTCGAAACCGTCCAGCCCGACTTTCGCCGGCACTTTCACTGAGAAACCCGGGAACCTGGACACCCAGGAATGAGGATGCTCCACGAGCTCCAGTTTTTTCATAATTCCCAGATCTTCAAGCATTTGGCGCGAGCCCGGAGTGGTCAAAGCCGAAGCGTGCAGGGACACCTCGCAGGTGAACTCCCGTTGCCCGGCCTGTCGCGGGAACGATGTGGCGTATCCGCCGGGAACGGAGTGCTGTTCCACAACGAGCGGTTTTAATCCGTTCTTGGCCATGTATGCTGCGCACGTCAGGCCACCAAGGCCGGCGCCGATGATGACGGCGTCGTAACCGCCGGATTCAGACTTGTTAGTCCGCCTTCCAGCGCAGCTCCACCCGGCCAAGCTTGCCGCAGCGGCCCAGGCCGAGAGTTGAAGGAAGAATCTGCGTTCCATGAATGCCTCCTGCTTGTAGAGCCTGGACAATAGCCAAAGGAGGAACGTTACGCCAGGGCTCTTGCCCCGGGCCATTTCCCGGCATATCCAGGCCCATCGCCTGTGCCGATCACGGAGGTTTTTTTGTCCTCAAGCCGTTTTGAAAGCTTCAACAGCTTCCTGGAGTATCTTGACTCCCTGGGCCTATTTCACATGGACCTGGGGCTACAGCGCATCTCCTCGGCGCTCGGCGCCCTGGGAATCACCCATGCTTCTGACGTGAGCATCCAGGTGGTCGGCACCAACGGCAAGGGGTCAACGTCCACGTTTCTGGCGCAAATTCTCACCACTTCGGGGTTGAAAACCGGGCTGTACACATCCCCTCATTTTCTTTGCCCGCGCGAGCGCATTCTGGTCGACGGCCGGGAGCTGCCTGAAACCGCCTGGCTGGAGGCGGCCGAAGCGGTGCTGCGCTCAAGCGAGGACCGCTCGCCAGAGTTCAGGCTCACCTATTTCGAGCTGCTCACGGTCATGGCGGCCTGGCTCTTTCGCGAACACGGCTGCGCCGCGGCAGTTTTCGAGGCCGGGCTCGGAGGAGCCCACGACGCCACCACCGCCCTGCGACACGACCTCACGGTGATTGCCCCCATCGGCCTTGATCACCAGGCCATATTGGGCCCCACCCTGGCTGACATCGCCCGGGACAAGGCGCGCGCCATGCGTCCAGGCGTTCCAGCAGTGACCGCTGACCAAAATCTCGAAGTCATGGCGGAGCTCAAAACCGTGGCAGCAGAAACTGGAGCCCCTTTGCATTTTGCGGGAGACATTGCCGACGCCGATGCAGCTGTATGGCCCACTCAGCCCGGCATGCCCGGACCACACCAGGCTGAGAACCTGAAATTGGCTCTTGCCGCTCATCACCTCCTAGCCAAGACGCACTGTCTTCCGGCCGGTCCGAAAGCCCTGCATCTGGCCGCGCGTGAAGCCTTCATTCCGGGCAGGCTCCAGATCATCCCTCCCAGCACCGGCTGGCCTACCTTCATACTGGACGGAGCCCACAACCTTCCGGGCCTGGAATGTCTGATCCACGCACTGTCCCACCTGGAAATAAAACCCCAGGCCGTCGTATTCGCCTGCCTGGGCGACAAGGACATAGATGCCATGCTCCCCCTGGTCCGTTCCCTGACGGACGGAACCATCATCGTGCCGGGCATCGATGCCCCGGGCCGGGCTTCGGACCCGATGGAACTGGCCGGGCGCATCGGTGAACGCGCCGTGCCGGTGCGCGACATGGCCGAGGCTCTGCGCATGGTGAAAGGAAGCGACGGAGTAGTGCTGGTCTGCGGATCGCTGTATCTGCTGGCCGAGGTATACAAGTTAAGGCCCCAGTGGTTGAAGAGGCGGTAGGTTGGAACGGGGCTTAGCCCCGGACCCTGCCAGGGGGGATGCCTACCAACAGGGTCATAACGGCTCCTACGCCTCCAACGGAGGCTAGGATCCGTAAGCCCCTGGACCCGGCGATAGCTTCGCGGGATTCATCGGACATCCGGCGATTCACGCGAAGCCATATGGGATTCCAAAGGGACTGGTCCCTTTGGCCGCCGGAGGATTCCCTTCCACCCACCATTTGCCATCCCCATTGATGTGGGCTAGTTCCCGGTATCTTTTAAGAGGATATCCAGCGTGAACACCCTCTACCGACTCCTGCCCTCCATGGACCGTGTGCTCGCCTCCCTGGACGGAGACCCGGCTCTTGCCGCCGCGCCCAGGCCCCTCATCCGCGAAGCGGCCCAGGCCTTCCTGGACGGGCTGCGCGAGGAGATCAAATCCGGGATCGAGACCGATGAATCCCGCTTGGCCTGGGAGACGCTCGCCCAGCGTATCGCCTGCTTTACGCGCGCCTACGTGCGCCCGCGCTTTCGCCGGGTGCTGAACGCCACCGGTGTGGTTGTGCACACCAACCTGGGCCGTTCGGTGCTGCCTCCGTGCGCCGTGGATGCAGTGGCCAGCGCCTGCCGTTACTACTCCAACCTGGAGTTCGACCTCGCCACCGGACAGCGTGGCAGCCGATACAGCCATGTGGAAGGGCTTCTCTGCAAGCTTACCGGTGCTGAGGCCGCCCTGGTGGTCAACAACAACGCCGCTGCCGTGCTCCTGGTGCTGGAGAGCCTGTGCAAGGGCCGCGAGGTTGTGGTCTCGCGCGGGCAGCTGGTGGAGATAGGCGGATCGTTCCGGGTGCCAGAGGTCATGGCCAAAAGCGGGGCCAACCTGCGCGAGGTCGGCGCCACCAACCGCACCCACCTGCGCGACTATGAGGCGGCCATCGGCCCCGAGACAGCCGCGCTCATGCGGGTGCACACATCGAATTTCCGGATCATCGGCTTCACCAAGGAAGTGTCCCTGGAAGAGCTGGCCGCTCTGGGATACGAGCGCGGCCTGCCGGTCATAGAGGACCTGGGCAGCGGCACGCTCTACGATTTCGCCCAGGCCGGGCTTCACGGCGAGCCCATGGTGCCCGAAGTGGTGGCCGCAGGCGCGGACGTGGTCACCTTCTCGGGCGACAAGGTTTTAGGCGGGCCCCAGGCCGGAATCATCGTGGGCAAGCGCGAGTACCTGGACATTATCCGGAAAAACCAGCTCACCCGGGCGCTGCGTATCGACAAGATGACCCTGGCAGCCTTGGAGGCCGTGCTGCGACTCTACCTGGATCCAGAGATGGCCCGGCGCGAAGTGCCCACGCTGGCAATGATCTGCGCCTCCCCGAAGGAGCTTGCCGAAAAGGCCAAAAGCCTGGCCAGAATACTCAAGCGCACGGTAGGCGAGCACTTCGACATCTCGCTTCGTGCCGGTGCCTCGCGTGTTGGAGGCGGAGCTTTTCCGGAAAGGGATTTGCCTACCACGCTGGCATGCTTATATCCGAAGAATTCGTCTCTCACCGTGGACGAGCTGCGCATGCGTCTATTGGATACCGACCCGCCCCTGACCGGCCGGGTCGAGGATGGCCTTTTCTGCCTGGACCCGCGCACGCTTTCCAGGGACGAATTTGCTCTTGTCGCTTCGGCCCTTGGCCAGGCTGCATTAAAGAATCACTGCTAAGGAGATATGATGAACTGCCTTGAACACGACTCGAAAAGCTGCTGGGAGGTTTACTCGTCCGCCAAGGACCGCAAGGCCATGGACGAACTCGCCAAGCGCTATGTGGAGTTCCTAACAGTCTGCAAGACCGAGCGCGAGACCATCGCCTATGTGAAGAAGCGTCTGCTGGAAGCCAAATTCAAGGAGAACACCAACGGAGAGTTCTCCGGAAGCGCCTGCTTCAAGATATTCAAAGGCAAGACCGTGTTCATTGCCCGCAAGGGTAAAAGGCCTCTGTCCAAGGGTTTCCGTCTGCTGGGCGCCCACGCCGACACCCCGCGCCTGGACCTCAAGCAGCGGCCCATCTACGAGGACTGCAACGTCTCCCAGGCCAAGACCCACTACTACGGCGGCATCCGCAAGCACCAATGGCTGGCCAGACCCCTGGCCCTGCACGGGGTGGTGGCCAAGACCGACGGATCAGTGGTGGAGATTCGCATCGGCGAGGAACCTGACGACCCGGTCTTCACCATTCCGGATCTGTTGCCGCACCTGGCCTACAAGCAGATGGAGCAGAAGCTCTCCGACGCCTTCGAGGCGGAAAAGCTCAACATCATCATGGGCCACGCTCCCTCCAAGGAGGAGATCGACGCCAAGAAGAACAACTCCAAGGCCTGCGTGAAGAACCGGGTGCTCACCCTGCTCAACGAGCGCTTCGGCATAAGCGAGACGGACCTCTACTCCGCCGAGCTCCAGGCCGTTCCGGCCGGCCCGGCCAGGTTCGTGGGTCTGGACGGCTCTCTCATCGGCGGCTACGGCCACGACGACCGGCTGTGCGTGTTCGCCGGGCTTGAGGCCATCCTGGCCGCGCCCAAGCCCGAGCACACCCAGATCGTTCTTTTCTGGGACAAGGAGGAAATCGGCTCCGAGGGGGCCACAGGCGCGCGTTCCAGGTACTTTGAGCACTGCCTGGAAGACCTTGTCGACGCCTGGGAGCCGGGAACAAGGCTGTCCAAGATCTTTCACGCCTCCAAGGCGGTGTCCGCCGACGTCAACGCGGCGCTCGACCCGGACTACCAGGACGTGCACGAGAAGATGAACGCGTGCCTTTTGGGCCACGGGCCCACCTTCAACAAGTTTACCGGGCACCGGGGCAAGGTGGGAGCAAGCGACGCCCACTTCGAATACGTGGCCTGGATCCGCGGGATCATGGACAAGGCCGGGGTGCCCTGGCAGATGGCTGAGCTTGGCAAGGTGGACCTGGGTGGCGGCGGAACCGTGGCCAAGTTCCTGGCCGAGCACTGCATGGACATCATCGATTTCGGCCCGCCCGTGCTCTCCATGCACAGCCCGTTCGAGCTGTGCAGCAAAGCCGATCTCTATGCTTCGCTCAAGGCCTACCAGGCATTCCTGCTGAGCTGAATCCAAACCCAAGCATGAGAAGAGCCCCGGCGCGATGTTCGCCTCGGGGCTCTCTTTGCAGCCATCAGACAGCGGCCGTTTGGCGTCCCACTTGCCGGAGGGGCAGCTCTGAGGAACTCAGACATGAGCGCGCCCGCCCAGGCCACCTCTTGTGGGGCATTATTTCATCATCCCCCGGCCGCGAGGAGAACTTCTCCGCGCTGGTCAGGCCGGAACTCATTCAGGAAAGTGTTAGCCGAGGCGACAACGCCGTCGATGTTGAGATAATCCCACGCGCCGCTCCGGCCCACCAGGTGGATTCCCTTGCCCGCCAGGAACTTTTTGGCGAAGGTTTTCAGACTGTGCAGCCCCACTGTGGGGATGGGATATGTGTGGGCCTGGTAGTGCGCGTCCACGGTCCTGATGTCGTCCATGGAGCGCAGCACTCCACGGCGCAGGAGATCCCGCACCACCTGCTCCGCGATGGCTGCCGGGTCGGCCGTCTGGCCGTCCTTCGCGGTATGTTCGGCCACCACAGCGGCCGGGAAATCGTCCGAGAAGTTGTGCATCATGGTGATGCGGTAGAATACCTCATCGTGCGCGAAGAATACCCAGTGACAGGAGTCGAAGTTCGCGAAGCTGCGCCCATCTTTTAGCCCGACCATGATGAACACCGTATTGTTGTGCCTGAGCTCGCGCCTGAGAGGCGCCAGTTCCCTGTAGGGCAGGGAATCGATTAGGGTCGTCAGCGGGATGGTGGAGATCAACTGTTTGAAGGCCCGAGCCTGGCCATCCACGAACTCGATCACATGCCCTCCCTCCGCCGGGACGATGCGGGAAACCGCCTTATCCATTTGCGCATGCGGACCTACCAGTTCGTAATAGTGATCCACCAGGGTCTGGACACCTCCCTTGGGGTAGAGAAACTTGGCCTGGTAGGCACGTCCCACGAAATTCTGGCCCATGGCGCCGCGTAACACCTTTTCAAAGGGCTCCGGTTCGATCTTGTTGGACACGAGGCGGGGGGATATCCTTTCGAGCGGACTGTTCCAAATCTTCTTGTTGTATGGAACCATGAAGCATCTGGCGATGCCCGAACCAAGACCCCTTACAATCCAGTCTTCGAGGCTTTTAAAATCCACCTTGTTGTTGGCGCGGGACTCCATATAGCCCACAACGCAGTCCTCCCAGTCGTCATCCGGCAGCTGATGCAGGCCGTTCTCGAAGGGGTAGTCCAATTGGTGCAATCCCTCGTTCGAGATATGGCAGATCTTCACCTGTCGGTCGCAGGATTGGTATCGTATGGGAAGCGAACGCAGGTACCCGGCGAAAGCGGGGTCCTTGCCATAGAGGGCGTGCACTCCAAGGTCCCAGGAGAAATGACCTGTACGGAGCGTTCTCGACAGCCCGCCCGGAACAGACTCTGCCTCGAAGAGGGAGAAGTCCCGCCCTCGTTTCGCCAGCTCCGAACCAATGTACAGGCCGCATATGCCGCCGCCCAGAATCGCCAGGTCGCCAAGTTCCATATGATCGCCTCGTTTCGATTCAAACATGACGTGACACGCCGTCCATTTCCGCTTCGGCTACGCTCCGGGGTTACCCGAAGGCCGTACAGGATACTGGGAGAGCCCTAACGGCGTATTGACCAATATCTGTGCGTTCGGTTTGAGAGTCCTTGCCCAAGCTTCGACCAGCGCCTCATTTTGTCCCGAGTCCTCTGTCGCTTCCATGAACAACAGATCAACGCTCCTGTCCCTAAAGAGCGTTGCTCCTTCACGCGGTGCTTCGGGTAACACGCGAACCATGTGTTCAATCCCAGCTGTAGCCAACACTGATTCGTCGCAGGCGCCTCCCAGAACGTAGGCCATGGCGTCCAGACGCAGTGAACCAATCATCCCGCTGGCAATCAGCGCCGAAGACAGTTCCCCTCGAGCACCGAGAACAACAGCCACGCCGTCGGGGGGCAGCGCGCTCCCGGCTTCGTAAATTGTTTCGATATCCTGAAATCGCAGAAGCCCCGGAATGCCGTTTGCCGTGATCCAGCCCGACCGGGTTGGGTCCTTTAATGCCTGGATTCCCCGGTTTACCCAGTATTGCCCGTTGCGCCCTACTCCATCCGGATCCAGCACGAGCGGCGCCAGAGCCTCTGGACGACGCAAGCGTTTTGGTGCGAGTTCGGACCGGATTTCGTGGGGCCTGGTCATCCAAACCCCTTGGCGACGCTCGGGCATTTTTCGAAGTGAACGCAGCATCCGTTCCGCGAGCTTGTCGTTGTCGAAGTGTCGCTCCCAGGTTTCCCTGGCCAGGAGGCACATGAGTTTGAGCTGCTTTGGAGTTTTTGACTGGAGCCACTGTTTGATGATGCTTCCAGCCTCATGCGCTCTGGACTCGGGGATGCGCAGGGAAAAGCTTCCGTAGTCTATCTCGTCTTCAAAGGGCAGGCAGCCGTCGTCGTCCACCAACACCGGGATTCGCCCCATGCACATGGCTTCATAGAACCGGAAGCAGATGTGACCGATCCCGCGTGGGCTCATAACCGCAAGGCTGCGTACCAGGGACTGGACGTACCGGGCTTCCATGGAGCGTTTTGATTCCCCTTCCGGCAAGTAATACCATGAAGATTTGGTGACATCGCTCTCCCTGGGCGTTTCGACGAATGCGTCGAGCCCCGGTTCGCTCACCAGGGAGCGCATAAGAGGGATACGCACCTCATGTTGGATTGAGCCGGTGAAGCTCACTTCGTGCCGAATCTTGGAAAAATCCAACCCCGGTGCCTCGTTACGGACGAAATCATGAGCGGGATAGGGAAAGGCCAGAGCGTTCGGGTCCCGGCGGGTGCGGCTGAGGCTGGTCTTGAAGATCACCGATTCGATCCCCACCGGGTTATCCAAGTCCCCTGAATCGTAGAAGACGTGCTTTCCCTCATAGGTCTGAAAGTACGGTAGTGTGTTGAGAAAATCGCGCAACCGGGCATACCCGAAATGCGCGATGAAATGGCAAAACTCCAAGGGGAATACGATCCAGTCCGCCTTTTCAGGATCATCCGTCAGCAAAGCATTATGGCGTTCCAACCACTCTGAAGAAGGGTCTGCAGGCAGACAAAGGGGAGTCTGCGCCACTCCGGGAGGCACGGTGAAAAAAACATCAGGCCGGTAGACCAGCAGTGTGATACCCTTCATGTCGCTCCCAACGAATCTTCCTGAAAGACAAACCTTTTAAGTATGCGCCCCGCTCTCACACGAACGCTCCAGCGGAACCACGACTTAAATGTCCTGTCATACCACAGGCCCGTTATCCGCCTGAACCAGGCACATATCCCCGGTATCGACCCCGCGGGTTTACCCTTTCCAACTGAGTGGAACGAGAATGAAAGTGTCAAAATTCCGTTCACTCAGGTTCTCAGGGGAGCACCGCACGGCCGAAATAATCGCTCAGTCAACAGGCGAGATCTCGTTCCACGAATGCCACGTCATCCAGCTTGTCCAAGTCGGGCAAAGCAGGCATATCCGCAGCATCCAGTCCCACTCTCCCAACGACACCCTTCATCAAGATTGGCTCCGGCTGGTGCGTGTCCGCATCCGAATATGTCCTTCTTCCCTCTGGATTCGTAATGCGGATCGCCTTCCCAAAAGCCCTCCGAGCAATTCCCATACCAACCGCATGAAACAGGAGAACAAGCGGCACGAATCATGCATTTGGTCCCAGACGGAGGACGCCATGCTCATACCCCACGCCCAGGACAAGTACCATTACCTCATCAATTTCTGTCACTGGCGCAAGGTTCACCATATTCCCGGGGACTTTGTGGAGATCGGCGCCTTGTTCGGCGAAGGTACGCAGTTGCTCTCGCACTATCTGTCCAAGGAATGCCGGAACAAGCTCCTCCACGTCATCGATGTGTTTGATCTTGATTTCGATCAGACCGCCACGGACCAGGGCTTCGTGATGAAAGAACTCTACAAGGAGTGGCTGGCCGAGAGAGGGGCTCCCTCGCAGTGGCTTCTCTATCTGCACAACACCCGGGGGCTCTTGAACGTCCGAACCCTGCGAGGAGATTCCAAGGCAGTCATCCTGCCCGCATCCAAAATCGCCTTCGCCTTTATCGACGGCAACCATCAGGCCGACTACGTCCAGAGTGATTTCAACATGATCTGGAACCGGCTGAGCCCAGGCGGAGTGGTGGCCTTCCATGACTACAAAGGCGACCTGCCCGATGTCACCCGCACCATAGACGAACTGGCCGAGCGCCATGCCACGGACCTTGAATACTCCAAGGCTGTTCCCAGGCAGTTTCTCTATTTCATGGTGAAACGCCGGCAACAGGGCCAATCCTCCATAGTCGCATAAATCTTCCTGGCCCTTTACAGACCGCGCCCATCCGGCGATACTTGGAAACGGCGCCTTAACAACCTGGTGCAAAAGTCGGTCTTCTTAAGCCTGTTCAAAAAGCCTGCTGGCAAGGCGTAGAAAAAAGTCAAGGCTGAAGCGTATTTGACATACGCGAAGGTTTGGCTTTTGCGCTGCAACACCGCCAGCGGGAATTTTTCAACAGGCTAGAGCGCCAATCCAAACCGTCTGGAGTCATTCATGCCGGTCATCATGGGCACGGCCGGTCACATCGACCACGGCAAGACCACACTCGTCAAAGCCCTCACAGGAATCGACTGCGACCGCCTGTCCGAGGAAAAGAAGCGCGGCATTACCATCGAGCTGGGCTTCGCCTTCATGGAGCTCGGTGGCCACCGCATTGGCGTGGTGGACGTTCCCGGGCACGAGCGTTTCGTAAAGAACATGGTGGCCGGCGCGGCCGGCATCGACTTCGTGGTCCTGGTCATCGCGGCCGACGAGGGCGTCATGCCCCAGACACGCGAGCACCTGGAGATCTGCACCCTTTTAGGCATCAAGCAGGGTGTGGTAGCGCTGACCAAGCTGGACGCAGTTGACGAAGAATGGCTGTCCCTGGTCACCGAGGACGTCAAAACCTTCCTGGCTCCGACATTTCTAGCCGATGCCCCGTTCATACCGGTATCCGCCCACACCGGCCAGGGTCTTGACGCGCTCAAGGCGGAACTCGCCCGCCTAACAGCTGAATTTACCCCCAAGCGCCGCTCGGACCTTGCCCGGCTGCCCATAGACCGGGTTTTCACCATGAAGGGGCACGGCACCGTAGTGACCGGCACGCTCATAGCCGGGCAGCTTAAAACTGGTGACGAAGCCATGCTTTTCCCCTCGGGCAAGCCAACCAAGGTGCGCGGCCTCCAGGTGCATGGCAACGCTTCCGATGTGGCCCTGGCGGGGCAACGCACCGCGGTGAACGTCTCCGGCCTGGAAGTGGAGGACGTTGAGCGCGGCGAGGTGCTCGCCCATGCAGGCACCCTGTTTCCAAGTCTGGCCTGGAACATGGAAATCACCTGCCTGGCATCCTCCCCCAGGGCGCTCAGGCATCGCGGCGAGGTCCATTTCCACCACGGAACCCGCGAGGTGATGGCCCGGCTCTATTTCCTGGACCGGGACAAGCTCGAACCCGGCCAGACCGCTCTGTGCCAGGCCCGTTTTGAATCTCCCCTGGCCGGCGTAAGCGGCGACCGATGCGTCATGCGCGCCTTTTCCCCGCTTCGTACCGTTGCGGGCGGGACCATACTCACCCCCCTGGCTGGCCGCATCAAACGCAACGGCCCGGAACTCGCCGATCTGGCCGCCTTGCCCCAGGCATCAACAGAAGATGTGATCCGCCTTCATCTTAAACTGCGTGGGTCTGTGGGTGCCAGCTTCGCGGAACTCATGGTTCTTACCGGCCTGGAAAGCCGCGAGTTGGACAAGACCCTCCAGGGCTTTTCCGGTAAGGGCCAGGCCAGCCTCTGGGACAAGGAGGCCAAGCTATGGATCTTGGGCGACGTCTTGGAAGGGCTCGGACTAAGCCTCATCCAACACATGGAGGCCTTTCACAAGCGCGAGCCCCTCAAACAGGGCGTCGCAAGGGGAGAGCTGGCCTCCACATGGGGGAAGAAACACCCACCGAAGCTCATGCATTTCCTGTTGGAGCGGCTGCTCAAGACCGGCGGTCTGTCCCAGGATCTGGAGCTGTTGCGTCTGCCCGCCCACACAATTCTGTTGGGGACTGACCAGGAGGATCTGCGCGCCAGGATTCTCGGGGTCTATCAGGTCGGGGGGCTGACCCCTCCCAACTACAAGGATGTTCTGGAGATGATGGGGCTTGGCCCCAAGGACGTCCAGCCTGTGTACAAACTCCTTCAGGACCAGGGATTTCTGGCCCGGGTCAAGGAAGAGATGTACTTTGCCACCTCGGCTCTGGAAGCTCTTAAATCCAAAGTGCTGGAGTACTTTTCCTCAAACCGGGAACTCGGCCCCCAGGAGTTCAGGGAGCTGACCGGGCTGTCGCGCAAGTTCGCCATCCCCCTGCTGGAATACCTGGACAAGGAGAAGGTCACTATCCGCGTCGGTGACAAACGCGTCCCCAGGGCCGTCACAAGCGGGGCGGGGGCTTGATTTTTTCCCGCATGGGGCTAAACCGCTCATGCCCCCCTGGGGCCAACCACTCACAAGGAGTCACTCATGGCCCGTAAAGCCTTGCTCATCGCTCTCGCCCTTATTCTCGCCCTGGCCGTCCCGGCCCTGGCCCAGAAAAAATCCGGCGACAAGACCCCAACGCCTCTTGCCTCCTCCCCTTCCGCAGCTGCTAAGGGACATGGTGAAGTCACCAATTTCGGCCAGCGCTGGACCGCCATGACAGACAAGGAACGTATCTCCTTTGTTGAAGGTATCGCCACGGCTTTTCGCATCCTCTGCCTGAACGTCACCTTTGGCGGACAGGATAGCGCCAAAAACCCGCAGGATGCCCAGAAAAGTTTTATGGATTGCTTTCTGGCTCAATTCCCTTACCAGCCGTACATGGTGAAGGATGCCATGAACAGCCTCTATCAGGACAAGGCCAACAATATCATTCCCTTCGACCTGATGTACGGGATGGCCCTGCTCAAAGTGAAGGGAGACCCCATCGAGGACAACCTGGCCAAGCTGCGTCAGGACCTTTCCAAGCGCGGCAAGTAGCCAAGGCTCAAGGCGTGAGCGCCCTGAACCTGAAGTTGGGCCAGTCTCTTGGGATTCGGCCTGCGGGAGAGGGGCCCGCGCCCGTGTTGGTCGGTGGGGGATTCGAGGTTTTCTTCTTCTATGGTGGAATCTCCCCCGGCGAGGTGCGCGGCTTTGCCAGCGGAGCCCTCACCTGTGGCGTCTATGTGGAAGAAGCGGTCCCTGTGCTGGTGCTGGACATCGAAGGTTTTGGCGGATTGGAGGTGGCCTTCAACATCTTTGCCGAACCTGAAGACAAGCGCAGTGCATTTTTTGAATCAACTCCGACGCTCGGCACGGCACACCTGGTTCTCTGCGACCACCCCGAATCCGTTGTCCGGGCGGTAAGGACCATCCATCCCGGCCCCCTGCTCATTTCCGAGATCAAGAAAGCCTGCCTGGACCAGCTGAGTCTCTACACCGACATTTCCCATTGCTTCAGAGCCATGAATCACCTGTACGAGACCATTACCCCCGAAGACATGCGCGAGCGCGTTCTTATGCGCCCGGCCTGAGCGAGTCATATTCGGATGGACCTCCACCGCGGCTCCATCCTCCGGAGCCCTGCCCCCCTCGTGCGATGCTTTCGGGAATGAACCGGAACCTCAGCCCGATTAGACAGCTCTTCTCCTTCCACGACTTCGGCCCTGCCGCAATTATTCCGATATATCACACCCAGAAAAGGGCCGCTGCCTGCCTACTGGACTCACACGCCCAGCAACAGACTTAATATTAAAGACAATTCGCCAAGGCATACGATTTGCTTTTAGAATCCTTAAGTTCGAACAACCCATCGGGAGGCTTTGTTTTCTCCATTATTGCCAAAAACCACCTCAATGCTATATGTAACTTATGGGCTCTGTTTTACGTCTTCAGTTGACGAACCTAAGTCCCAGGGAGGGGTCATGATTCGAATTGTCCTTGCTGTCGCGATGACCATCATCATCGCAGTTCCTGGCCCTGCTGGAGCCGTTTTAGCCCAGCAGAGGGTTACCACCAGCTACGTGGAAGAGCTCAGGAACAAAGTTGAAACTCAGCGGGACGCTTACTACCGCTTCGAATTGGCTGAGAAGGAAGCTCTGGAGGACGGCTCCGCTGAACGGGCCGCAGCATTTCGAGATGCCAAGGCCAAGGCATATGAAGCCTACCACTCCTTAAACGCTCAATTGCAAAAAGCTCAGTACGAAAAACGCGAACAGGAAAAACGACTCTCCGAACAAAATCCCGACTACCGCTAAAGCTTCTAGGTTCTTCCATTCTCTAGCCGGAGAGGCTTCCGTCCTCTCCGGCCCATTCTTCCCATATTTTTGTGATCTAGATCACATTTTTCATAGCTGAATGTGCTAATAATAGCGTATTCCATCAATTCATCACGCCCGCATTCCCGGGCCAGCAACGCAGGAGGGAGCCGCATGAGCAACTCGCCGCCGAAACAGGCAGGAACGACCAACTGGTTCAAGGTCGCCATGATTCTCCTGGCTGTCCTGGTATTAGGCGTTGGCGGGGCCTATACCATGCAGACCACGGACCAGGCGGCCTTCTGTTCCAGTTGCCATTCCATGGACACCTCGTTCTGGACCTTCAAGAACTCGGGCCATGCCAAGCTCGCCTGTAACGATTGCCACGCCCCCTACAACCTGGCCGCCAAGATTCCCTTCAAGGCCGCTGCTGGCGCAAGCGATGCATGGAGCACGGTCACCAAGAACATCCCCGACGTGATCCATGCGAACAAGCTGCATAAGGATGTGATCCAGGCCAACTGCGTGCGCTGCCACACGCCCACCATTGAAAAAGTGGCCATGGATTCCAAGCCCTATTGCGGGGACTGCCATCGTTCGGTCCCGCACAAGTCCCGCACCCCCATCTCCACAAGGAAGGTCGCCGATGACTAAGAACAAACTTTTCGTCGCCCTGCTCGCGGCAGCGGTCTTGAGTCTTTTCATCGTCGGCTGCGGCCAGCAGGCCGACGCGCCCAAGGCCCCCACCTACAAGACCGGGCTAAAGAGCGAAGAGACCAGCAACAAAGCCTTTGAAAAACAGTTCCCGGCCCAGTGGACCACCTACCAGCGCAACAACAAGGACGACCTGCAGCAGCTGACCGACTTCGGCGGACCCGTTCCCTGGGACAAGAACGACAACATCAACCAGCCTCCCAAAGGCAATCCCAAGGCGGCCCAGCCCTATCTCAAAAACCTGTGGCTGGGGTACCCTTTCAGCCTGGAGTACAAGAAAGCGCGCGGGCACACCTACGCCATCGACGACATCCTGCACACCGATCGTATCAACCAGTATTCAGACAAGGCCGGCCTGCCCGCCACCTGCTGGAACTGCAAGACCAACAAGATGGCCAATTGGCACAAGGAATACGGCGACAAATTGTGGTCCATGGAATTCCAGGACTTCCGCGCCAAGACCGACCCCAAGGACGATTCCATCGGATGCGCCTACTGCCACGATCCAGCGGACATGAAGCTGCGCATTTCCTCGGTGCCCCTGAAGGAAACTCTCGAGAAGCTCGGCTTCGACCTGTCCAAGGCCAGCCGGAACGAAATGCGCACCCTGGTATGCGCCCAGTGCCACGTGGAGTACTACTTCCAGCCCGCCAAGTACGGCCCGGCCGCCAAACCCATCTTCCCCTGGACCACCGGCGCCACGCCTGACAAGCCCTTTGCCGGCGTGGATCCCGAAAACATTTACGAATACTACAAGGACCACGGCGTGGTCGAGATGAAGGGCATGGAGAACTGGTTCGCCGACTGGACGCATCCCGTGTCCAAGACTCCCATGCTCAAAGCCCAGCACCCAGAATTCGAACACTTCATCAACGGTCCCCACGGGGCCGCGGGTGTTGCCTGTGCCGACTGCCACATGGCCTACACCCGCACAGTCGATCCGGACAAGAAGAAGACCAGCAACCACCAGTGGACCTCGCCGCTTCTGAACCCCGAGGGGACCTGCAAGCAGTGCCACCAGGACAAGACTGCGGAATATCTCAAGGAGCGCGTGCTGTTCACCCAGCGCAAGGTTCACGACCAGCTCTTAAAGGCCCAGGAAATGTCCGTGCGCGCCCATGAGGCAGTGCGCCTGGCAAACGAGTTCAAGGGCGAAAAGAACGCCGCTTACGACGCGCTCATGCTCCAGGCCAAGGAGAATGTCCGCCACGGCCAGTGGATGTGGGACTATGTGTCCGCCGAGAACTCCATGGGCTTCCACAACCCCGTGAAGGCCCTGGACACCCTGGCCCGTTCCCAGGAATACAGCCGCCGCGCCGCTGACCTGGCCATGCAGGCAACCAACTACGCCGTGGCCAAGAACCTGGAAGGCGACATCAAGACCCTGGTTCCGCCCATCTTGGAATGGAGCCGCGAAATGATGATGAATCCTGAAAACCTGAAGAAGTACGTCTGGACCACTTACCTGCAGCCCGCTCCCAAGGCCACCAAGATGTGGGACGGCACCAAGAAGCTGACCCAGTAACGTAGCCGAACAATCCTGCTCCAAATGACGGCCTTCGGACATGGATTGATGAATCGTCCCGGCCCCGAAAACACAAGCCCCTCGCGAAAGCGGGGGGCTTTTTCCTGGCCGTCACTTTCGTATTCCCTCCCGGCTCGGGCTGATATATCAGGGCTCATGGACAATAAGCCGTACCTGCGCCTTGGATTGGGCTATCTGTTGGGATCGATCCTCTTGGCCATATACGGGGGCAAGGTCTGACCCTTCATGGATGCACTGCCCCCCGTGAAGCTGGGGGCGATCATCCTGGGCGCCTCGACACTTGTGCTCGCGGCCAGGCCCTTTCTGGAAAAAGCCCTGGTGGAAAACCGCGAGATTTTCTGCCAGCCCCGAGCCCAGTTCATTCTCGATTTTCTCCTGGGCCTCGCGGCCGGATCACTGGCTGCATCGTTTAATACCGCCGTGCTCGGATTCCCCTTTTTCAGTGGTGTGAAGTTGGGAATAGGCATGGCCTCGCTAGCATTCTTCCTGTCCATGGACGCTGCAATTACCCGGCAGCGACGCATCATCGACCGGGCATGCACCAAAAACTGGCGGACCCCGCCTGAAAAGGTGCGTCCCATGGCCCGCAAGTTCGCATTCGTGGCTCTGGGTTCCGCTGTCATCGTGGCGGCGCTTCTCACTGTGATTCTCATTAACGGCGTGGACTGGCTGGCCGGACACGCAAGCGACCCCAGGGCCCTGGCCGAAGCCAAGCGGTCGGTGACCATGGAAGTGGTTTACGTTACAGCCGTGCTCATCGCCGGGGTGGGCATCCTGATATTTCGGTATTCGGAAAACCTGCGCAGGCTTCTTTCCGAGCAGACAGTGGTGCTGGAAGCCGTGAGCCAGGGAGAGTTCCGCCGGTTCATTCCCGTGGCCACCGCCGACGAGTTCGGAGTAATCGCCGCGCGCACCAACTCCATGATAGAGGGACTACGGCACCGCACCCAGCTCATGGAAGCCCTTTCCCAGGCCGAGGCCATACAGAAGAGTCTCTTGCCGGGCATGATCCCCATGCGCCAAGGTGTGGACATCGCGGCCACAGCCATCTACTCGGGGCAGACAGGCGGGGACTACTACGACTTCTTGGAACTGGCCGGGGACACCCTGGCCGTGGTGGTGGCGGACGTCTCCGGCCACGGCGTCGATTCGGCCCTGCTCATGGCCTCGGCCCGAGGTTTTCTGCGACAAGCGGCCCTGTGCCTGTCCGACACCTCGCGCATCGTGACCACCCTGAACCGGCATCTGGCCCGGGACGTGGCCGGAAGCGGCCATTTCATCACCCTGTTCATGCTGGTGCTGGACCCGAGGCAACACCATGTGGAGTGGGTCCGGGCCGGCCATGACCCCGCCATAGTGTATGATCCGGACTCGGATGCATTCACCGAGCTGCACGGCAAGGGCTTACCCCTGGCTGTCGACCAGGAGAGCGCCTATCTCCCCCAGAGGCTGAAAGAGTGGCCAGCCGGCAAGATTCTGATACTTGGTACGGATGGGCTCTGGGAGAGCTTCGGGCCGGACAGGTCCATGTACGGCAAAGACAGGCTCCGCAAGGTGATCCGGGACAATGCGGCCAAACCCGCCCAGGCCATACTTGAAGCCATCACTACGGATTGGCGCGAATTTCTGGACGGAGGGAACCAGGACGACGACGTGACCCTGGTGGTAATCCGCTTCGCGGCTGTCTAGAATAATTCGGTCGGAGTGTTTGCGCAGGAAGCACTGCGTGCCCATAAGGCCTGTTCTTTTCTTCCACCTAGCATATACTCACAACGGTCTTCTCCGTTTTGCATTGTTGCACAGTCCCAGGCGGTCTTGCCTGGGGCCTGGTTTCAAGGCTATGGGATTGTTTGCATTTCCAGGAGGAGCTCCCCGTGAAGAAAGATATACCTCAGCTGCACTTCATACGCGCCATCGCCATGGTGGGAATATTCCTGCACCACCTTTTCCAGGGGATCGGCCCCCTGCGCGACGCCTACGCCGGGACATTGCTTGGAGAGGCGTTCAAGGATCTGGCCCTGGGCGTGGTTGTGTTCAACGTCATGACCGCCTTTCTCCTGGCCATGCCCTATGTTGGCGACACCCCCGCCCCGATACCGAAGCTCAAGGACTTCGTTCCCAAGCGGCTGTCCAGGCTTTGCCCCCATTATTTCATCGCCGTTCTTCTGGTGATCATCGGCAACGCGGTAGTGTACAGGGTGACTGATCCCGCTGCCTGGCTGCCTTCGGCCCTTTCGCACATTTTCTTTCTGGACCCACTGCGGACGCAGTCTTTCATGTCCAACACGGCGGCCTACTGGTGGCTTGGACTCCTGTTCCAGTTCACCCTGGCCTGGCCCTGGATACTTACCCAGTACCGCAAGTACGGCCCGGCCAAATTCACCATCACCACCGCGCTCATCGTCTGGCCGCTCACCGAGGCCGTCAAGCTTTGGGGGCAGGCTTCCCCGGACGGATGGGGAGGCACCCTGGCCTTCCTCTCCTCCTTCAACCTGCCTTCGAGACTTCCGGAATTTCTCATCGGCATGTGGATGGCTGACCTGTGGAAGCAGTCTCCTGGGCGGGCCTTGATTGTGGACACCCGCCTGGGCGGCCTCATCTTCGGCACCTGCGGATTCTGCCTGGTCTGGTGGCTCCTTGGCTTGCAAACCCCCTGGTTCGCCTCCCTGGCCTGGACCCTGGCCCTGTTCGTGGTTCTCTTTTCCCTGCCGTTTTCCGAAAGCATGGGCCAGCGCCAAGGGGTGCTTTGGCTCTCAGGCGCTTCCTACGCCATCTATCTCATGCACCAGCCGATATTGAGCTACCTGGACGTGGCCGTGGCTTCGTTCTCGCCGTGGTGGAAATTCCTGGCGCTTGGGGCCTTGGGATGGTTCTTCAGCGTGAAGGAGGCGGACTACCTGGACAGGGCCGCAGCCTGGGTTTCAGGGAAACTGCCAGGGCACAAGTGATGCGCGAGCCAGTGCTCCGGTCCAAGCCAAACGTTTTTTGACGCCACAGCCTGAATCTGGCGATGCCTCGTGCAAAACCGGACGGGCGGACCGGTCTCAGCAGCGCACGCTTTCGGCCAGACCGCCCTGAGCTGTCTCCTTGTATTTTGCGCACATGTCACGGCCGGTTTCGGCCATGGCCTTAATGGCCTGATCCAACCCGACCATATGGTGCCCCGGGACCTCGGCAGCCGCAATCTGGTAGGCTGCGAAGGCCTTCACCGCCCCCATGGCGTTTCGCTCGATGCAGGGTATCTGCACGTAGCCCTGCACGGGATCGCAGGTCAGTCCCAGATGGTGCTCCAGGGCTGTTTCAGCGGCATTTTCAACCACCCTGGCGGGATGGCCGTTCACCTGGGCCAGAAACGCGGCAGCCATGGCGGACGCCACGCCCACCTCTCCCTGGCACCCCACCTCGGCCCCACTCACTGAAGCGTTGTGCTTGGCCAACATTCCCACCACGGCAGCGGCCAACAACGCCTCGCGCAGGGCCTTCCTGAAGACTCCCGCGGTCGGACGCAGGTTCTTGGTGACGTAGAGCACTGCCGGAAGCACTCCCGAAGCCCCTGCCGTGGGTGCGGTAACGATGGTGTGCCCGCTTGCGTTCTCCTCCGCCCCGGCAAAGGCGCAGGCACACAAGGCAAGAATGGGCCTGTCGTGCATCTGCGGGTCCTGCCTGTAGCGCTCGAAAAGAGCCTTGGCCTTGCGATGTAGCCCAAGCGGACCCGGCAGAGGACCATCCGCCTCCAGACCCCGCTCCACCGCGTCCTCCATGACCCGCATGACGTGCTCGAGCTTGGCCCCGATATCCTGGGGAGAAAGCCCGGTCAGGGCGGCTTCGTTGGCGAGCATAATCTCCGGTAACGACAGCCCCGAGGCATCGATACACAGAAGCAGCTCCTGCATTGTGGAATACGGAAACGGCAGGGCCGGTGATGTAACTGGCTGCTGGTCCTTCCACTCGATGAAACCGCCTCCCACCGAATAGGCTTCTCGCTCAAAAAGCGGTGCCCCCTCGGAGTCTTTGAGCGCAAGCCAGATGGTATTGGGATGATGCTCGGGCTTTGTCAGCATGTCGAAGACCACGGAATCTTCGGATATGGCTACATCGCGGCCGCCCAGCCGGATGCTTCCCGTGCCGAAGCCGGACATGGTGTCGAGAATGTCCGGGGGGCAGGACTCCGGGCTGTGCCCGAGCAGGCCGGCCAGTACGGCCCGGACCGTCCCGTGTCCCCGGCCGGTGGCCGCCAGCGAGCCGAAGAGCCTGACCTCGAGAGACCGGGCCCTGTCCAGAATGTCCGTGGGGAGCAATCCTGCCATGTCCACGAACTGCCTGGCGGCCAGCATGGGGCCGATGGTGTGGGAGCTGGACGGGCCAGGGCCAATTTTGAAGAGCTCGAAAACTGAAATGGTGATGGGGCGCATGCCCCTTTTCTATCCTAGCTCGAGCCGGAACGCCACGCCTTCCGGGCTTCAGGCGGCAGGAGCCTTGTCTTTTTGGAGAGTGTTCGCGCTGAGGAATCGTTTCACACTGAGATCTGAATACACCACGTGCTCCACGAGCAATTTCTTTAGAAACTCCCGAATGTCCTTTTCCCGAACTCTCCCTTCCCAGAAGAGTTGCTCTTGGTGTTGGCGCAACATACTTTTGATATCATCATGCTCCTTGGCATGGGCTTTGACCTCCGGATACCCCATGGAGCGCATGAACTCTTCTTCATCGTTGAAATGGTAGACGGTATGCTGCCTGAGCTTGCTGAAGAGAGCGGAAACCAGACGGTAATCCTGTTTGCTTTTCACGGATTGAATGATGCCTGCGGCCAGTTCGATCAATCTTCTCTGCTGGCTGTCCAAAGACTTCACGCCCAGGCTGAAAGACGCGTTCCACTCAATTTTTGCCATGGTCCACCCCGCACGAGCGATTTCCCACGAAGCCATTACGGCAGTAACGTTACGACTCAGCGAAGGTCCGGCCGTAAAGAAGAACTCAACGAAAACGGCCCCGTTGCCGGGGCCGCCTTGGAATCACACTCACCTCGAAGTGTTCGCGCAAGCCGCGCGCCAGGACATCGGCGCACATTTCCAGCGCACTTCGTCCTTTAGGGGCAACAAAGCATCCGTTATGCTCCCAAAGCGCGTTTCGCGGACCTTCCAGCAGGAAGGCTTCCACTCGATCCGCCGTCGGACTGCATCTCCTCGATAAGCCCCTTGAGCACCTGCGACTGATTGGCCAACTCCTCCACGGCCAAGGCGGACTGCCGCATGCCTTCGGAGGTCTCGGCCGAAACCCTGTTGATTTCTTCGATGGAACGGTTGATCTGCTCGCTGGCCGCGGACTGTTCCTCGCTGGCTGTGGCGATGGAGCGGACCTGATCAGTGGCCAGTTCCACCAGCGTAACGATCTCTCGCAAGGCTTCGCCCGAGTGGTTGGCCATGGAGGTGGCTTCGTCGATCTTTTCCACCGCCAGATCCACGTTCTCAATGTTTCGCTTGGTGCCACCCTGGATGCCGCCGATGGCATCACCCACTTCCTTGGTGGCGGTCATGGTCTTCTCGGCCAATTTGCGCACTTCGTCCGCCACCACGGCGAACCCTCGGCCCGCCTCGCCGGCCCTTGCGGCCTCGATGGCCGCGTTCAAGGCCAGCAGGTTGGTCTGGTCCGCGATATCGGAGATGACGTTCATCACCTGCCCGATTCCCTCCGCCTGTTTGCCCAGAGTGGTCATGTCGGTTTTCAGCCCAAGTGCATGGCGCTGCACTTCGCCGATGCTTTCCACCACCTGCCCCACTCTCTTTGAACCTTCCTCGGCCTTGCCCCGGGCCTGGTCGGATGTTTCCGCAGCCTGGGAAGCGTTTTTTGCCACCTCAAGTACTGTGGCGTTCATCTGCTCCATGGCGGTGGCAGTCTCGCCGACGCGCTGGGCCTGCTGCTCGGCACCCCGGCTGGACTGCTCCACCTGGGCCGCAAGTTCCTCTGAAGCCGAAGTGACGATCTCGACCACCCCTTCCAGGCTGTCGGCCGCATGGAGCATGCCTTCGCGCTTGGCCGCTTCGGCCTGCTCCTTGGCCTTCTGGGCCTCGGCCGTGGCCAGCCTGGCTTCCTCGGCGGCTTGCTCGGCCTGAGCGCTCTTGGCGTCAGCCTCGGCAATCTTCTCCTTGAGGTTCTTAACCATGAAGCGCAACCCGTCAGCCAGCTTGCCGGTTTCGTCCGTGCAGTTCACGTCCAGAACCGCGTTCAAGTCGCCGTTGGCTACTGCGGCGGAAAACTCCATGTTCCTCTTCAGCGGCAAAACGATGGACCGGGTCACGAAAAGTCCTATCAACAGGGACGCCACAGGAGCGAGTACAGCCAGGGCCGTGATCAGGGTGTTCAGCCAGCCGATTTCCTTTTCCGCTGTCTGAGTATCTGTTTGCGCGCTTTTGACGTTATATTCCATCACACTGCCGACAGCGTCGTTAAGCGCCCGGTTGGACTTCAAAGCCTGGGTCATGACCAGGTCGGTCAAATGCTCGAAAAGCTCATCGTTGTTGATGTCCTTTTCCCAGGCGGTGATGGCCTCCATGGTCTTGTCGTTTATCGTCCTGACTGTTTCCAGTTCCTTCTTGAATACCTGCCACCGCGCATCTTCCTCGGGAGTGCGGGGCAGGGCTTCGTATTTGGCCACGGCTTCCACGTTAGCTTCACGCGCGGCCTTCAAGTTATCCTTCTGGCGCTGGCGCTCCTGCGGGGATATCTTGTCGATAAGCAGGGTTCGTTGCGCAACGACGATGTTTCTCAGGTTGAACCGCATGTTCGCCAGGTAGCTGATGCCTGGAATGTAGTCGTTGTTGCTATTGTCCAGATAACTCTTGGTGGATTTGAGACCCACATAACCGGCAATACCCACCACCACGGTGAACAGCGACACCAAAACAAAGGCTGAAACCAGCCTCACGCCAACGCGTATGTTATTCATAATCCCCACCTTTTTGGCCGTCGAACAGACCGGCTCACGGGCTCGATAAGACACCCGCACGCTCGATGATTCTCCGACTCTTTGAATTCATGGAACACACATGACGCGGAAAAACGCCCATTTCTTCGCGCCACGTGGATCCCCACCACGCTCAATACCCGACAAAATTAGCCGGGGAGTAAAGACTCTTTGCTGGGAAGGCAAGTATAATCTATTCTATATATGATACGGAACTATCTGTTTTTCAGAACGATTCCTGAGAAAGATATTTGCGCACTTCGCGACGACAAACAGCTATCCAGCATTGGTTAGCCCGCCCCAAAAACGTTTCTCTCCCCACTCTCTTCTGCCTGATGGCTCACGTTTCCACATCTGCCTAATTGTCAGGTTTCGATTCTAAAAACCTTTTTATGTCCAGATCGTTGTACACTATATGATCAATCAGCCATTTCTTCAAAAAGTCGAGTATTTCCGACTCTGTAATCTCCGCCTTCTTGTAGAGAGCCTCCTGATAGTACTTCACCTGCTGCTTCAAGATGAGGTGTTGCTGGCTATGCTCGTGCAACTTTGGATACTTGATCCGCCGCATGTATTCTTCTTCGTCGTTGAAGTGGTATACTGTGTATTCCCGGAGAGAATGGAAAGCTTCTGTTATGTTCTTGGAAGCCCCATGCTTGGCGGCGTCCATCAATTTGTTTGAGAGATCGATGAGGTTCTTATGCTGGTCGTCAATCTTCTCGATGCCCAAGGACAAACCCGAATGCCATTCGATATGCGACATGACGCCCCCGAGGTTCGAATTGGATAAGGCGCTCTCCAGCCAAAACGCTCTGCGACAGGACAATGTGAAGCATTATCCAGTATTTTCTGAGGAGGTCAACAACGAGAGGAAGAAGAAATACTCTTTGGATCAACCAGGGAGTTAATGGGCGGCGGGGCAAGGTTGGCAATGGCGAGATCCCCGCCGCCCTGGGCAGTGATTAAGGCACCCGGCTTTTACAAGAATTCGTACGCGGTGGGAATAAAAACATTGCGCTGAAGAGACGATCCTCGGCAGCAGAATGTTCCAGACGTCTCAACTATCGCATGAAGCCAGCGTGAAGCCTCAAAAGAGTTACTTCTTTTGATCTCCCAGATCGCACGCAACAACCTCGCACGGATCATCAATGAGCGTAATCTGCTGGCAGTCCGCCCTGAACGCACATCCCAATTGCCCGCACGTGTCGAAGCAGCCGCATCCGAAGCACGGATCATAGCCCTCGGCTCGCTGGATGGCCCTAATGGACTCAATCTTGTCCAAACCTTCTACGTCAGTTCCGGCCGTCCAAGCCCGGGCAACAATTTCCAGTCTGTCCACCGTGCAGCCCTCCTGTGACGAGAGGCGAACCCAAACTCACAGCCATGCTGGGAAAAAAAGTCGTCCAGCCACGCTTTGGTTATTCTCTCATCCGGGAGGGTGGGGCGTGTCAAACTGAAAAATGCCGGACAGCGGACTGCCCGGCATTGGAAATGATACTCGCCCAGTGGCCGAGCTACGTCACTTTGAATAGTTAGTCCGGCAAAACCTTTGGCACCAATCACGGGCTGAGTCGTTGGGGCCGGCGCAATCGGTGAGTATGTAGGTCCAGACCTGGGAACCATGAACGGCCTCGCATTCTTGCAGACATTTACTCAAGGACGGCTGCTGCATGTTCATGGCCACAGTATATGGATCGCATACCGATATGGTGTCGCACGAACCGAAACGGCCGTCGCCGGACTGGTAACAGAACCCCTTGAATTCGGATTCGGTCATCGGCTTGATTGGTCCACACCCGCCCAAGAAGAGGAGCACGGCAGAGAGAATGGTCAATGGAAGCAGTTTCATAAGAACCTCCTGTGGGACACTCAATACGGGCAGCTCCGGCCCGTATCGCATAGAATCCTGTTCACTAGGAGTTGAATACATGCTCCCTAACAGAAATCAACCTCACGGAATGAGAGGAACGCGGCGGATGGAAAAGAAAAATCCCGGACAGATGCCTGGCCGGGATTTCCACTTTTACGATGGGGTGACTGATGGGGCTTGAACCCACGACCCCCAGGGCCACAACCTGGTGCTCTACCAACTGAGCTACAGCCACCGTCGGACGGGAAGCAATACATGAGGCCAGCCATGGGGTCAAGACCATTTCACAGCCCTTGAGCCCCGGCCCGCTTCGGGCTAGAGAGAGTCCACGCCATCCGTAACATCGCGAGGAATCCATGGACAAACTGATCATCGAGGGCGGCCTGCCCCTGCGCGGACGCGTACGGGTTTCCGGCTCCAAGAACGCGGCCCTGCCCATACTCATGGCCGCCATCCTGCTGGATAGCCCCGTCACCTACCGCAATGTCCCGAACCTTCGCGACATCCACACCACCCTCAAACTTTTGAACATCCTTGGTCTTCAGGCCGAATTCGAGGCGGGTTCGGCCTGCGTGCACCCGGCTCAGACGCTGAATCCCGAGGCTCCCTACGATCTTGTGAAAACCATGCGCGCCTCGGTGCTCTGCCTGGGGCCGCTCCTGGCCCGCCTGGGCGAAGCCAGGGTCGCCCTGCCAGGCGGTTGCGCCATCGGGGCCAGGCCTGTGAACCTGCACCTGACCGCCCTGGAGCAAATGGGAGCCCGGTTCGATCTTGATTCCGGATACATCGAAGGTAAGACCAGCGGCCTTCATGGAGCCAAGATCGTCTTCGACCAGGTCACTGTGGGCGGCACCGAGAACCTGCTCATGGCCGCCAGCCTGGCCGAGGGTGAAACCATCCTGGAGAACGCCGCCCGGGAGCCCGAGGTGGTGGACCTGGCCAATTTCCTCATCGCCTGTGGAGCCAAGATAACCGGCCACGGCACGCCCGTTATCAAGATTCAGGGTGTAACATCTCTGTCCGGCTGCGAATACTCCATCATGCCCGACCGCATCGAGGCAGGCACCTACCTGGTGGCCGCTGCCATGACCGGCGGCGAGCTCATCCTGGACAACTGCCCCTGCGACGCCATGGACGCCGTGTTCAGCAAACTTCGGGAAATGGGCGTGGTCATGAACGAAGGCCCGGACGGTCTGGTTGTCCGCAGGGGAGGCGAGTTGACCTGCATGGACGTGACCACCATTCCCTACCCCGGATTCCCAACCGACATGCAGGCCCAGATCATGGCCCTCATGTGCGTCTCCTCCGGAGCGGGGACCATCCGCGAAACCATCTTCGAAAACCGCTTCATGCACGTTCAGGAGTTGGTCCGGCTGGGGGCCAAGATCAAGGTGAGTTCGCAGAGCGCCTTTGTGCGCGGCGTGCCAAGACTCACAGGCGCTCCGGTAATGGCGTCGGACCTGCGGGCCAGCGCGTCCCTGGTGGTGGCTGGCCTTGCCGCCTATGGCTCCACAGAAGTGCAACGCATCTACCACCTCGACCGCGGCTACGAGGCCATGGAAGTGAAGCTTCAGACCCTGGGTGCCCGCATCAAGCGAGCCAAGGAGTAGCCTCGGCGTGCCCGCCGTGGCAGCCTGTCGGCTGGAACCGGGCGCGTGATAGCCGCACCTGGGCTCTTACCCTGGCAGATTTTATTTTTGGCCGGCGTTTGCGGGGCCTGGGCCGTTCACGATCCGGCCGCAGGACTTCTGGCCGTTTTTCTGACCATTGCCGGCAACCGCATTGCGGGGCGTTCGTCGCCCCGCTTTTTCTTTTTCCTCCTGGCCGCCCTGGCCGGGTTTGCATTCACCTGGCTTAGGCTCCCATCGGTCCCGGCCATCCCTGATTGGATTGACCAGCGTCCGAAGGGGGTTCTGGCCGGGAAAGTAATCAGCATGGAAGAGAAACCGGGCAATCGTCTGGAGATTCTCCTTGAGCAGGTGCAGTTCCGTTTTTCTGATGGGAAAACCGCACCCTTGCCTGGGCGTTTGGTCTGGACCTGGCAGGACCCCGCGTTCAGACCCACCCCCGATAGCAGTGTGATCCTGCACGCTCAGCCGCACCCCACGGGCGGGTTCGTCAATCCCGGAACCACGGACTGGTCCTGGCGCTGGAGATTGAAAGGCGTGTTTCTCAGAGCCTACACGTTGGGAGGCAAGGGTGTGTCGGTGGAAACAGATGCCCCGACATCAGCCTTGGAGAATTGGCGAGCCGAGCTGCGAAACGCCATTCTGCGGGGAGCTGGCCCAGGATCTTCCGGCGGGATGGTCCTAGGGCTTGTCACGGGAGAACGCTTCGCGATCGCCCGCGACGACCTGGACCGGGTTCGCCGGGCCTCCTTGTCGCACCTGCTTGCTGTATCCGGCATGAACCTGGCCGCAGTGGCCGCCTTGGGGTGGGCTGTGTCCTGGTTGCTCGGGCTTATTTGGTCTGGAATCTATCTGCGCCTGCCAAGGCCAAAGCTGGCCGTGGCCATCGGATTTCCCCTGGTCGGCTGCTATTTGTGGCTTGGCCGTTTCGAACCTTCCCTCACTCGGGCGGCGCTCATGTTCGCGGCCTGGGGGGTGCTGCTTTTGCTCGGCAGACCCCGGGTGCTGCTGGACGGATTGTTCTTCGCTCTGGCCGCCATGTTTCTGTGGGATCCGCTCTGCGTCTTCGATGTTGGGTTGCAACTTTCAGCCATGGCCGTGGCCGGTCTCATCCTGCTTTTGCCTCTGGCCAAGCCGATCTTCACCCATCTGCGCGGAAAAGGACCGTGGAGATGGATTCCGGCGCTTCTCCTGGGCTGGGTGTTGGTCACCCTGGCCGCGCAGCTCGCAGTGCTCCCCATCCAGTTTGCAGTGTTCGGCGAGGCCAGCCCGCACCTGTACCTCAACCTTCTTTGGGTGCCCGTGGTGGAATGGATCGCCCAGCCCCTGGCCTATCTGGGAGCGCTCACCGTCATCTGGCTGCCCACCGTGGGCGACCCGCTCCTGGCAGCCTCCGCCCAGGTGTGTTCACTCATGCTGGGCAGCCTCAAGGCCATGGACGCGCGCGGATGGCTGACCGTGTATCCCGTTCAGCGTCCCTGGCAACCCGAGGTTCTTGGTTACATGTTGCTCCTCGGCGGCTCTGCCTGGGCCTGGAAATTGCCGCGCGCAACGATGCTTTCCTGGTTGGGACTTTGCTTGCTCCTGTTGGCCACTCCTTCGCTTTACCGGGTCTGGGACCAAAGCCGCGAACGGGTCCGACTGACCATGCTGGACGTGGGCCAGGGTCAATCCCTGCTTGTGGAAGCTCCTGGCGGCAGGCGCTACCTGGTGGACGGAGGAGGCACTTTATCCAGCACCTTCGACCTGGGCCGGGCGGTCCTGGCCCCGGTCCTCACCTGGGGACGGCCCCCTGTCTTGGACGGGATGGTGATGTCTCATCCGGACCGGGACCACACCGGCGGGATGGTCTCTCTGCTAAGCAGCTTCCGGGTGGGTTTCCTGGCCGGAAACGGAGAACTCCCGGCACCTGAGGATTTTCGCAATGCCCTGGCTGTAAGCGGCCTCAGGCCGCTTATCTGGCGTGCCGGGGACAGCATAGCGCTCCAAGAGGATCTGTCCCTTGAGGTGCTGCACCCGCCGGACGGATTCGCGAAACGGGGTAACGCGGCTTCGTTGGTGCTGCGGCTTGTCTGGCGCGGGAGGGGCTTGGCTCTTCTTCCCGGAGATGCTGGCAGTGATGTTCTCGCGGCTCTGGCCGATTCGGGGATAGATCTTTCAGCGGACGTGCTGGCTATCCCCCACCATGGCAGCCGGACCGCTCTTGCGCCGAGACTCTATGAGAGGGTTCAGGCCAAATGGGCTTTCATAAGCTGCGGACGGGGCAACAGTTTCGGGTTCCCATCGCCCGAGGTTGTTCGCGCTCTTGAAAATGCGGGAGCACAGGTTTTCAGCACCGCCTACAACGGAGCGATCAGCGCCACATGGGATTCGCCGGGCGCCTCCCATTCCATCATGCACATGCGCTGACGCAACCCTCTACGGACCTTCGGTCGGGTACCCTTTGACGAAACTGCCGGTCTCCGGCTCCACATGGATCACCACCCGCCCGACATTCTCTATGGCGGCCCGGACTACATTCTCGAGTTTGGCCGTCATTTCGTGGGCCTGACCGATGGAGACGGTAGGGGCCATGCGGCAGTGGAAGCTCACCGAATACTTGTCTCCCAGGCGGTGCACTGCCACCCCGTGGCAGTCGGACACCGAGCCGGCCCCGTTCACAAGCTTCTCCACCTCCTGGCGGATGGATTCGGATTGGTCCGTTTGGCTGTCCCTTGCCAAATCCTTCTCACCCACGGGCTCAATATGGCTGGCAATGGTAACCGGCTCCTTGAGCCCGCCCCGGACCGAATTCTCAAAGGCCGTCACCAGCTCGTGAGCTCGGGCCAGGGTCTGGCCGTCGGGCACCTCCACATGCATCTCCAGGTGCAGGCCTTTGGGCGTCTGGTGGGCATGCAGCCCGTGAACGCCCAGGGCATGGCGCGCTGCCAAGCCGCGAACCAGCTCGAAAAGATCGCGCTCCTGCGCTGCCACAGGTTTCAGGTGCACCACCACGTCAGCACCCGGAAGCACCTGTTTCACCGCGTCTTCGGCCCTGGCCCCTATCTTATGTGCGTCCTCAAAACTGGCCTGCCGGGCGATGTCCAGAGTCAGGTCCACGAACGAGGTCGGGCCGGAAAGTCTGGCCCGCACCTGACCCACCCCGCGCACCCCTGGGATATCCTCAACTGCCTCCCGGAGTTCCTGGGCCATGTCCTGCGAGCCACCGTCCAGCAGTACATCCACAGCTTCGCGCCCGAGCCGGATGCTCACCCAGACGACAATCGCGCTTACGCCGAGAGCGGCCACTGCGTCCGCACGCTCCAGTACTCCCCGCCAGGGCGAGCCCTCGGGCATGATCCCGGCCAGCCACACGCAACCAAGGCCCAATATGACCACGGCCGAGGACCAGATGTCGGTTGAGAAATGCAAGGCATCCGCTTCCAGGGCCTGGCTGTTGTGTTTCTCAGCCATACGCTTAAGCATCCGCGAACGGGAAATATCTATGACAATGGAAACAGCCATGACCCCGAAGCTCCACCAGGTGACCTCAACGGCTTCCGGGGCGTAGAAGAGCCTGTCCACGGCCTCGCGCACGATGTAGACGCAGGTCAGCAGAAGAAGAAGCGTTTCCACCAGGGCGGACAGGTTTTCCATCTTGCCGTGTCCGTAGGGGTGGCGTGAATCCGCCGGAAGCGACGAATAGCGGACAGCGAAATAGGTGACGGCAGCGGCCAGAAGGTCGAGGCCCGAATGCGCCGCCTCGGACAGGATGCCCAGGGAGTTTGTAGATAACCCCACCGCCAGTTTCATTCCGGTGAGAAACACCGCCGCCACCAATGAAGACATGGCAGCCCCGCGTTTCTCCAATCCGGCCTCATGGCTGTCGATGTGCATGATCAATCTTTTATCCCACTTCCCGCTGCCATGGAAACCCGTGATGGTGATTTTCAGAATTGCTCTGGATTCGGCAAAAAATGTCAAGCAGACATGGACAACATTTGTTAGAAACTCTCCATGACTGAGACGGAAAAGAGCTATCGTCGGCGCATGCTCACTGTGTTGGCCCACATACAGGACAACCTGGACACCGAGCTGGGACTCGAAAACCTGGCCCGCATCGCCGGGTTCTCGCCCTTCCACTTCCACCGCATCTTCCTGGGCATGGCCGGAGAGACCGTAGGGGCTCATGTGCGCCGCCTCCGCCTGACCAGGGCCGCGTACCGCCTTGAATTCTCCGACATGAGCGTCACGGACGCGGGGCTGGAAGCAGGGTACGAAGCCCCCGAAGCCTTCAGCCGGGCCTTCAAGACGCAGTTTGCCGAATCTCCCAGCACATTCAGAGAGCTTTCGCGCAAGCGGCGCAAGGAGCTTGTCGCAACGCTTTTCCCTTTCCCCGAAGACTTTCTGAACCACAACCTGAGCGGAGCAATAGCCGTGGATGTTACCATCAAAAAAAAGGACCCCGTTCGAGTCGCCTTCACCCGGGCCACCGGCCCCTACATGCAGTCCTCCATGGAAGCTTGGCGGAAGATGATGGCCTGGGCTGGCCCCAAGGGGCTTTTCACACCCAAGACGATGTTCATTGGCGTTGGGCATGACGACCCCACCACCACGCAGCCTGAACGCATCCGCTACGACGCCTGCATCAGCGTGGGAGAAGAGGTTCAGGGGGATGGGGAAGCCGGAGTGACAATGCTGCCTGGCGGCGAATACGCCACCGTGATCCACAAGGGCCCTTACGACCAGCTTATAAAGACGTACATGTGGTTCTACGGGGTTTGGCTGCCCAAGTCCGGACGCGAGGTCTCGGCGCAGCCGGGGTACGAGGTGTACCTGAACGATCCGGAAACAACGCCTCCCGAGGACCTTCTGACCGAGATCAACATGCCGTTGGAAGAGAAATAGCTGGACAGTGGGCGCTCATCATTTCCCATAGCCCAGACCAGACGGCGATTGGGCTCAACATTCTGACTTGTGCTAGGAGAACCAAAGATGCCCTTCGTGAACATCAAGATCACCCGCGAAGCCACGCCCGTAACCCCGGAACAAAAGGCCAAGGTCATCGAGGGGGTCACGGACGTCATCGCCACGGTGCTTGGCCGCAACCGGGCCACCACCATCGTGATCATCGAGGAAGTGGAGATGGACAACTACGGAATCGGCGGCACTACGGTCACCGAGATACGTAAAAAAAAGTAACCTTTTCAGAGCCGGAAGTACGGCTCACTCACTCAATCACCCAGCTTTCTTGAAGGTTGCACTCGAGTATCGCCCCAAATAAGTGGGGCGCTTTGCCATCCAATTGTCATCGGCCTGCCTCTGGATAGTTGCTTTATTGGGGGACATTCCTTCTCGAAAAATCGAGGAGGCATGCCCATGCTCCATCTTGAGGGATTGGCCAAAAGCTTCAATGGCCGTAATGCCCTGCACCCAACAACCCTTACCTTCCACGCCGGGCAGTTCAGCGTTCTTCTGGGCCCATCCGGCGCCGGGAAATCGACTCTGCTGCGCTGCCTGAACCAGCTCAACGAGCCAAGCAGCGGCAGCATCTTCTGCGACAGCATCGGTCGGGTGGACACGCGGGATAAGCGACGCGCCTTGCGCCTCATGACCGGTTTCGTATTCCAACAGCATCAGCTCATTCTCAGGCAGACCGCCCTTGGCAACGTGCTCAACGGACGACTCGGCTACCGCCCCCTCTGGCGCAGCCTGTTTCCGTGGAGAAGAGAGGAAACCGAACAAGGGCTGCACTGCCTTGAGCGCGTCGGACTTTTGGAGTTCGCCCTGACCAGGGCCGGGTCGCTCTCCGGCGGCCAACAACAGCGTGTTGGCATTGCCCGCGCGCTGGCCCAGCGTCCTCGTATTCTCCTGGCCGATGAGCCCGTGGCCAGCCTAGACCCTACCAAGTCAACGGAAATTCTCGAATTGCTGCATCGCATCTGCAGGGAAGACGGGATTTGCGCCGTGGTGAGCCTGCATCAGGTCGATCTGGCTATCCGTTTTGCCGACCGGATTGTTGCCCTGAAAGAGGGGCAAGTGGTTTTTGATGACACTCCGGACGCGCTCGACGACAGGGCTCTCGAATCCATCTATTCTTCGCAACCTCGCGGACAGGATTCCCCTGTACCGCAGCTCTCCATCCCCGGCTACCTCACGCCTATCGAAACCGAAGCCGCTCTCACGGGATGAAGCGATAATAAACCAAGCACCCAGGAGAACCTATGCGCACCATCATCGCTTGCGTGGTTACTGCCGTAACTATGCTTTTCTGCTCCGCTGCCTTCGCGGCCAACCCCGACCCCGAGACCCTGAAGGTGGCTCTGCTGCCGGATGAAAGTCCGAGCACCGTGATCAAGAACAACAAAGCCCTCAAGGACTATTTGGAGAAAAGCCTGGGCAAGAAGATCGAACTCGTGGTGACAACGGACTACTCGTCAATGATTGAGGCCATGCGCAACGGCCGTCTCGACTTGGCCTTCTTCGGCCCCCTTTCCTACGTGTTGGCCAAATCCAAAAGCCAGATCGAGCCCTTCGCGGCCATGCAGAAGAAGGGCAAGGCCACATACCGCGCCGTGGTTATAGCCAACACCTCTTCCGGAATAGAGAAGATCGAGGATATCGCAGGGAAAAAAATGGCATACGGAGATACTGCGTCCACCTCATCGCACCTCATCCCCAAATCCATGCTCAAGTCAAAGGGTTTGGAGCACAAAAAGAACTATGAGGAACACTTTCTTGGCAGCCACGACGCTGTTGCCCTGAATGTCCAGAACAACAACGCTCAGGCCGGTGGTCTCTCAGAGTCAATCTTCTCCATGCTGGTCGAGAAAGGCACTATCTCCAAGGACAAAGTGAAGGTTGTAGCCGTCTCCGAGGAGTTCCCCGAATATCCCTGGACCATGCGCTCAGACCTCTCCCCCACGCTCAAAGAGAAAATCGCTTCCGTATTCATCGGCCTAAAGGATCCCGAGGTACTCAAGCCTTTCAAGGCCGACGGCTTCGTGGCCATCACAGACAAAGATTACGATGCGGTCCGCGAGTTGGCCAAGGTGCTCAACCTCGATCTGGCGAAGATGTAGCCATGTCCGTGACCTTCGACTCCATTATCGGCGAACGGCAGAACGCCTACCGCCGGAATCTCACTCGAGGCGGTGTCATCCTCCTGGCTGTGGGGATGTGCCTGGCCCACTCCGGGCTTTTCGACGTGAACCGGCTGACCGAAGGCGGACCTGCCCTGCTCCGGCTGCTGGGCGAGATGCTGCCGCCTGATTTCAGCAATATTGGGACCTGGGGGAAACCCCTCCTGGACACCTTGGCTATGAGCGTTGCCGGCACTTTCCTGGCTGTCTGCTTGTCCATCCCAATCGGTTTTCTTGCAGCGACAAATTCATCACCAAATCCCGCCGTACGGCGAATGGCCCGGGGAGTTCTCAACTTCCTGCGCTCTGTACCCGAACTCATCATGGGCATCGTGTTCGTGGCCGCAGTCGGGTTCGGGGCTCTGCCAGGCGTGCTGGCCCTAGGGCTTCACTCCGTGGGGATGGTGGGAAAATTCTTTGCCGAATCCGTGGAGCACTGCGACGTCCGGCCGGTTGAAGCCGTGCGAGCGGCCGGGGCCTCCCGGCTGCAGGTGATACTGCATGGCATGCTCCCCCAGGTTATTCCTCAGATGGCGGATATTACGGTCTACAGGTGGGAGTACAACTTCAGAGCTTCCACAGTCATGGGCATGGTGGGCGCGGGCGGCATCGGTTTCGAGCTGATGGCCTCGCTACGGTTGATGCAATACCAGGAAGTGGCGGCCATCCTCCTGGTGATACTCGCGATGGTCACTGTGGTGGACGCGCTGGGATCATGGCTCAGGAGGAAATTCGTATGAAAAAGAAGCCTCTGGTTGTGATCACTCATTGGGTACATCCTCAAGTTTTGTCATACCTTGAGCGACACTGCCGGGTTCTGCCCAATGAGTCCCGGGAGAGTCTGCCCAGGGAAGAACTCTTCTCCAGACTAACCCACGCGGATGCGGTCATGATGTTCATGCCGGACTGGGTGGATCAGGAACTGCTTGACCATGCCCCCAAGCTCAAGGTCATCGGAGCGGCGCTTAAGGGTTTCGACAATTTCGACGTCAAGAGCATCACTGCTCGCGGCATATGGCTGACCAACGTGCCTGACCTTTTAACCGTACCTACCGCAGAATTGGCCATTGGCCTCATGCTGGCACTAAGCCGCAATGTGCTTGCAGGGGACCGCCGTGTCCGATCAGGGAACTTCCAGGGATGGCGGCCGAGCTTATACGGCACTGGAATACAGGGGCGGACTGTCGGCATCATCGGGCTGGGCAAATTGGGTCAGGCTGTTGCGCAACGTCTGATAGGATGGGAAGCCAGGGTCCTGGGGTACGATCCCGTCCCCTTGCCGGACGACAAGGCGCGCGAGTTGCGCCTGGAACAGTTGGAACTGGACGAGTTGCTAGGCCTCGCCGACCATGTTCTACTGCTTTCTCCCTTGACTGAGAGTTCGCACCATCTTCTGAATGCAAAGCGACTGGCTACAATGAAATCTGGCAGCTTTTTGATAAACGCCGGGCGTGGTTCGTGCGTAGACGAAGCTGCAGTGGCGAAGGCTTTGGAAAATGGGCGACTGAATGGTTATTCTGCGGATGTGTTTGAATTCGAAGACTGGATTCTACCCGGCCGTCCCGCCACTCTTTCCGGTGAACTCCTCTCCAAGCTGGATCAAACGCTTTTCACTCCCCACCTGGGGTCCGCAGTCGAAGAGGTGCGTTTGGCAATCGCCATGGAAGCAGCGGAAAACATCGTCGACGCTCTTCAGCAGCAACAGCCCAGGTGCGCCGTCAATTCGCCAGGCACCATTTAGGGGGGCCCAACCAAAGTTCTGTCAGCCTAGAAACGGCAGGTCCACGAAAAGCAGGAAGCCGTTGGCGCCAAGAAATACGCCCATCCCGGCCGACACCAAAGAAAGCCACAGGGTCTTGCGCGAGCCGGAGATGATGGACACCGAGGCCAGGATGATGGCCAGCTGGAGGAGCACCTCGGAATAATCGAAGTAGGGATCCTTCTTCATGCTCCGGTCCCGCTCTTCCTCATGGTGCGCGGCCTTCCGGGCGATCTCGGTTTTATCCTGGGCGAAGCGGGTCTCTTCAGCGGCCAGTTGTTCCAGAAGTTTCTCGAAGCGCTCACGGGCCGCCGGACTCTGACTCTCGCGAGAAGCCAACTCCACTTCCAGGATGGAACGCTCCAGTTTATAGAAATGCTCGCGTTGGGCCTTGGCCTGGTAGTGGGCCCACTGGTTGGTGACTTTCTGCTGCTCCATCATCATTTCCTTGGCCGCATTGCTGCCGCCAAGGGCGCAAATGGACAACACCACAGCGTATATGGCCGTGAGCAGGGCCACCCGTTTTGAAAAGCGCTTGTCCGCGCTCTCCTCGGCCTTCTCTGCAATCTCCCCTATCTGTTCGACTTCAGGACATTCCGCCATGGCATCTCTCTCTTCGTCATCCCAAGGTGCGGGTCCGGTGGGATCGCACCGCACCCCATCCATGACTAGAAATTGAAATTCAGCCTTTCGCGCAGCTCCTCGATAGTGGTCCTAGCGGCCTGACGAGCCCGTTCGTTGCCGTCGCGCAGAATATCCCAGGCCAGGTCCGGGTTCTTGTCCAGCTCGGCCCGGCGCTCCTGGAAGGGGCCCAGGAACTCGCACAGGTTGGCGGTCATTATCTTCTTGCACTCGCCGCATCCCATGGCTGCGGTGCGGCAGTCCCTGGCGATGCGCTGGCACTCCTCCACCGGGGTGAACAGCTCGTGGTAGGGATAGAGGTTGCACTCGTCGGGTTCGCCAGGGTCCTTTAAGCGGGCACGCTTCACGCAGGTGAGCATGGTGGAGACCTTCTTGCGCACCTCGTCCAGATTCTCGCCCAGTGAAATCGAGTTGCCGTAGCTCTTGGACATTTTGCGACCGTCAAGGCCGGGAAGCTTGGGTGATTTGGTCAGCTTGGCCTCGGGTTCGGGGAATATGTTCCCCCAGAAGTGGTTGGCCCGGCGGGCGATCTCGCGGGTGAGCTCCAGATGCGGCAGCTGGTCCTGGCCCACAGGCACCCACTTGGGCTTGTAGATAAGGATGTCCGAGGCCATGAGCACGGGATACCCCAGAAATCCGTAAGTGGAGAGGTCCTTGGTGCCATCAAGCTGGTCTCGCACGTCCTTGTAGGTGGGACAGCGCTCCAGCCAGCTCACCGGGGTGATCATGGACATGAGCAGGTGCAACTCGGCATGCTCCTTCACCTGGGACTGCTGGAACATGACGCACCGAGCCGGATCGAGCCCGGAAGCGACCCAGTCGGTGACCAGGCCGGGTACGAAGCCCTTCACTCTCGCGGGATCGGCGTACTCCGTGGTCAGGGCGTGCCAGTCAGCCACGAAGAAGAAACACTGGTGGTCCTTGTGCAGTTCCACCCAGCTGTCCAGAACGCCGAAATAGTGTCCGAGGTGCAGGGGGCCGGTAGGGCGCATGCCCGATACGATTCGGTTATTGGCGGTCATGTCGGCTCGCTAGATCAGAAGGTTGTAAAGATATGACACCACGGGCCCGAGGACGCGCCCCAGGATGCCGCTGATGGCAAGAAGAATCACGATGACGAATCCCCAGCGTTCCTTGAGCGACAATTCATAGGCCCACCGCGCTGGCAAAAGCCCCATAAGCAAATGCCCGCCATCCAGGGGAGGGATGGGGAGCAGATTGAACACCCCCAGAGCAAGGTTCACCTGCACGCTGGCGACAGTCATGTAGAGAAGCGGGAGCAGGAAGTAGGCCCTGACAGCGGGGTCGCTTATCAGGTGCGCCGTGTTTTGGATGCCATCGAGAGCAAGGGCCGACAACACGGCAAGCACGAAATTCGACGCCGGACCGGCCGCCGAGACCAGCACCATGCCCATGCGGGGATTCTTGAAATAACGTCCGTCCACGGGCACGGGCTTGGCCCAGCCGATCATCTGGGTAAGCACGAAGGCCAGAAGGCCCAAGGGATCCAGATGCTTCAGCGGGTTGAGCGTCAGACGCCCCGCCAGCCTCGCGGTGGGGTCGCCCAGGAGAGCGGCCACCGCGCCGTGGGAAACCTCGTGGAAGGTGACTGCCATGAGCATGGGCGGGGCAAAGATGGCCAGTTTCAACAGAAACTGGCTCATGTCCTCAAAAAGCATGGGCAGGGGCTAGCATGAACCCCACGGGAGGGCAAGGGGACGCGGCCGGGGAGCCCCGGCCGCGTAGGGTTTTGAGAGAATGATTACGCGCTGGCCGTGGCCTTGTCCAAGGCCAGTGTCACCTTGGACTTGAGCTCGGTCAAGTCCACCGATTTCACCACGTAGTAATCCGCGGCAATGGATTTGAGGTCATGTTGAAATGAATCATACGCGGTGGAGAGGATCACGGGAATGGCCTGGTCCTTACCCCGGATCTCCTGCAGAAGGTCCAGGCCGGAACGGTTAGGCCCGAGCTTGATGTCCAAAACCACCACCGCCGGTTTCTCCCTGTCGAGCACGGCAAGGATGGGTTCCTCCCCGTCGGAGGTGGCCACTTCATATCCTTCACCTTCAAGCTCCTCTTGGTAGAGCATGCGGATGTGCTTCTCGTCGTCCACCACTAGGACCTTTTTCGAACTCATGGAGACCTCCGGAGCTTGGCGCGTCTCGCGCTTTCACACCAACACCATATGCTCAAAAACAAGGGTCGGGTCAACACGTTTCGCTGCCGCGCCAGCGCTTGCCCAAAGCGGACTCTCGCGGTAGGACCTCCCCCATGATAACCGTTGTCCTTGAATCCACGGGGGAGCGGATTGAGTTCCGCCGCCTCAATACAGTCACCCAGCTTCTTGGAAAGCTCAAGCTCAAACCGAGCGAAGTTCTGGTCATCCGTGGCCGAGAGCTGCTCACCCCCGACCGTAAAGTTGGCCATGAAGGCGAAATCCGCGTACGCCACGTGGTCTCCAGGGGATAGGCGAACATGAAGTGCCGTCGCTGCGGGGAACTTGCCCAAGTGGCCCTCCCCAGTCATCATACCGGATTTTGCGCGCCCTGCTTCGAGACCTATTTCCTCCGCCAGGTTGAAAGAGGCATCCACGAGCATAAACAGTTCAGCCACGAGGATCGCGTGGTCCTGGCGGTGTCCGGCGGCAAAGATTCACTGGGTCTGCTGCTCGCACTCACTGAATTGGGCTACACCATTACAGCGCTGCACATCGACCTGGGAATTCCTGTTTCCTCGGAAAACGCCAGGAGTACTGTCGAAAGCTTTTGCGCCGAGCACGGCATCGCCTGTCACATCCTGGAGATGGCCCAGAAGGGGCTGCCCATTCCCGAGGTGAAGAAAATCATAAGGCGCCCCATCTGTTCGATGTGCGGCAAAATAAAGCGCCACTGGTTCAACAGATTCGCATTCGAAAACGGATTCGACGTCCTGGCGACCGGGCACAACCTGGACGACGAGGCCGCCCGGCTCTTCGCCAACACCATTCGCTGGGACCAAGCCTACCTGGCCGGGCAAGGGCCGGTAAAACCAGGGGAAGGCCGCTTCGTGAAAAAGGTCAAGCCCCTGTGCCGGGTGACCGAGTACGAGACAGCTGTATGGTGCTTTCTCAAGGGCATCGAGCATGTGCTGGCCGCCTGTCCGTATTCCGGTGGGGCGAGTTTCACCGGGCACAAGAAATTATTGGCCGACCTCGAGGAGAGAAGCCCGGGCATGAAGATGCAATTCTACGAACATTTCCTGCGAAACGGCAAACCGGCCTTCGAGGCCATGACGCTCTCCGCTCCTGCGCTCAGAGAGTGCGCTGAATGCGGGTTCCCGTCTTCCCTTGAGCTGTGCGGGGTGTGCCGGATCAAGGCGCAGTTGGAGACGTAGCTGATGGAACTCTCCGCATGGGTTGCCAGCCGGGAGCGTGGTGCGCTGAAACGCGTCAGAACTGTTGGCCTGGGGCTGGCTGGAATTTTGTTCATCCTGACGGTTTGGCTCGGCTGGCGCGAAGCCAGGCTGACATCGTTATCCCAACACGTTGAAGGGGCCTTACAGGCTGAGAACAGACACACTACGCGTCTTCGCCTCAAGGCGCTGTCCCAAGTCATCTACCTGGCCAAAGTCCGTGCAAACAGCCTCCTCGCAGACATGACTGACAAGTCTGACCTATCTGCCCCATGTCTCCAACTTAATTGTATGCGAAGCCTGGACGCTTCCTCGGCATGTGTTGTTGCTTGGGAGACTAACCTGACGAGGATATGGAAGGCAGCGTTCTCTCTCGACGCCCCTCCCACTGGGGCAGAGATGCAAAGGGACGTTTGGGGGGCGCCCTATCTTCTCGACCAATCTGAAGCCTCATGCGGAAACTACGGAGCGTGGTGCCCACACGATGTGGTCAGCAGCGCCGGCCCTGACAGTAAGCCCAACACGGATGATGACATCCACGAGACAATCCCCCAGCACTTGGGACCTTCACGCGTCAAACTGAACGGTTCGTCACCCTCCCAATAACCACACCAGATTTCCACCCGGCCGCACTCTCCCCGCTGGGCATCCCCCGCAATGTCCAGATGCCGCGTTCTCGGCCAGTTTGGTTTTGTCCGGTCCCGACACGAGGAAGAAAACGTTTCTGGCAGCATTGATGACAGGCAAGGTGAGGGTCAGACGAGATACCAGCGGGGTCGCTCCAGCATAGGTGACGGGAAGAACCCAGCGCACGCGCTCATCCAGGGCTGGCTGGCCAGGAAAGAGGGACGCCGTATGGCCGTCGCCCCCAAGACCAAGATGAATCACATCGAACTCGGGGATCGCCCCATCCCCGAAGAAACGCCGGAGCATGTTTTCATAGGTCCACGCAGCCTTTTCAGGATCGACCATTCCAACCGGCACTTTCTGGACTGCCCCTGAACCTACGCTCTCAGTCTGATTTGTGTTTTCGTTGGGCACCTGCTCCACCCACATGGGGTGGATGTTGCTCGTTGGAAGAGACACACGGGAGAGCAGACGCTCCCAGGCCAGACGGTAATTGCTTTCCGGTGCATCCAGCGGGACCAGGCGTTCATCCACCCAGAATATGTGCACCTTGTCCCAGGGCAATCCCTGCTCTGCAAGAAGTTCGAAATACCGACCCGGAGTGGACCCGCCAGACAATGCCAATGCGGCCCTTCCACGTTCCGCAACTGCCTCGCGAACAGCCTCCGCTGTCAGGAGCGCCGCCCTGAAGCTTGCGGCCTCTTGGTCCGCGAAGCGCTCAAGACTACCGGCGCTCATTGCCAACAACATCCCTAAAATAGTTCAAGTGGACCATGTTCGAATCCCTTGGCCCCCAGCTGCCGGCGGGATAGAACTTGAGATATTTCTCCATTTCGTCGCACTGGTCGCACATTTCCAGAATGGGAGTCAGATATCCCCAGGACAGTTCCACCCCGTCCTGGCGCCAGAAGAGCATGTGGTCGCCCAGCATGCAGTCCAGAATCACCTTTTCATAGGAATCCAGGGCCGGCCCTGTGAAGCCCTCCTTGAAATCGAAGCTCATGGACGCTGAGCGCAGGCAGAAGCCCTCGCCGGACTTTTTGGCCTGAAGTGTCAGGTTTATTCCTTCATTGGGATAGATTTCCATGATGAGCCGGTTGGCCAAGACGCGCTCCCCAACAATATCACGGTAGATGGAATGCGGCACTTCCTTGAACTGCACCACGACACGCGTGATTTTCTCGGCCAGGCGCTTTCCGGAGCAGATATAGAAGGGCACGCCCTGCCAGCGCCAGTTATCTATATAAGCCTTAAGCATAGCGAAAGTCGGCGTGATGGAACCGGGCGCCACATTCGGCTCTTCCCGGTAGCCGGGCATGGAGCCATCCGCACTGGCCGAGTACTGGCCCAGCACCAGCTGCCCAAAACCCTTTTCCGGGTCGAACGGCCGCAGGCTGCGATAAACCTTGGTTTTCTCGTCCAGCACCTCGCGAGCACGAAACACCGAGGGGGGTTCCATGGCGGCCAGGGCCAGAAGCTGCATCATGTGATTCTGGAACATGTCACGCAAGACCCCGGACTGCTCATAATAGCCGGCCCGGTGCTCAACTCCCAATTCTTCCGCAGCCACGATGGACACGTAGTCAACATAGTTGCGGTTCCACACAGGTTCGAACACGGCGTTGGCGAAGCGAAACAACAGGACGTTCTGAACTGTTTCCTTGGCCAGGTAATGGTCGATCCGAAATATCTGCTCTTCGGCGAAGTGCTGGTGCATGGCCGCATCCAGAGTGCGGGACGAGGACAGGTCGCGCCCGAAGGGTTTTTCCACCACTATCCTGGTCCACGCGCCCTTGGCCTTATTCCTGGACAGTCCCGCTTCCCCGAGCATCCCGGACACCGGTTCGTAGAGCGTGGGAGGGATTGCCAGGTAGAACATCCGGTTTCCCGGCAAGCTTTGGCTCTCCTCGACTCCGGCCATAAACCGGGCCAGCTCCTGATATCCTTTGAGTGCGTCATACTCCATGGGAAGGTAGTAGATCCTGGACTGAAAAATCTTCCAGTCGATTCCCGCCAGGTTGCCGGAAGACTCCAGCCATTCCCGGACCTTTTCCCGAAATTCGTCCGAGTTCATGGCTGTTCTGGCAGCGCCCACTATGGCGAAGTTGTCCGGCAGGTCACCCACCTCGAAGAGCCTGGCCAGGGCGGGAAAGAGCTTTCGCGAGGACAAGTCTCCAGATGCGCCAAAAATAACAATGGTGCAATCCAGCGGGCGCTCCGTCAGCCTGCACTGCTCGGACTCGACGGATTTGGTCCGGACCGTATCCACGGCTACTTCTCCTTTTTGACCACGGCATGGCCGCCGAATTCATTGCGCAGCCCGGCCAGGACGCGATCCCCGAAGTCGTTATCCTTGCGGGAACGGAAACGTTCCATGAGCGAAAGCGTAAGCACGGGCGCCGGCACGGCATTGTCCACCGCCTCCTGCACGCTCCAGCGGCCCTCGCCGGAATCCTCCACGAAAGCGGCCAGATCGTTAAGCCTTGGGTCCTTGGCGAACATATCCTCGCAGAGTTCGAGCAGCCAGGAGCGCACCACGCTGCCCTGGTTCCACAGGTGCGAAAGCTTCGCGAAATCGAGCCCCTGGGAATAACGCGAGGCGTCCAGGAGGGCGAACCCCTCGGCGTAGGCCTGCATCATGCCGTACTCGATGGCATTGTGAATCATCTTCACGTAATGGCCCGAGCCCGTTTCGCCGCAGTGCATGTAGCCATCGGGCGGGGCCAGGGTCTTAAGGATCGGTTCGATATGCTCAAAGGCCTGGCGCGGACCGCCCACCATGGTGCAGTAGCCTACCTTGAGCCCCCAGATGCCTCCGGACACGCCCGCATCCACGTAGGTGACGCCAAGCTTGGCGAGCTCCGGAGCACGGCGGATGTCATCCGAGAAGCGGGAGTTGCCACCCTCCACCAGGATATCTCCCGGGGCAAGCAGGGGCTTTAGCTCCTCGATATGCTCCTCGGTCACGTTCCCGGCGGGAAGCATGAGCCAGACTACCCGGGGTTTTTCGAGCTTGGAGACGAGTTCCTCCATGGAGTAGGAGGCGATGGCCCCCTCGGCTGCGATCTCGTCGACTTTCGCGGGAGTGCGGTTGTAGGCCACCACTTCGTGTCCGCCCTTCAAGAGGCGGCGGACCATGTTCATACCCATCCGGCCAAGGCCTGCCAGACCGATTCGCATAGGGATCTCCTTTAGGGGATTCTGGGTAGTGCTTACGGGATTTCGGGCGGCGTTGCCAGAGGGAAAAGAATAAAGAAGAACTCGCAGGCAAGACGGGAGGTCAGAGGAGAGATGAGTACCGGCAACCGCCCGGGGACCGGCTATCAATCACCAGGCTTAGCGCCCCTTCCGCATCTGATACTTCACCACGGCACCGTTATGCTCCTCCAGGGACTTGGAGAAGTAGTGCGTTCCGTCGTTTTTCGAAACGAAATACAAATAGTCGTGGGATTCGGGATTTGCCGCGGCCTTGAGCGCTTCCAGGCCGGGGTTGCAGATGGGGCCGGGCGGAAGGCCCGGATGCTGGTAGGTGTTGTAGGGGTTTTTCGGGTCGTCCAGATGCGCCCGTTTCAAATTGCCGTCGAACTTCTCCCCCAGGCCGTAAATAATGGTGGGGTCGGTCTGCAAGAGCATCTTCTTGCCGAGCCGGTTGGCGAACACCCCTGCGATCTTGCCCCGTTCACCGGACTGGCCCGTTTCCTTCTCCACTATGGATGCCAGAACCACCGCGTTAAAGAGTTCCTTGCCGGTGGGCGCGCCCTGGGGCCAGGCTTTGGCCACCGCCTTCTGAAACTGCCCGAACATGGCCTCCACCACCTGCTTGGCATCAACGCCGGGCTTCTTGGTGAACAAGTAGGTTTCGGGAAACAGAAATCCCTCGGGATTCTCCGAAGGGATGCCGAACTTGGCCTGCAGTTCCTTGTCCCGGGCGGCCCTATCGAAACTTTCAACGCTCCCAAGCCCGGCCTGATCAACCAATCTGGCGATCTGGCGCATGGTCAGCCCTTCGGGCACTGATACCTTGTAGAGAATGGCCTGGCCGCTCACCAGGAGATCGAGAACTTTCTGTGGAGTGTAGCCTGTGCTCAGCAGGTACTCTCCGGCCTTGAGCCGGACGTCCTGCTTGGAATAGCGGGCCAGCAGCTTGAAGGCCAGAGGATCGGTGATGACGCCTTCCTTATGGAGAAGGCCGGTGATGGCATCGAAGCTCATGCCCTGATCCACGCGAACGGTGGTCTCCCGGCCGGGAGTCTCCGGGGGAACGGTCAGAAAGCGGTAGGCGTGCCATGCCACAAAGGCTGCCCCGGCCAGCACGACGAGCACCAGGAGCGAAACAAGGCGCTTAAACATCACTCTCATCCTCGAACGAATTACTACCCGCTGGCTTCGTATCGGCCGGAGTGCAAGGCTCCTGGCTCAGCCACGGTTTGCCAACCACTTCGCGAGCGGCGCCGGGTGCGGCCAGATAGCTTTTCAAAATGAGCACCGCGGCCTGCTGGTCCAGCGCGGCTTTTCTCCGCGAGGCCTTTACCCCACAGGCGCGCAGGGCGTCCAAAGCCTCTTCGCTGGACAGGGTCTCGTCCATGAGCTTGACCGGAACATCCACCCGCCTGGCCAGGCTCGCGGCGAAGTTGGCGGCCTGACGGGCCGTCAGGCTGTCCCTGCCCTCGGCAGGCGCGGGCCAGCCCACAACCACGATCTCGACACCTTCGTTCTTCACCACTTCCAGTAGTTCGGCGAACAGGGCGTCCCGTCCGCCTTTTTCCGTGCGTTCCACGGTCTTAAGCGGAAAGGCCATGCTCCCACCCGGGTCGGAGAGAGCGAGCCCCACGCGTTTCAAGCCAAAGTCGATGCCGAGAACCCGCATCAGCCCGCGGTCACCTTCTCAGCGAAAACCACCACCCGTTTGCGTCCCTCCTGGCGGGCATGAGCCAGAGCCTTGCGGAAGGTACGCTTCCACTTGGGCCCTTCCCATACGGCAGCCAGATACTCCAGGGTGTGGTACACGCTCTGCTTGCGCCCCATGCGCAACAGGCAGCGCTTGATGCCTATCTTGCACGAGGGGCATCCCACCAGAATGGGCTGGGTCTCGCTTGCTGCGTCGCCAAGGTCCTTGTGCAGCTGTTCCTGCTTGCGCAGGCGGATGCTATTGAAAAGGTCCGGGCTGGTGATGGCTCCCATGCCGGACTCGCCGCAGCAGCCGGGGGAGATGTCCACCTTGGAGTGGGTGAGGTCCGCCATGGCCTGACGATACATTTCCGAGGCCTTGGCCAGGGGCACCCCCTCCCACTCGGCGTGGCAGGCAGCGTGGTACACCAGTCTCTCGGCCGGAACCATACCGTCCGCAGCCCGTTCGGGCAGACGCGAGAGCAGGTACTGGGTCACGTCGAAATGGGGAATCTTGCCCCCCGCGATGACCTCGGTTTCGTAGCCTGAGAGCGACTCGCGACAGGTGCCGCAAGCGGTGAGCACGGCCTGGGGTTTCACTCCCTCGTTGGCGGCCTTGACGAATATCTCGCCCAGGGCCTCGATGTTGCGTGCCCGGTTCTTGCGGTATGCGTCCTGATAGCCCGCGGACAGAAGCGGATACCCGCAACACATGTGCCTCTCCGGGATCACCACGGCCACGCCCGCGCGCAAGAGCAGGTGGATGGCGCTCAGGCCTATGGTGCGCCAGAACAGGGCCGCGCCGCAGCCCGGGAAGTAGAACACGGCCTCGCCAGTTGGCCGCTCGGGCATGAAAATGCCGCCCTTGTCCAGCTGGAGGGCGTCTGCAAGGTTCTTGAACCCGGTGATGGGACCAGACCCCTGCAGCATGGGATTGGAGAAGCGCGAACGCCAAGGCCCCGGGATGAGCCCCACCAGATGGTTGCCCACCGCCTGGCCCCAGGCGGCCATCTTGGCCATGCTCGGGGCCCGCTCCTCGGGCTTTTCCGCGATGTGGTGCAATATCTTGGACTTGAGGCCGTGCCCGCCCGCACCCTTTTCTTCTATGAAGGCCCGCATATCCAGGATGGCGCCGGCAGTCTGGATCTTCACCGGGCAGGCTGCCGTGCACTTGCCGCACGTGGTGCAGCGCTCGGTCATCTTGCGCAGGCTGTCCAGGAGCTCCGGGGACGGCCTGCCGTGGTGAACCTGGGAATAGTAGATGGCCTCGATGATGGCACCCAGGCTGATGTTCTTGTTGCGCGGATGGTAAATAAGCCCGCGCTCGGGATAATACATGGGGCAGACCTGCTTGCACTTGCCGCAGCGGGTGCAGACCTGGATGTTGGTCAGCAGGTTGATGAGCTTGTCCTTGTCCGGCAGAGCGGTTTTTCTGATGTCGCGGATGAGACGGTTAAACGAGAACGTGTAGGGCTCGCAGTCCAGGTCGCGGCTGACCAGCTTGCCCGGGTTCAGAATGTTCTTGGGATCCACCGTCTGCTTGTAGGCTCTTAGGGCGGTGATCTTGTCCTCGGGCAGGAACGCGATTTTGGTTATGCCTATTCCGTGCTCGCCCGACACCGCGCCCCCAAGTTCCATCACCTTCTCGAACACCCTGTCCGCGGCCTCGTGGGCCTGGGCCAGCATTTCGGGATCATTGGAGTTCACGGGCAGGTTCACGTGGCAGTTGCCGTCGCCCGCGTGCATGTGGTTGGCCACGATGATGCGTCTGGCCAGCATATCCTGATGGATGGCCTCGATGTCGTTGTAGAGCTTCGGGTAACGGGTTCTTAAATCCGTAAAGAAGTAATAGGCCTGAACCTCGAGCTCCTGGTCGTTTAATTCCGCAGTGGTACGGATGCCGCGCAGGATTTCGGCCGCGAACTGCATTTCCATGGACACGAATGAGTCGGAATCCGGAAAGCCGGGCAGCCGGGTTACTTCCTGCAGGGCCTTGCGGTAAGCCTTGGCCAGGTAGTTTAGGTTAAGTTCCTCAAGAAAGTCGGAGAACTGGGGGATGACCCCCAGGGGGATGACCACGTCCTCGTTTATCTTAAAACCCGAGGTGCGCTTGGCAATGGCCGAGAGCTTGTGGCGATCCTCCCAGAAGACTTCCGCCTCCTTCTCGTCCCGGGCAACGAAGGCGTCCACTCCCTCGTGTTTTTCGGCAATGGCCACGATATCGGCCACGGCCTTTTCCAGCGCCGGGAGGTCGTTGCCGTCGAGCTGGATGGTCAGCACGCTTATCGGGTCGCCCTCGTATTTGGCGGACTTCTTCTGGTACTCGATGGCCTTCACGTACTTGGAGTTGAATTCCTCCAGGGCGGAGATCTTCACCAGATCGCCCTCGAGGCGGATCTTGTCGCGCATGGCCACCACGCCCTGGATGGTGAGCATGGCGTTGTGCATGGACCGGCCGAAGAACTCCAGGACCAGCACCTTGGAGTGGGCGAGCTTCTCGTAGCAGATGAAGCAGGCCTCGGTGATCACGCCGTCCACGCCTTCCTTCTGCATGCCCGGCAAGCCGCCCAGATACTTGTTGGACACGTCCTTGCCCAGACCCGCGCCTCGGATCTCGCTGCCGGGAAGCTCGACGCGGTCTCTCACCACGCCGTCCTCGCCCACGACCTCGAAAACCGCGGTCTCGTTTTCCAGGATCTTGTGCCTGGGATGGTCCACGCGCCTGATTTCTACAACCTGTGCATCCGGAGTGACCATCTTGTAAGAAAGCAGGTTGTCGAGCGTGGTGCCGTATTCGAAGGCGTAAGGCCCTCCGGCGTTTTCAGAGATGTTGCCCCCTATGGAGCTCGAGGCCTTGGAGGCCGGGTCCACGGTGAGCACCAGACCCTTTTCGGCAGCTGCCTTGATGGCCTGCAAGGTGATGACCCCGGACTGCACGCAGATGGTGCGGTCCTCCGGGTTCACAGAGAGAACCTGCTTGAGCCTGGTGACGGAGAGCACCACTGTGCGGCGCCTGGCGGGCACGGCGCCGCCGGTGCAGCCCGAGCCCCCGCCTCGCGGGATGACGGAAAAGCCCATCTCGTCCGCCAGCTTCATAATGCGCTGGACGTGCTCGGTCCTGTCCGGGGCCAGGACCATGAGCGGAAGTTCCATGCGCAGGTCCGTGGCGTCCGTGGAGCACTCCACCAGATTGTGGGGCCCATCCATGATGGCCTTGTCGTCCAAAAACTGGGTGAGCCTGTTTTTTAAGTCCTCCCGAAAGGCCGTGTCCTTGTCGAACCCGGTCCAGAAGTCCTTCACGGCCGTGGAAATCGCCCGGAAATACTCCGGGGTGAGCATGGTGGTGGACTGGGTCAGACGCTGCTCGACGGACTCACGCACGTCCGAGGCATCGATGAAGGGGTTGTAGCGAACCAAAAACAGCTCGCTGGCCAGGGATACGGCCAGCTCCTGTATGTCCTCGGGCCACGTTTCCAGCTCGCGCTCTTTAAAGCCCAACACTCGGGGAACCAAACGCTTAAGCGGGATCGATATATGCGGATTCTTTTCTGGCATGGGGGGAATACCTGTAGTCAGTGATGAGAAGGCATTTACACTTAGTACCGGCCGGGACGCTTGGCAAGGCGTTTCCTTGAGGCAAACCTCAAAACCCTCACCCCACCCTCCGGAAGGGCAAACCGGGAGAATCCCCCAAGAATCCATTCCTTTGACCTATGGACATCCTCACCCTTCTTCTGTGTTATCTTCCTGGGTGTCCTTGGATGCTTCGCGGGACACCCAGATGGACCATTCCCCCAGAACCACGCGTTTTCGTCTGAGGCGCAGCCGACGGCAACTTCTCGAAAACGCGGTCAGCGCACTCTACCCGGAGGGGTCATGTCGCACGACGCCGAGTACGAACAGATGCAGATGATCGAGGAAAAGCGCGGCAGTTGGGAGGCTGGACGGATAAACGAGAAAGTGGCGAGGCTTGCCACCCGTATGGACGACATCCAGCAGGCGATCGATGGCATCCGCACAGATATCCAAGAGATCAAGGAGCGATTGCGCGTGTAGCCGCGAACGCTTCCAATCACTACACCGGTCCAGGAGGAGAGATGCTTAGTCTGTCAAAATCGAATGACGTGTTGGGAACGGTCAACAGGGGAAACATCGCTGAATCCGGGTTATGCACGCTCTGCCGGGCCGATTGCGCGGGCAAGTGCGAAACCTGGGTGTCCAGCCTCAACGGGAGGGCGACGCTCTACCCCCGGGATTTCGGCCTTGTGACGGCGGGCAGCGGCAACACCACGCACGTCGGTGTGAACTACAATGCCCTGCGCATTCAGGGGTACAATTACGGCGCCAAAGGTGTCCCCACTGGCAAATCCAACAGCCCCGACGACTGTCTCTTCACCAACGTGAGCCTTGAAACAACGTTCGGCAAGGGCATCAAATGCCGTTTGCCGCTCATGACCGGCGCCCTCGGATCCACCTTCATCGCCGCAAAATACTGGGACTCCTTTGCACTTGGCTGCGCCCTGTCGGGCATACCCATCGTGGTGGGAGAAAACGTGGTCGGCGTTGACCGCAAGTCCATCCTCAGCAAGGGCAAGATCAAAGAGGCCCCTGAACTCGACCGCCGCATCAACGGGTATATGCGTTACTTCGACGGTTACGGTGCCATCATCGTCCAGTTGAACGTCGAGGACACCCGCAACGGCGTAGCCGAATACGTCATCGACAAGTACGGCGACAAGGTCGTCATCGAGCTCAAGTGGGGACAGGGAGCAAAGAACATCGGCGGCGAGATAGAGGTGACGAGTCTCGATTACGCCCTGTTCCTGAAAAAACGCGGCTACCTGGTTGACCCCGACCCTGAGTTGAAAGAGGTCCAGGACGCTTTCAAAGCCGGGGCCATCCACGGATTCGCCCGTCACTCCAGGCTGGGATACACGGACCTGGATTCCGAGGATGCCGTTCGCGACAATTTCATGACCAGCGTGGCTTACCTGCGCAAGCTCGGCTACAAGAGCATCTCCCTTAAGACCGGTTCCTACGGCATGGAAGCGCTGGCCATGGCCATCCGCTACGCCTCGGACACCGAACTCGAACTGCTCACCATCGACGGTTCCGGAGGAGGCACCGGCATGAGCCCCTGGAACATGATGGAGACCTGGGGCGTCCCCTCCATCCTGCTTCATTCCAAGGCATATGAATACGCATCCCTTCTCGCTTCGCGCGGCAAGAAGGTGGTGGACCTCTCCTTCGCGGGCGGATTCGCTCGCGAAGACCACATCTTCAAGGCGCTGGCCTTGGGCGCGCCGTTCACCAAGCTCATCTGCATGGGCCGCGCCATCATGATTCCCGGTTTCCTGGGCTCGAACATAGAGGGAGCGCTGCATCCCGAACGCCGCGCAGCGGTGAGCGGCAATTGGGAAACCCTGCCCAAAACGGTCAAGGACATCGGCGAAACCCCGGAAAAGCTGTTCGCCGGTTACGCTTCGGTGAAGAAACGGGTCGGCGCCAAGGAAATGAAGAACATCCCATATGGTGCCATCGCCATATGCACGCTCACAGACAAACTCGGAGCCGGACTGCAGCAACTCCTGGCAGGAGCGAGACGATTCTCGGTCTCCCAGATCACCCGGGAGGACGTCGCTTCCGCCAACCGGGAAACCGAGAGGGAAACGGGCATCCCCTTCATTACCGGCATCCAGGATGAATCGGCTCGGAAGATTCTGCTCGCTTAGCGACTTAAGAAATGGCAGCGGCGGCCCATGCCGCCGCTGCCTTGTGCATCCCCCCTGTGGCGAGGCGCTCCGTTCTCTGCTATCTTTGTTCATGGGCCATAACGGCTTAAGAGAGTGCAGGCAAAGAGGCCCTCATCATATGACATCCGGCCAGAAATCCCTTTTGAGCATCCGCCTAGTCCTCGGTCAGTCCAGACCGCCGGTTTGGATTAGCGGTACTGTTTTGCCATCGCAGACGCAGTCAACTTCTACATGACACATGACAACACCCCGATGCGCAATACGCGAACAGATGCCCCTTCCCCTATGCCGGGCGAAGATCCCCACGAACTTCTGACTCTGCACCGCAAAACCGTTCGCGCGCTTCGGGAAAGAGTCAAGGAGCTGAACTGCCTCTATTCAATCACACGCTTCTCCCAGCGCGAGGACCTCTCCACGACCGCCCTCATCAAGGGCATCGCTGAACTGGTGCGGGAATCCTGGCAATACCCCGAGGTAGCCTGCTCCCGTGTTCTTGTGGAGGGAGAGGAATACCGAACGGCAGGGTACGAGCCATCGCCCTGGGTACAGTCCTCCATCGTGTCAATGCGGGGTGAAGAGATAGGTTTGGTGGAAGTCCGTTATCTCGAGCCCTGCCCCCCAAGCGATGAAGGCCCTTTTCTGAACGAGGAAAGGCATCTTATCGACGCCGTGGCCGACCTTTTGAGCCAGATCATGGAGGCTCGGAAAATCAAGGCCCAGGTGCAGCGGCTCTCCCGGGAACTCATCAAAGCCCAGGAGAGCGAACGCCAGCGCATTGCCCGTGAATTGCACGACAAGGCAGCCCAGGACCTCTCCCTTCTCAAAATCGAGCTGGAAGCGCTCAACTCCAGCCATGGCCCCCTGCCACCCGAAGCCAGAACCCATGTGAGCCGGCTCTTAAGTCAGACCAGCGGCATCATTAACGAAATCAGGGATATATCCTACGCATTGCTCCCGCCCGATTTGGAACAGCTTGGCCTGGCCTCCGCCGCCTTCAGACTCTGTGAGGAATTCACAAGCCGTCACGGCGTGGTGATCGAATTTTCAGCAGATGGCATGCACTCTCTCTGCCTCGGCTTTGAAACCCAAATAAACCTCTACCGGATCATTCAGGAAGCCTTGACGAACATTCGCAAGCATTCAGGGGCAAAACGCGCCCGGGTTCTTCTGGTCGCCTCCCACCCCTTTATCATCCTGCGCATCGAAGACGACGGCGTGGGGTTCGATCCGGGGACGGAATTCTCCGGCCAGTCTGGAGGAAGACACATGGGGCTTTTAAGCATGCGGGAACGCGCCCGCCTGATCGGCGGCAGATTTGTAATACGGTCCGCTCACGGCAAGGGCACGCGCATCGTCTTGGAAGTCCCAGCCGGAGGGGTTGAATCCTCATGACCCGCCAACTCTCCATCTTGATCGTCGACGACCACCCGCTCTTTCGGGATGGGGTCAAATCCCTGATCGACAGAGCGCCCGGCTTCATTGTGGCCGGCGAGGTCGGGACAGCCGGAGAGGCACTCCGTGTGGCTCTTGAGCTTCGCCCGGACCTCATCCTCCTGGACTTGAGTCTCCCGGATTCCAACGGGCTGAACCTCCTGGGGGAACTACGGTCGCAACTGCCTGATACGGCCGTCATCGTTCTCAGCATGCATTCCAGAATCGAGATGGTGGCAGAGAGCTTCCGCTGCGGAGCCAGGGGATACATCGTCAAGGAATCCGCCAGTGAGCGCCTGGTCCAAGCTTTGGACTGCGTGGCGCGGGGCGAACAGTACCTGGACAGCACCATTTCCCCGCAGGTCATCCGGCGGCTCACGGACTTCGCGGTCAAGAAGGCCAAGAGAACCGAGTCTTCCTACGATGCGCTGACGCGTCGCGAGCAGCAAATACTGCGGCTTTTAGCCGAGGGGCAGTATCCCAAAACCATTGCCCAGTCGCTTTTCATCACCAGAAAGACGGTGGAAAACCACCGGGCGAATATCATGACAAAGCTCGGTTTGAAAACACCTCTCGAACTGATGCGCTACGCCATGCGCAAAGGGCTTGTCGAGGTTGATGATCCCTTCAGGGATTCTTGAGCTTCTCTGCGCGGGTTCCGCCTCGCGCAAGCCTTCCGGAAATCGTATTCCCATTTCTCAAGGGGCTTGACAGGACCCCGTTTTTTCATGGATTTTTCCCAGTGAATTTGCCGTCATTCCATTGTAATTTGAGGAAATACGGTACCACACGGTTTTCCCCGAGGCCGGACTACGCTGAATTATGCCGCTTAAGCGGTGAGCAACAGGAGGTTCCATGTCCCACGATGCAGACATAGCCCAGAAGAACCTGATCAAGGAAACTCGCGGAAGCTACGAAGCGGATAAAATCTTCAGACAACTGGAAAAGCTGGTAAGCCGGATGGAATCCATGCAGCAGGCCACGGCCGAGATGCAGAAGGACATCCAGGCCATCAAGGGGCATCTCGGCATCGGCTAACCCGCCCACTTATCCGCCTTCCGAGAACAAGCGCCCTGAGGCCGCACTGATTCCGATGCGGCTACCGCTGGCGTAACGCTCCTGTGCATTATTCCTCTCCTTCATCCCCCCGGAGAGAACCATTCAACCTTGCAGGCCGGGCCGGCGTGACATTTTGCGCCCCCAATTCCAGCAAACGCATCGCCCCCAAAACAACAAAACGGACCAGCCCGACTCATCGGACTGGCCCGCGAAACGATATGCGCTGAGGCGGGTGACCATCTTGCCCGCACAAGAGCGTGCCTATGGGCAAGGCATGTGCAATTGCAAAGGTTTACACCCGCAGGTTATCCTTTCAGCTTGGCCTCGATCTCCGAGATAAGGCCGGGATGCACCTCGTAGTTGCATTCCTTGGCCTGTTTCACGCAGCTCATGGCCTGGGCGGCGTCGCCCTTCTCAAGATAGGCCAGGGCCAGATTGTTCCAGGCCGGACCGAACTTGGGGTGCAACTCGATGGCGCGCTTGCTCATCTCGATGGACTCGTCCGTTTCGCCCGCCATGTACAGGGCGCTGCCCAAGGTTCCGTAAGCCTGGACGAACTGGGAATCGAGCTTGATGGCCTTGCGCAAAGCCTTTAACGCCTCGTCCACCTGCCCCATCTGCAGCAGGCAGAAGCCGATGTTGGAATGAGGAACCGCAAACCGGGCCCTGGCCTTCAAGGCAGCCTGGTTCATGCTCAGGCAGCCCTCGATGTCCCCCTCGTTCATGGCTAGGCCGCCCAACTGCACGTAGGCTTCGGCCATTGTCGGGGAGCGCTCGGCCGCCCTCAAAAAGCAGGTCTTGGCCGCGTCATAGCGGCGCTTGGAGAGATAGGCTATTCCCAGGTTGTAATGGGAGGAAGCGCACTGGTCGTTCTTCTGTAGCCTGGACTCAAGTTCGGCAATATAATCGTCGATACTTTCAAAATCCTTGGTCATTATTTCCTACCCCGCTCGTTTATTCTGCTTGTATTCTTCCAGCCGCCCCTCGGATTCGAGAAGGTTCGCGTACCACAAGACAAAGTCGAACATGCCTCTGAATCGCTCCGATCCATTCACCACATCGACGCACAAGGTCCATACACCCTGGGCATAGTCCGTCCCGACAGGCTCACCCTCCGGCAAGGATTTCATGAACTCCCTCATGAGATCTTGCGACGTCCTTTTGGACGTGTCGATGCGGATGTCGATGGGATCGAAAGGTTTCTGGAAAGGATCCCAGTTGTCGTATCCCAGCTTGTCGATGAACTTGCGCCTGCGCGGCGCGATCTTCTCGTAAATGGCGCGCTTATGGGCCTCTTCTTCGGGAGTGAGCTGTTTGGGAAGCACGCCTAGTCCTCCTTGGACTCCTTGAGACCGAAAAACTCTTCGTCGTAGTTGGTGAGCATGGCCATGGACACCGGCACGAGCATCTCGGCCAAATAGTCGTACTTGGCCCCCACCCGCTCAACGATCTGTTGCGAAAGCGCGAAAAGGCGCTCTTGAAGTTTGGCGACGTTGACCGCAGGGTATTTTCCCCCGGCCTCGAACCCGGACTTGCCGCAGACGCGCATCTGTCCGCCGATATTGAGCGGGGCGCCGTAAAGCCGACAGGTGATGGGACGATAGTCGTACATTTCGCAGCGATTCTCGTCGGAAAGAAGGGCACAGCGGATTCGCTCCCGGGCAAAGTCCTCGACGATGGTTTCGTCGGGCACGCCAGCCTTGTGTGCCTTCCAGGCCTTGTGTTTGAGGCGATAGTGTTCGCGGTCGGAGCGGTTGGCGGCCTCCGTAAGGCGGTAGCGCTCGTCGCCCTTGGGGTGGAGTTCGTTGAAGCGTTTGTTGATGTAAAGCGCCTCCACCAGGGTGACATCGAACGGCGCATGGCAACAGTCCGCGCAGGCCACTTCACAGCGGACCTCAACAGGGCAGACGTCCTTGACCTTTTCAAAGACAGCGTCCACCTCGGCGGAAAGAGCCTCGTACTGGGAAAAAATATCGGAAAAATCGGCGTCGATCACGGTAGCTCCCGGCCGCGGGTTGCGGCAGCCAGCGATATAAGCACTCTTCGGCCCAGGGCAAGGGCAAAACACAGGCGGGAGCGGACCCGCTGGACCGCTCCCGCCTATTTAATTCAATCGGGGAAGAGGATTATTCTTCCTCGACGGTAATGGCGTCCTGATCGCAAACTTCGACGCAGGACTCGCAGCCCAGGCATTCTTCTTCATTGATAACAACAGCCTTGCCGTCCTGCAGCTCGTAGACCTCAACAGGGCAGACGTCTACGCATTCGCCGTCGCCGACGCACTTTTCCTCATCAACGGTGACCTTGTAGCCCATGGTCCTAACCTCCACTCTCACGTTTGGTTTGTTGCGTTCTATTGTCGAGGATGCGCCAGCCGAATGGTTTGACCCATCCTAAAAACCCAATTATTTTGATGGATTGGAAGGAGCCGCACTGCAACCCGGTCCAGATGAGCAAAGCCTTAGCCTCGGCAGCGTTGCCCTGTCAAGACGCGTGAGCTCGCTTCGCCCAAAGGTTTTCTTCTCGAGTGGAAAAATATTTCATGCCGCCCCTAAAGTCTCCCCCTGTTGATCCGATAAGAACAGCGGAGTCAGCTGGATTGCAACTTACGGCCAAGGATAGGCTGAAACATGAACAAGATAATACCACTGCGGCCAAACCGCGACCATATTCGCCCGGTCCTGTTGCTGCTTACCTCGCACCGGCTCGACTGCATCCTCCTCTGCCTGCGCAGTCTGGACCGCTTCACCACACTGGGACGATTCAAGAAAATCTACATCATAGCCAACGCCGTAAGCCCCGACCACGCCGCGATTTTACACCGGTTCATGCACACCCATGAAAACGTGGAGGTAATACATTGCTCCCCCAGGGGGCTCGTTCCCGCGGTAAACGCCGTTCAGAACGAGATTCTCATCCGCCATATGGACGACGTTATCATCAAGCTGGATGAAGATGTGTTCGTTACGCCACTGTGGCTGGAGCATCTGCTGGAGGCCTACAGGGTCCACCGGGTGCGCGAAGACATCCCCATCGTCAGCGCGCTTAGTCCGGTAAGTCCTCCGGGACGCTTTGCCCTGAACCGTTTCCTCAAGGCCAACCATGCCGCGGAAAGGGTTATGTTCGAGGGCGACGTGGTCGAGGAAAACTGGGTCTACCACCGCTGGATGTGGGAGAAGGTAGTGGGGGAAGGTTTCGTGGAGGCCTGGCTGCGCAGCGGTCCGGCTCCCTATTTCTATCCGGGCTTCTCCAGCACCAACTGTGTCGTCTACGACCGTAGGCTCATGGAGTCCATGCTGCCCCTACCGACGGATAAAACGATCGCAGCGACCGGTTCGTACGAAGTGACCCTGAACTCGCTGATGAGCGCCAGAAACTGGAAGAACGCCGTGGTGAGCGGAGCGATCGCCCATCACTACAGCTTCTCCAAGTGCGAGGAATACCTTCGTTCGCACATGCCCCTGGACATGGTATGGAGCTACCTGCAGGAATTGTGGCGTCAGGAGCAGATCAGGATCAAGAGCACTGGTTTGCGCAGGGTGAAGCAGGTTGTCAGCATGGCTGGCGCAGGGGGATAACCCTCACTCACCACACTCTCTCAATGTCGGCAACTCCCAAGGGAGTTGCCGACATTTTTTTCCTCGCCCCTGGTTGTTGCCGGGCTGTTCCTGTCGTATAGTTCCCAAAACATTCGAGCCCAACCGGAGGTATGCGATGTCGAGCGAGAGCAAGGAATGGACCTGCCCCAAGTGCAACGCTTCCAACGACCCGGACTTCACCCACTGCCGCATGTGCGGCGAGCATAATCCCGCGTTGCCGAAGCCTGAAAAGAAATGTTCCTCTTGCGGATTTCTGGCTAGCAAGGAGACATGCTGCCCCGTCTGCGGCAGCGATTATTTCCTGAATCTCTGATCCCCGCCGGCCATTCCAACAAAAAGGCGGCCCAAATGGGCCGCCTTTTTTATCGCGGGGTCCAGGGGCGATCATCGCCCCTGGCGGGTGCAGGGCGGAGCCCTGTCTGGTTCTTCATTCTTGCTGAAACTATCTCCCAGCCATGGCCCTCAGTCTGCGTATCCTCTCCTCAGTAGGGGGATGGGTGGAGAACAGGCTGGTCACGCCACCGCCGCTCAAGGGGCTAATGATGAACATGTTTTCCGTGGCCGGATTCGCACCCTGCATGGGCACGTTGTGGGCGTAGTCGTCGAGCTTTTTCAGCGCCCCGGCCAGAGGAAGCGGGTTACCCGCCAGCCTGGCTCCGGTTTCGTCGGCCAGGTACTCGCGTGAGCGCGAAATGGCCATCTGGATGAGCATGGCCGCGATGGGGGCCACAATGGCCATGAGGATGGCTCCAAAGGCGCCACCCCCGCCGCCTTCCTCACTGTCGCCGCGGCCCATGCCGAAGATGGCGCCCCACTGGAGCATATTGGCGATACCGGTGATGGCCCCGCCCACCACTGCGGCGATGGTCTGCACCAGAATGTCCCGGTTTTTTATATGGGCCATCTCATGGGCCAGCACTCCGGCCAATTCGTCGGGCGAGACCAAGCGCAAGAGCCCTTCGGTCACCGCCACGGCCGCATTGGCCGGGTTGCGCCCCGTAGCGAAGGCGTTGGGCTGCTCCTGGGGAATCAGGTAAATCTTGGGCATGGGCAGTCCGGCATTGCGGGACAGCTGCCCCACCAGGTCGAACAGGCCCGGAGCGTCCTCTTCGGAGAGCTGTTGAGCCCGGTACATGGAGAGCACGATTCTGTCGGAAAACCAGTAGCTGCCGACATTCATGACCACGGCGAACACCAGGGCGATCACCAGGCCGGACTTGCCGCCCATGGCCTGGCCTAAAAGTATGAGCAAAGCGGTTAGAAGGCCAAGTAGAAGGCCTGTCTTGATCTGACTGGTCATCAGAATACCTCCGTAGGGAAGTGTGAATTCAATGGGGTGTTAGAGAATCTGGATGCGCCGGCAGCGCGTTTCGTGGTGTTCCTTGGGCATGGTGATCTCCAGCAGGCCGTTCTTGAACACAGCGCTCACACCTGACCTGTCCACGCCCTTGGGCAAGGTGAAGCGACGGGCAAATGGACCGTAGGAGCGCTCCAGGGAGTGGTACACGCCCTCTCCGTCGCAAACCTTCACGAAGCGCCTTTCGCCGTAGACCCACAGGGCCCTGGCCTTCACCTCGACAGCGACCTCGTCGCGTTCGACGCCCGGAAGTTCCACGGTGATAACGAACGCATCAGAGGTTTCCAGCACATCCGCCGAAGGAGCCCAGAAATATGCCTTCTCGGACACGGCGCTCGGAGCGCGGCCACGCCGGGCCGCCTGCGACATGACCCGTTCCAACTCGGCCTTCATGTCAGCCAGCCCCATCCACGGGTTCCAATTGAGTTTGGCCATCCGGTAACACCTCTTCGCACGCCTTATCACACGGCGTTCAGGGTACGTAACCATTGAGAGGCCCGTGTCAAGGCTTACGGCTTGGCCTGGCGTTCCCCTTTTTCCCAGCGGGCGAGTTCCACCGCTTCCTCGATGAGCATTATGGGTATATCCTCCCGGATAGGATAGACCACCGCGCATTTGGCGCAGGTGAGACCGTCTGCCTGGGGGGTTAAGGATATGTCGCCCTTGCACTTGGGGCAGGCTAGAATTTCCAGAAGTTCCGAAGCAATGGGCATATGGCCTCCGATTTGTTCGCCCGTCTATACTCGAGCTTTCCCCCACTCTCAAGGCTTGCGTTGACGCTTGGGCCAATAGCCCATACCGTGTAAGAACATGCCCAGCGTGGACCTCCATACCCATTCCAACGCCTCGGACGGACAGCTCTCTCCGGCCGAGGTGGTTCGCCTGGCCGCCCAGGCCGGACTCGCCGCCGTGGCCCTTACCGACCATGACACGCTGGACGGACTGGAGGAGGCCACACAGACCGGGCTGGAACTCGGCATAGAGGTGATCCCCGGATGCGAGTTGTCCGTGGTGGACAGCGGCCGGGAGCTGCACATCCTGGGGCTGTGGGTCCGCCCGGGCGCAAAGGAACTTGAGACTGCTCTGGCCTCGCTTCGGGAGAGCCGCGACGACCGCAACAAGCTCATCGTGGAAAAGCTCACCCATCTGGGCATTCCCATCGAATACGATGAGGTGCTGGAGCTGGCCCAAGGGACCGTGGGCAGGCCCCATATCGCGCAGATACTTGTGGAGCGCGGCATCGTGCGCGATTTCGACGCGGCCTTCAAACAATACCTGGGGCGCCACGGCCGGGCCTTCGCTCCCAAACGCGAGCTGTCTCTGGCCACGGCGGTGGACGTGCTCAAGGCCGAAGGAGCAACGGTGGCTCTGGCCCACCCCTATCTGCTTGGAGAAAACGGCCGGTCCATGGAGAACCTGTTGCAGCGTTACGCCGGGCTCGGAGTGAACGCCATCGAGGCCTACTACACCGACCACTCCCAGATAAAAACCCGTGAGTACCTTGAATTGGCCCGGCGACTTGATCTCGGAGTGTGCGGCGGGTCGGATTTCCACGGGGCCATCAAGCCGGGAATCCGGATTGGCGTGGGCAAGGGCAAGCTGGCCGTGCCCGAGGCGGTTTTAGACGACCTGAAGGAGCGCCGTCGCAATCGTGGACTCTGGGTCTAGCTTTCCTCGGCCGGATCATCAGGGCTCGGTTCTCCCGCAGCCTGGGGTCTGAAATCTTCCCTGGCGCTCAGCACCGACACCTTCACCCCGCTCTCCCGGCTCGCAGCGAGCTGGAACACCCTGCCCGCGTGGCCGTAGAAGGCGTCCACGGGATGGTGGCTTATGTAGAGCACCTGAAGGCCAAGCTTGTCCCCTATGCTGGCGATGAGCCTAGCGAATGTGGGAACCAGTTCAGGGCGGAGCCAGCAGTCCTGCTCGTCGAGCACCAAAAAACGCCGGTGCTCGTTCGGGTCCAACTGGGCAAGGCCAATGAGCCGAAGTCCCACCGAGAGGATGTTGCACACGGAGCCCCCCTGCCCATGCAGGATGTCCTCGGTCTGACCCTGATGCTCTATCTCCAGGGTGATATGGAACTTGCCCTGTTTTATTTCCCTGCGGCTGACCACCGTGCGGTCCTGCCCCAGGATTTCTCGCACGGCATGGGTGAGATTCGACTCCACTTCTTCCATCAGTTCGCCGAACAACTCCCTGGAGAGCTCTTCCAGCCGGGCCTGGGCCCTAGGCGCCATGTCCAGAAAATCCTTGACCGACAACAGCTCCTGCCGGACCCGCTGATGCTCCTTGACCAGCGCTTCGGCCAGTCCTTCCAGGCGGCCGGCCCGTCGCTCCAGGCCGTCGACCTCGGCCAGTAGTTCATCAAGGGTGGCCGAGAGAGGGGAATCGTCTGGTTCAAGAACGTTCATTTCGCCCCGGATGGCGCACAGGCCTGACAGCGTAGACGGGCGCAGGGCTTGTACCCAGCATGCGTCTTAATCGGCTAAAGCAGAGGCACATGGGCTACCCGGCGTCCTCAGCCGAATCCTGCTCAAGGGACTTAAGCCCCTGGCGGACAGAGGCTATGTGTTCACGGTATCCGCTCACAAGCCGCTCGTTCTCGGCGCGCATGGTCTGGAGCTTGGCGCGCAGTTCAGCCGGGTCGGACGTGCCATACTCGGCCAGCGCCTTTTCCTCCAGGGCCTTCATCTCCGCCTGCAGGTGGGCCAGGGTCTGTTCCGCGCGCACCTGCTCCTCGCGCAGTTTCTCGTATTCACCCTTGAGCTGGCCGAGTTCGCGCTCCAGAGCCCCGTCAGGGCCTTCAGATGTGGTTCTTGCCACCGGCCACCTCCTTGTAAAGTTCCCATATCAGCCCGGCTTCGGGGTGTTCCGGGTTCAGATTGGCCGAAAGAAAATCCTTGAGCCCGAGGGCCTCTTGCGTGCGCCGCCAGGCAAGCCGTTCCAATCCCTTCAAAAAAAGGGACTTCTTTTCGCCTGCAACGGTTTCAGGCGGAAAGGGCTGGTCCGGGAAGACCATTTCAAATGCCAACGCGGGAACAGGCCAACACTCCAGTTCCAGCGCGCCTGGACGCCATACTGACGCGGCCGGGACACGCTCCTTGCTGCGCTTGGAAAAAGTGAGTCTGGTGATGTTTCCGGGATTGCACCAGCGCGTAGCGCCCGTGACCACCATGGGCTGCGGACGATGGATGTGGCCGTTGATTACCCAATCCAGACCTGGGATTTCCCGCGGGGAAACCACACGATCCTGAAAATCCGGAAATGTTATGGAGTGGTGGGTGAACCACACGGTGGCCACTGCGCCGTCGCGATCCACCTGGCGAGGAAGAGGGGTCCCGTCCGGTGAACCGCCCACCAGAACGGCTCCGGCCGGAGTGTCCAGCCAGAAGGAAGGGCACGGTTCCGCCATGAGGCGGATCGCACCGGCGGCGTCCAGCACGGCCATGGACACGTCCCGGGTGAACCGGGCCAGGTACTTGTCGTGGTTGCCCACCAACACGGAAGGCCTATGCGGCCTGAGCAGCTCGATGAGCTCGACCACCAGACCGTTGGGATTCTCCCTGGGCCAGTGGAATAGATCGCCCGCGATGACGGGATGGCACTCAAGTTCACGCGCTCTATTCAAGCACGCAGAGAGTTTGCCAAGTATCTGTTCACGATAGCCTTCCAGGCGCTGTCCCGGAGGCGTGGCCGCCACATGCGGGTCCGCAATGACGAAAAGGCCCTTGCCAGCGAGCCTAGGGAGTTCCACGGTTCCCAGCCTTTTTGAGGAATCGTTCGGCATCGAGCCCGGCCCCGCATAGTGGGCATTCCTCAGCCTCTTTTAGTCGGATGGAAATGGTCTCGGCCAGAAGCGCGAGGTCCTGCTCCCGCTTATTGAGCCACTCTTTCCCGTTGGCCACACGCGCGCGGACAGACTCAAGGGATCCAAGCAGCTCCGCCAACGGAGCAGGATCGGCAGTTATAGGAGCCGGGCTTAATGAGGCGAATGCCTCAAGCCTAGCCTTGGCCTTGGCTGTGCGTGAGCGCAACTCCCCTGTCAGCACAACTGTTGCGGCAAGATCAATCGTTGAAACGACATCAGGAGGCGGGGCAAGAGGGGCCAGAAGTTCCAGCCCGGCCTGTACGGCATCACGCTTTCGCCCAAGAACGTCCATGGAACGAAGGGTCTCGGCCAGTTCCGCAGCAGGCGCGGGGACAGGCGGTGGCGTCAGCTTACGCAATCGGCCTGTGCGCGCCTCAAGCGAAGCGGTTTTGGACACAACCGTTTGCATCCGCTCCATGGTGTTTTCGAGTGCAGGGACTCTCGCAATGGTCTCACGAATTGCCCGTCCATCTGTCCTCAACCTATCCAAAGAGAGCGATACATCCGGTAGCCCCACCAGTCGGTCAAGGCCAGCCCGTACACGGGCCGTCTCGTCTTCGAGCTTGCGCGCATCAATCTTGGCCCGGCGTGACCGTTCCCGCAAAAGGTCCTGCATGGCCATAAGGTGGGCGCTCTCCGTGGACGAGGCCAAGAAGTCCGCCAACAGGGAACCGGGTTTGTCCAAAAGAAAAATCGGGTGACGCTGGTCGCCCAGGTGCACGTCCACCTCGTCGCCTTTGTCGGCCCCAACAGGACCAAGCTTTAAAAGGCTGGCGACCTCATCAGGAACGGTTCCTCGGCCAAGCTTGGCGTACACTGTGGGTTCTTTGGCTCCGGGGGGGTACACCTCGTAGAGGGCGTAAGCCTTGCGGCGCACCCATACGACCCTCCATCCGTCGTCCAGCAGTGCCTCAACCCGGGCCTCGACGGCTCCATGGCGGATGTAATGACGCGGAGTGGGATTATTGGCCAGGCAACGAAGGGCTTCCACCACAGCGGACTTTCCCGTGTTGTTGGGCCCGCACAGCACATTGAGGCCCGGCGCCAGTTCCAGCGTGGTTGCGGCATGGGCCATGAAATCGGTCAGGGTCAGGCGGCGGATCACGGGTGCTATGGAGCTCCCAGCCCAGAGGAGTCAGCCCGTCCCGGAAGGAGTGGCAGGCGCAGAGTAAAGACCGTTCCCTCGGGCTGGCGTGTTGTGAAGCTCACTTCGCCTTCGAGGTAGCGCTCGCTTAAAAGCTTCATCCCGTAAGTGCCCAGGCCCCGGCCGGAGCCTTTGGTGGAGAAGTTCCGCTTGAAGATCCGCAAGCGTACGTCATCCTCCATCACGGCAGAATTTCGTACCTGAAAGACCACCTCGGTTCCATCCGGGCTGCACGACAACTGCACCCCTTCGCCGGAGTTCGAGGCCTCCAGGGCATTTTTGACCATGTTTACGAGAACCCGCTTGACCAGAGCGTAGTCGCTTACGAACTCAACATCCCGGCTGTGCGGCAGGACACTTACGCTCTTGCTCTCGGACTGTGCCAGACTGGCACCCATTCTGGCCACCACGCCGAGAACTTCGAGGCTTTGCAGTGGGACGAACACCGGGGTGAGCTCATTGTTTTCGGCGGCAAGCAGGTCCCTCTGCCCCTGCAACTCGTCCACCAGGTGAGCCAAGGTGGAGTTTATGAATTCCGCGTCCGGTTTGAGCTTGTCGGGCACCTCCAGGCACAAAATGCCAGAGAGCCCGCGCAGCCCCCCCACCGTATTGAGAATATCGTGGAAGAAAAGACGCTCCAAGGTCCGGCGGCGTTTCATGTCGCTCTGATCCTGAATGCAAAAAAGCGTGTACTGGTGCCCCTCCACCTCGATTGGGGAAGAGCTTACCTGCAGGTCCAACGCTTCGATCCCCTTCATTCCCCGGCGCAGCAGGTTGCACTCTTGGACGTTTTTAACTCCCTCCAGTCCCATGATGATGGAACGGATGGCGCCGCATTTGGAACAGAACTCGGTGGAACCGCATCCCCCCGGCTCCTGGCCGGCGTGGACGCAGCCGAAGGCTTCACCGGGACGTTTGCCGAGAATATGATCCATGTCCCGCCGGGTGGCCGCCAAGGCTTGCGCATTGGCCAGAACAATCTGCCGGCGACGGTTCAAAACCACAAGCACCACCGGTATGGCATCCAAGGCTTGGGAAATAAAATGGCGGCAGAGAAGAGAATGTTGCATCTGAATCTGCTCAAAAGTATCCCTTTCGAGCGGAGCCAGGCATGCTGAAACAGCTTGAACTTCCATGATGAACTTAAAAGATACCCTTTTTTCCGTCCTTCTTCAACTATCCGTCAGTTGCGTAAGGATTGGATGCGGGGTAACTTATGGACATGTTCAGTACTCCAGGCAAGGCGCTCTCTCTTTTGTGTGTCGCCGCGGCTCTCTTCTCAGCCGGGCTGCAAGAACTCTTCAGCTTGGCCACCGATGGTTCCATGCCCCTGGTCTCACTGGTTGTCGCCTCAGTACTCGCAGGCGTGCTTGGCTGGCTCCTGGCACCTCTGCTGCCTGCTCGTGAGGAGCACAGGAGCGAGCAAAAGTCCGCGGACGCCCCATCCTTGCCCCGGCAGGAGCCCCCCAGGACACATGGCGATGACTTCGTGGCCATGACCGATACCTTGTCGGACACGGCCCGCCGGTCAGCTGACACCGCTTACGAGATGGGGGCATTTCTCATGGCTGCCACGGCCAAGGCGGAGAGCACCATACGGGGCACGCGCGATGCAGCCGACCCCGTGGATCATGCTCGCGCGATACTTCTTTCCTGCGGGGAATCCCTGCAGAGCCTGGCCAGTGCCATGGAAAGGATTCTTGCGGGCTCTGCCAGCGCATCGGCCAAGCTCGCCGTCATCTCCGGAACAGCCGAACAGGCCCAGACCCTGGTGGCGGGCATGTCGGCCATCGCGGAGCAGACCAACCTGCTCTCGCTCAACGCCTCGATAGAAGCTGAAAAGGCCGGAGAGCACGGCCGCGGTTTCTCTGTGGTGGCCCGTGAGGTCCGCCGTCTGGCGGATACGGCCGCCATCGGTGCGGAGGACATCGAGCGTCTGGTGGCGCGCATGAGTCAAGCCGTGGCCGCGGAAGTCATGGAGATGGAGAGCTTCTCCAGGGAGACAGGAAACGGGGAACGCAAACTCCTTGAAGCCAAAGCCTCCCTGGGAGAGGCCGGCAAGGCTCTCAACCTTATCTCCGCACGAATTGCTGAAGCCGATTCCCACGCCAAAGGCGTTCCCCCCGATTTGGAGAAAGCCCAGGTTCTGGCCTCGTCCATCAGCTCCACACTCGCGGAGCTTTCCTCCCTGGCAACACAGATCAGCCAGGCAGCAAGCACAACGCACGCCCGCAATGAACCACAAACAAAGGACGGCGACTCATGATCGCCTGGTGGCGCGACCTCAAGCTGATTTCCAAGCTCGCCTTCTGCGGCATGACCTTCCTTGTTCCCATAGGCCTGCTGTTGTTTCTGCTGCTGGGGCAGATGTCCAAGGACATCAAGCTCACCATGATTGAGATCAAGGGCATTGCGGCCGTTGATCCGCTGGAGGACGTGACCGAATCCGTGGCTGAACATCTTCGCCTGGTTCTGGCGCGAATGTCCGGTCAGAATGTCGACCAGCAGCTTTCCCAACTCGAGGCATCCACCAGGGAGCGCTGGACCCTCCTGTTCAACCGGCTCATAGGCGATGCGGTGGTTTTGGGCCTTACCCCGGACAAATTGGACCGCCAGGGCCTCGCCTATTTGGAACCCCATGTTTTCCTCAAAACCCTCCAGGACATGTCTGAGCAAAAGCCGACCACGCCGGAAGCGGCCGTTGCCCTGCATTTGAAATTTCAGAATCTGCTCGGCGAGCTGCGCGACTATATTGCGGATTCCGCCCAACTTGTTCTCGACCCCGAACTGGCCACCTATTACCTGATGTACCTTCTGGTTTTCGATATCCCCCGGGCCCAAGAACGGCTGGGCATGCTCTACACCTCGGGGTTCATGGCCCTTTCCAAACTGCCCGGGGGAGAAGTCGAACGGGTCAAGATGGAACAGATCGGGGCGGCCTGGGAACAGTCCGTGGTGGACCGCATCCTCGACAAGCTCGGCAAAGCGCAGCGAGCCATCGGAGGCGACCGTCTGGCCATGCTCCCCAAGGCCGTACAGGCCTACGCGGAGGCTTCCCGGACCTTCCTCAGGATGGCCAAGGCCGTAAGTCACAAAGACTCAACCGTCACCTTGGAGTCTTTTCTCAAAGCCGGACAGGAGGCGCGGGACACCGGGGCTTCCCTCTGGGACCAGAGTTATCCTCTCTTCGTCGACCTGCTCAAGGAGAGGGGCTCCGCACTCAAAACACGAATGGCCTGTATTCTTGCAATAAGCTTGGCTTCGGTCATCGGCTCCGCATTCCTGGCCTGGACCATCGCCACCTCCATAACCAGGCCCTTGAGCCGGGTTGCCCGCATAGCCACCACCATTGCCGAAGGCAAGGTGGGAGAAGCCTCGAAACTTCTGGAACAGGCCTGCCCATCGGGCAGTTGCACCCGTGAGAGGCTTCAGGCCCACAGCCGCTCGCGCTCCGAGACCAACCAGCTCTTCTCCGCCGTGGCCGTCATGATCCATGGCCTGGAGGAATTGCTCACGGCGGTACACTCCACCGGCACGCAGTTGCAGTCCTCGGCTGGACGCATCGCGTCCACGGCCCGCCAGATCGAAGCCTCCGCCACCCAGCAGGCCGCTTCCACCGTGGAAGTCGGTGCCACCAGCAAGGAAATCTCGGCCACGGCGGGCGGACTGGCCGACACCATGGCCGAAGTGCTCGGCGTGGCCAACAGATCTTCAACCCTGGCTGTGGAAGGGCGCGAAAGTTTGGCCAGAATGGGCCAGGCCATGGACGACCTCTCTGATTCCAGCCGCGAGATGACCGCCAAGCTGACGCTCATCCGCGAAAAGGCCTCCGGAATCGGCCAGCTTCTCTCCACCATCACCAAGGTGGCCGCACAGACCAACCTGCTCTCCTTAAATGCCGCCATAGAGGCCGAAAAGGCAGGGGAATTCGGTCCCGGCTTCGCCGTTGTCGCTCGCGAAATCCGCCGTCTGGCCGACCAGACAGCATCCGCGGCCCTGGATATCGAACGCACCATCCGCGATATGCAAACCTCGGTTCAGGCAGGGACCTCGGCCATGGAAGGCTTCAAATCCCTGGCCGACCAGACCTCCGACACGTCGCGGACCGTCAACGCCAAACTCGGGCGCATCATCGAAGCGGGCGAAGAGCTTACCCCCCGGTTCTCAACCGTCAGCGAAGGCATGAGACTTCAGGCGGAAGGGGCGGACCAGATCAGCGTGGTCATCTCCCAGCTGGCTGACAGCGCCGGCCAAACGCGAGACTCCCTGGCGGAATTCAGGCATGCGGCCGAGGAATTGACCCAGACAGCCGCGGGGCTCAAGGAAATTCTCGTCCGTTTCGATCTGGGGGCATAAGTGCTCTTCGTGACATTCAAGGCCTCAGGGACCCGCTTCGCCCTGCCCGCGCGTTCCGTGGACGAAATTACTCCCCTTGTGGCCTTGAACCTGTTGCCCGGTGCGCCCGACTACCTGGCTGGGCTCATGAATCACAGGGGAAAAAGCCTCCCAGTGGCGGACATGTCCCTTCTTTTTACCGGAAAAGCTTCCAGACCGTGGACCTCCACCCGCATCATGATTGTTCAGGCCGCACCGGGCCTCATGCTGGGGCTGATGGCCGAACGGGTCCTCAAGGCCATGGAGCTTGATCCCGACTCCATCACCCCGCCAGGAGCCCCCTCAGCGCCGTATGTCCTCGGGGTGGCCACCGCCGGTGATGAGTTGGTGCAAGTAATCGAAATCGAAAAAATTATTCCTTCTGACCTGATTGAGAGCTTGAAAGCAGCGCTGGAGGCCGCATGAACGCCCTCGAGCGCGCCGCCGGCCTGGCCGGGCTCGACCTCAAGGCTGTGGGAGCGGACAACCTTGGCCGCGCCATGGACCGGGCTTTAGGCAGGCTCTCTCTGGAGGCGCCGGAGCCCTACCTGGATATTCTGGCCGCCTCCCCGAAGGAGCGCCGTCTTTTGGCCGGAGACGCCATCGTCCAGGAGAGCTGGCTCTTCCGCGACCCTGAAGCCTTTGCCGGGTTGACCCGCATAGCCTTGTCGCTCAAGCTCCCGTTGCGGGTTTTGTGTGTTCCCTGCGCGGCAGGGGAAGAACCCGCGTCCATCGCGCTCAGTCTTGTTACCGCAGGACTCGCCCCTGAACAGTTTGTTATCGACGCGGTGGACGCAAACCCCACCGCCCTGGCAAGGGCGCGCGCCGGACGATTCGGACCGGCCAGTGTCCGTAACGGTCATTCTCCATTCGGTCCCTACTTGAAATCCCACGGGCAGGACGCCGTTTTGGCGCCGGAGATTCTTTCCCGCATCCGCTTTCTCGAGGCCGACGTGCTGGATGACACCTTCCTGGCTGACGAGCCTCCCTATCCTGTGATCTTCTGCCGCCATCTGCTCATTTATCTGGCGTCCGCAGCCCGGGTCCGTCTGGCCAGAACCCTGACCAGACTCCTCGAACCGAGCGGGGCGTTTTTCACCACTCCCGCCGAGGCCTGCCCATTCATGGACCTGGGGCTGGTTCCCTATCCCCGAACCGTGTCCTGTTCCGCCGCGCCGCCGCCACCTTCAGCCCGTGATATCGTTCCGGCCGCAAGACCCCGGACGCCATCCCCTTCCCCGAGCGTGTTTGAAGCAGCTCCCGGTTCGCTGCAGAAAGCCAGGGAGCTGGCCGACGCAGGCTGCCGGGAGGAAGCATTGGCCGTGATCGACAGCGCTCTTTCCCAGACAGGGCCCGATGCCGCGCTCTACCACCTCAAAGGCGCGGTGCTTCTGTCGTTGGGCAACGACGAGGAAGCCGAAGGGGCGTTGCGCCGGGCCATCTATCTCGATCCCGGCCATCATGAATCGCTCACTCATCTCGAGCTGTTGAGCCATGCCAAGGGTCACACCCGCGAGGCCGCGCTTCTGGCGGACAGGGCCAAGCGCGCCAAGGAGCCTTTATTATGAGTGGCGAAGACACTTTGGCTGCCCGCCTTGTCTTCGACCGCGAAGTCGAGCCGGAAACCCTCTTGGAGTGGACTGAACAAACCGCCACCCCGAAACCGGCCCGCGAGGTTCGCCTGGCAGGAGCGCTGCTGGTAAGGACCGGCAAGGAATGGCTCGGATTGCCAGCACCCATCGTCGAGTCAGCCATGCCTTTGGGTCCCGTCCATTCCGTTCCGTATCTCTCTTCCCGTGCTTTTCTGGGTCTTATCAACGTTGACGGCGAACTCCTGCCTTGCGTCTCTCTCGCCGTGCTTGCCGGCGCCGAGCCTGACCCCGCCCCTGCCCGGCCCCGCATCATCACGGTGACCGTGGCCGAAGGGCGTTTTTCCCTTTTGACGGATGAAGCTGAAGGCACCTGCGGCTATGACCCTGATACCGCGACCCTTCCTCCGGACACGGTGTCCAACTCCCCGTATCGCCTCGTAAAACATATGGCCGTTCTGGAGGGACGGACCGCCGGCATCATGGACGAAACTCTTCTTGGCCGGGCGCTTTTGAGGAGTCTTAGACCGTGAGCCCCGAGCTGGCCGACCTCTCCCTGCTGGAACTCTTCGCCATGGAGCTCCAAACCCACCACCAGGCCATGGAAGACGGTCTGGTGGGTCTGGAAACCGACGCCCGTCCGGAACTTCTGGAATCACTCATGCGCGCCGCCCATTCCATCAAAGGCGCGGCCCGCATCGTGAACCTGGACCAGGCAGTGGGTCTGGCCCACGCCATGGAAGACATGTTTCAGGCTGTCCAGAAAGGGCAGTTCCAGTTGGGGTCAGCCCATGTCGATTCCCTGCTCAAGGCCAACGATTTTTTCGGCCGGCTTGGTTCCGCCCCTCCTACCGAGATGCCCGCCCTGCTCGAATCTTCGATCGCGGAAGCGGACATGCTCTCCCAGGAGCTCACACGCCTCATGGACGCTCCTCCCCAGGGACAGGGCCAGACCTCGCCCGTACCGCACCCCCACGCGGGCACTCCGGCTCAGTCACCCCAGGAGAACGCTCAGGAAGCCGTGGTCAGACTCTCCGCGGACCTGCTGGGAAGGCTCATGGGGCTTGCCGGACAGTGCCTGGTGGAAGCCGGGGCCCTGGGCCGCCTATTCTCCAGGATGCGGGGCGGCAGACGGGATTTCCATGATCTTGCGGACATCCTGGCCTGGCTGCGCTCCAACCTGTCCGAATCCGAAGCCAAGGCTCATGTGGATCGCGCTTTGGAGCTTATCAAGGGTATGACCGGCTCTTACTCGCATGTGCTCGGCACCATGGATGGCCTCACCCGGCGCATGGAAATACTCTCGGACCGGCTGTACACCCAGGTTCTGGGCAGCCGCATGCGCCCCTTTGGCGAAGGTGCCAAACCATTGCCCCGCATGGTCCGCGACATCGCCAAGCAACTGGGCAAGGATGCCCGCCTCGTCCTGGAGGGGGCCAAAACCCACGTGGACCGCGACATCATGGAGCTGCTGGAAGCCCCGCTCATGCATCTGGCCCGCAACGCCGTGGACCATGGTTTGGAAGTCCCGGAAGAACGGACCAGGCTCGGCAAACCAGGGCAGGGAACCTTAACCCTTGGCGCTCGCCATGTGGCCGGAACTTTGGAAATCCGCCTGGGTGACGACGGCCGCGGCATCGACCTGGAGAAACTGCGCGAGACCGTGGTGCAAAAGGGCCTGGCCACCCCGGACATGGCCTTGCGCATGAGCGACGCGGAACTCTTCGACTTTCTCTTCCTGCCGGGATTCACCACCGCTGAAACCATTACCCATGTATCCGGCCGGGGAGTGGGGCTGGATTCGGTAAAAACCATGGTTCAGGGAGTGGGGGGACATGTCCGGGTCGAATCCTCCCTTGGCAAGGGCACGGTCTTCATCCTGCGCCTGCCGGTGAGCTGCTCCGTTATTCGGGCTCTCGTGGTCCAGGTGGCTGGCGAACCCTATGCCCTGCCCCTGGCGCGCATTGGGAGAGTTGTGTCAGCAGGGCCGGATGAAGTCCTCTCCATCGAAGGCAGACAGTATCTGACCCTGGACGGTGCCAACATCGGCTTGGCGCCGGCATCGCAGATTCTCGGCAAGCCCCCCGCCCCGACCATTGGCGAGGAGTTGCCCGTGGTCGTCCTCCAGGGTGAATCCAGCCGTTTCGGCCTGGCCGTTGACGCTTTTCTCGGAGAACGCGATCTGGTGGTGCATCCGCTGGATCTTCGCCTTGGCAAAGTCCCGAACGTGGCCGCCGCATCCATTCTGGACGATGGAGCGCCGGTGCTCATCCTGGACGAGGCGGACCTGGCCCGGTCGCTGGAAAGCCTGCTGACCGAAGGCCGCCTGGCCAAGGTCGGATCGGTCGCACCCACAGGACCGGCACGTGGCCCCAAAAAAGTGCTCGTTGTGGACGACTCCCTCACTGTGCGGGAAGTGGAACGCCAGCTCCTGGCCGGGCGCGGCTACCAGGCCGTGACCGCCGTGGACGGGATGGAAGGCCTCGCCCTGGCAAGCATCGGCGAGTTCGACCTCATCATCACGGATGTCGACATGCCGCGCATGACCGGGATCGAGCTCACCCGGAGAATAAAGGCCGATCCGGCCCTAACCCGTACGCCAGTCATGATCGTTTCTTACAAGGACCGCCCGGAAGACCGCATGGCCGGCCTTGAGGCCGGAGCGGACTATTACCTGGCGAAATCCGGATTTCGCGACGACGCCTTGTTGGACGCCGTTTTCGACCTCATCGGGGGACCTTGATGCCTTCACCTTTTCGTTCCGATACTCCGGTGCTGGCCATCGGCGCGTCCACAGGAGGTCCCACGGCCGTGGCCGAACTCCTGGCCGCCTTGCCGGACACCCTCTCCGCGGCTGTGCTCGTGGTCCAGCACCTTGATCTGAGCTTCAGCAAGAACTTGGCCGACATGCTCGGTTCCCAGGCTTCCTTGCCCGTGTCCCTGGCCGAATCAGGCGACCGCCTGAAGCCCGGAAAAGTCTTTGTCGCCAAGGGGGGAGACCACATGGTCTTGTCTTCAGTGAACACGCTCGAATACCGGCGGGAACCGGCGGACAATCCTTACCGGCCCTCCATCGACGCCCTTTTCGAAAGTCTGGCCAAAGCAGGACTTCCACCTGGTGTGGCCGTCCTGCTCACCGGCATGGGCAACGACGGAGCTCACGGACTGCTCACCCTCAAGAAGGCGGGGTGGTTCACCATTGCTCAAGATCAAAGCACAAGCGCCGTCTACGGCATGCCGAAGGCCGCCCGTGAACTTGGAGCTGCGGACCTGATCCTCCCGCTCTCGGCCATCGCCTCCCAGGCCGCCAAACACCTGCCCCGCCATGACTGATCCTTCCGCTGGCCCCGAACCATCGGTCACGGTGCTTTTGGTTGATGATCAGCCCATGGTGGCCGAGGCTGTGCGCCGCATGCTCGCCCCGGAAACCGACATCGCCTTCCACAGCGTTCAGGACCCGGCCAAAGCGCTGCCCGCCGCACTTGAAGCGCACCCCACAGTGGTGCTTTTGGATCTGGTCATGCCGGACATCGATGGGCTGACCCTGGTGAAATATTTCCGGGCGCATCCCAAGCTCAAAGACCTGCCCCTGGTTGTGCTTTCAACCAAGGAAGAGGCCGAAACCAAGGCCCAGGCCTTTGGCCTTGGAGCCAACGATTACCTGGTGAAACTGCCGGACCGCATAGAGCTGGTGGCCAGAATCCGACACCACTCCCAAGGCTACACGCGCCTGTTGGAAAGAAACCGGGCATACCAGGAGCTGGCGCGCCAGCTGGACCAGGCGGCGCAATATGTCCGGAACCTTCTGCCCAAACCGATTGAGGACGGGCCTATACGTACGCAGTGGCTTTTCGAGCCGTCGGCCCAGCTTGGAGGCGACGCCCTCGGGTATCATTTTATCGATGAATATCGCTTCGCCTTTTATCTCTTGGACGTGTGCGACCACGGCGTTGGCCCTGCCCTTCTCTCGGTCTCGGCGCTCAACGTGCTCAGGTCGCAGACGCTCCCCGGCGTGGATTTCGGCTCTCCAAGCCAGGTCATGGCCGGACTGAACATGGTATTTCCCATGTCCAAGCAGAACGACCTGTACTTCACCATATTCTATGGCGTGTACGATTCACGGACAAAGTCCATCCGCTTCGCAAGCGCGGGCCACCCTCCTCCCTTGCTGTTCCAGGCATCCGGCGAGGTGGAGGAACTGCGCTGCCAGAGCATCTTCATCGGAGCCATGCCCGGCGTGGACTTCAAGGAAGCTGAGATATCCGTGCACGCACCAGCTCGTCTGCTAGTTTTCTCCGACGGCGCGTACGAAATTCGACGCAAGAGCGCCGGAATGTGGAGCTACGAGGAATTCAAGGACTACGCAGCCTCCCAGGCCAACTCGTCCGGGCTTGAACTGGGAAGCGTGTTGTCCCACGTCCGGTCACTCTTGGAGCGTGAGGTCCTAGACGACGACCTGTCGATGTTAAAGATACTGTTCGAATAGACCGCTACTAGCGTTCGTTTTTTCACAATCAAAGTAGCACGTCTTTTATTTTCATAGCACTATCTGCGGTTTTCCCTCGCAAAACGGACTTTTCACCCTGTTTTTCTCACAAAATGACGAGTTGAACGTCCGTACTCCACAAGTTCCACTGGGTCCAAATACGACTTGTGCGCCAAGTCACAATTTCCACTAGAAAAGGACTTCAGGTTATGCTATGGAACTGTCCAGCCTAAGAAAGTCAGGTTTTATGCCTTTGGATTCACACCGGGGCGGCCTCTGTGGGGGAAGCCGCACGTGGTTTGCAATGAGGCTTTATCAACAACCAACCCAGCCAACCTGTAACGATTTGGGAGGTCCGTATGCGCGTATCCATTGGTCTTGCCAAGGACGACGCCGAAAAACGCTTGGAAGAAAAGGGCGTCTCCCGCCGCGACTTCATGAAGTTTTGCGCGGCGGTGGCAACAGCTCTCGGTATGGGGCCCGGCGCAGCCGCTGAAGTGGCCGCCGCCCTGACCGCGAAGAAACGCCCCAGCGTCATCTACTTGCACGGCGCAGAATGCACCGGCTGCTCCGAGGCCGTGCTGCGCACCTATGAACCCTTCATCGACGCCCTTATCCTCGACACCATAAGCCTCGACTACCATGAAACCATCATGGCCGCCGCTGGCGAAGCTGCCGAGAAGGCTTTGAACGACGCCATCAATTCCCCTGACGGTTTCGTCCTCGTGCATGAAGGCGCCATCCCCACCATCGGAAACGGTACCTGGGGCATGGTTGGCGGACATACCATGGCCGACAACCTGAAGAAATGCGCCGCCAAGGCCAAGGCCATCATCGCCATGGGCACCTGCGCCACCTTCGGCGGCGTCCAGGCCGCCAAGCCCAATCCCACCCAGGCCGTGTCCGTAAGCGAGTTCCTGGGCCGCAAGGACGTGATCAACATCGCCGGTTGCCCGCCCAACCCCATCAACTTCGTGGGCGCGGTTGTGGCTTTCCTGAAGGGCGACAAGATCGAGCTCGACTCTCTGCAGCGTCCCAAAGTGTTCTTCGGCAAGCTGGTGCACGACCTGTGCGAGCGTCTGCCCCACTTCGACAAGGGCGAATTCGCCAAGAGCTTCGACTCACCGGAAGCCAAGAAGGGCTGGTGCCTCTATGAGCTCGGTTGCCGCGGACCTGAGACCTACAATAACTGTCCCAAGGTTCTCTTCAACTCGACCAACTGGCCAGTGAAGGCTGGACACCCCTGCATCGGGTGCTCCGAGCCGAAGTTCTGGGACTCCATGTCCCCGTTCTATTCCGCCCGTTAGTCTGGTCCGCACGTAGCACGAACCGCAGCACACCTCACGGAGGAAAGACATGGCTGACAGCAAGCCTCAGATAATGAAAACGCCCCAGAGCTCCTTCACCGGCCCGGTAGTGGTCGACCCCGTCACCCGCATCGAGGGTCACCTGCGCATGGTGGTCGAGGTCGAAGGCGGCAAGATCAAAAATGCCTGGAGCTCCTCGCAGCTCTTCCGCGGCCTGGAAATCATCCTCAAAGGACGCGATCCCCGCGACGCCCAACACTTCACCCAGCGCTCCTGCGGCGTGTGCACCTACGTGCACGCCCTGGCCTCCACCCGCGCGGTGGACAACGCCGTTGGCGTGAACGTGCCTGAGAACGCCACCATCATGCGCAATCTGGTGATGGCTTCCCAGTACCTGCACGACCACATCGTGCACTTCTATCATCTGCACGCCCTTGACTGGGTGGATGTGACCAGCGCTCTGAAGGCCGACCCGGTCGCCGCCGCCAAGATCGCCAACTCCATCTCCAAGCGCAAGACCAAGCCCGAAGACCTGAAGGCCGTTCAGGACAGGGTGAAGGCCCTGGTCGATTCCGGCCAGCTGGGCATCTTCACCAACGCTTACTTCCTCGGCGGCCACCAGGCCTACTATCTGCCCCCCGAGGTGAACCTGATCGCCACGGCCCACTACCTGGAAGCCCTGCACCTGCAGGTGAAGGCCGCCAGGGCCATGGCCATCTTCGGCGCCAAGAACCCCCACACCCAGTTCACCGTGGTGGGCGGCTGCACCAACTACGACGCTCTGCGCCCCGAGCGCATCGCCGAGTTCATGACCCTGTTCAAGGAAGTGAACGCGTTCATCAACGAATGCTACATCCCCGACCTGCTGGCCGTGGCTTCCTACTACAAGGACTGGGGCGGCATCGGCGGCACCACCAACTTCATCTGCTTCGGCGAGTTCCCGCAGAAGGGCGAGCACGGCATGGCCGACCGCTTCCTGCCTGCCGGCTACATCATGAAGCGCGACCTGGCTGGTGTGAAGGACGTGGACCAGAAGCAGATCATGGAACACGTGGCCCACTCCTGGTACAAGGGCAACGAAGCCAAGCACCCCTACGAGGGCGTCACCGATCCCCAGTACACCAACCTGGAGGACAAGGACCGTTACTCCTGGATGAAGGCCCCCCGCTACATGGGTGAGCCCATGGAAACCGGCCCGCTGGCCAAAGTCCTGGTGGCTTACGCCAAGGGGCACAAAGCCACGGTGAAGACCGTGGACATGGTTCTGAAGAACCTGGGCGTTGGCAAGGAAGCCCTGTTCTCCACCCTGGGCCGCACCGCTGCCCGCGGCATCGAGACCGCGGTCATCGCCGGCGAGATAGAAGGCTGGATCAAGAAGCTGGCCGCCAACGTAAAGAAAGGCGACACCAAGCTGTACCAGGACTGGAAGATGCCCGACTCCGCTCAGGGCGTGGGCTTTGTCGACGCTCCCCGCGGCGCCCTGTCCCACTGGATCGACATCAAGGGCGGCAAGATCAACAACTTCCAGTTGGTCGTGCCCTCCACCTGGAGCCTTGGGCCCCGCTGCGCGGCCGGCAAGCTCTCCCCGGTGGAAGAAGCCCTGGTCGGCACCCCGATCGCCGATCCCAAGCGCCCGGTTGAAATCCTGCGCACCATCCACTCCTTCGACCCCTGCATCGCCTGCGGCGTGCACGTGATCGAGCCGGAGTCCAACGAGGTGCTCAGCTTCAAGGTGCTGTAAGCCTTGGATTGATTCGCATTGAAGAGGGGCCGCGAGAGCGGCCCCTTTATTATTTCCAGAATACGATTCTTACTTGCCACACAGCAATAAGATTTCCCTTCCAGCAGGCGTGAGCTTCACCTTGGCATGCTGCAATAGTCCCACTGATTTTCCTGATTCCACCACTGTGACTAAAGTATCGCTCAAGCGCAAAAGCGGTTCTTCCCCTTCGTCACATGCAACAAGAAGCGTGGATTCGTTCATCCACTGTTGCTTGTCTGTAGGAGCCTTCCAGTCCAGGTAGTCGCCGGCGTCTGAAATCCTTTTGAGCATGTCGAGAAGAATGTTGTCACTCATTACGCCTCCACACCATGACGATAAATACAGGCCACCAAAGACTACCTCAATCCTCCGCTCCACAGTCGCAGAAGCAGACTGGCCGTGATGGAGCAATGCGGGACACCGGGCCGGTCTTATAGAATTTGAGCCCTGAGTACACACTGGACCACAGGGTAACGTATTCGCCATTCGCCCCTCTCAGGTCGTCAGGGAGCCAAACCCTTTTGATGCGATGTCCAACCATCTCTTCCGGCAGCTTCGCCCGGAGAACCCGTCCCGAAAGTGCGGCCTCTACCCATTCTTTTCCCTTCCCCGCCTTCACGCGAATCCGCACCGTTTGTCTGCTTTCCAGGGGTGCGGAAAAGGTCAACACAAGGTCGGATTTGTCTTCTTCAAAGCGGACCAGCCTTGGCATCTCAGTATAGCTGTCATCACTCTCTTCCGGTTGCAGGAACACGAAAGCCGGACCCACTATCGGCTTCCCGTCTGATCCGTATGCCCCCATGGGCGTTTCAAGCCCGGACGTCCAGTTTTCGGCTCCTGGCCAATCAACACCTCGGGTAAAGTCCACCGGGCAGCCCCTCGGCGTTTCTCCTGTCAGACGCATGTCGCCCCTGTTTGGATCCACGAATTCAGCCCCAGGATCGAACACCCCCCTGGCTTCCTGATGGTTGTCCACGATTTTAGGCGGCCAAGGGATGTTGGTCAGGTCACAGTCGAAGCTGACCCTTGGGTTCCACCCTCCAGGCATGAAGCCGTTTCCCAGGAAACGTTCGTCCCCGGTGTTGCCATCAGTGAAAGGCCGGAGCACAGCTGGTGGCAGGGGGCACCCAGCCTCCCTGTCCTGCGAAGCCGAGGCTGGCAGCGAATTTCTGAACAGCACCGCGTTGTTGCGGTGGGTGAGAAACGTTGTCGCCCCGTCCTTTATGAGCGAATTATAGAGAGAATAGCTGTTGTTGAAGGCGAACACCGGACGAGAGGGCATCACTCCATCCGAGTCGTATTTGTAAACCTTACCTCCACGGTTCGGGTCCAGTTGGGAGCCTGGCTTGTCCGTTACCCATCCGGTATTGGCGAAATAGTACCAGAACCCTCCGGCCACCTCGTCCAGGGAGAACCAGGCATGGGCATTGTGGATTGCGTTGTGATGCAGCCACCAATTGGTGGCCGAGCGTTCTGGTTCAACAGGATTGTCGCGTATACGCAGCATGCGGTTCCCATAAATTTCCACGTTGTGGTTTTGTGATTTCTCCTTCTTCTTGTCGGCCTTCAGGCGTACAGCATTGAAAGCATCGCAGATGGTATTGTTGCGGAGCACCACGCTGCCCGATATCCCAACACTGCCGAAGATTCCGCCATTGTAGTAGAAGTAGCGCTTACGCTTTGAATCAAGCCAAAGCAGATCACGCCACATGGACCCAGTGGGGTCCTGGCGCCAGTGGATGCTCTCCAGCAGGATATGGTGGGTGGCCTGCCCCCGGGCATACACCAAATAGCGGCTGTCCACGGCAGCCACATTGCGAACGGTGATGTAGGATGAGTTCTCGATATAGAGGAAGGTGGGCCAGCAGCTCTCTACCGAGAAATTCTCGAATTCGATCCAGGCGCAGTCCGAGAGTTTGAAAAAAGCGAAGTGTTTCATCTCAGGGAGCATGGAGTCGTGCGGCACGCCGCCCAGGCCACCGTTCAGCACCGTTGCGGTTCCGAGGCCCCGGATGGTGATGGGCACTTCTGGGACCCCCTTGAGCTCGTTTATTTTCACCGGCCGGCAGGTTGGAGGGTTGCCGGATTCTTCATCGAACAGGATCGGCGGCCAGTATTTTCCAGGCAGAAGCTGGAGGATGTCTCCGGGCCGCACACAGGAGAGCGCATCGCTTATCGTGTGAGTGGTGAAAAGCAGATCCTTGCCACTGACATGAACCATGCGGCAATCGCCCTTGTAGGTTATGTACAGGATTCGGCGCCCGTTCTCGACCCAATACGGAAGGGGGAAGATGTCGTCTCGCATCCTGGCTCCTGTTTTCACTATAGATCGATTAATAGATATAGTAACACAACTAATTATACGTTCTATCAAATAAAGCACGGACGTCATGTTGAGTCAATCTCTTTGAAACCTCCGCCAGGCTTGCCCCCGGGAGATTTGCCGGGCATGATGTTTTGCATCTTTCATCTGGGAGCGGACATGGACGAAAAGCGCAGGATTCTGGTGCTCGGCGTGGGCAACATTCTCTACACCGACGAAGGCGTGGGCGTGCGTTGCATGGAAAAGCTGGAGAGTGAATACGAGTTCTCGGACAACGTGACTCTGATGGACGGAGGGACGCTCGGCATGCGCCTGATGGATGCCCTTCTCAACTGCGATACGGCAATCGTGCTGGACGCGGTCCTGGGCGGACAGGAACCGGGCACCATCTACCGCTGCACCGGGGATGAGCTTCGCAAGTCCTTGGCGTTCAAGGATTCCATGCACCAGTCCGACCTGGTGGACACCCTTATCTATTGCGACCTGATCGGCAAACGTCCGGATGCTGTGGTCATAGGCATCGAACCGCACGACTACCAGACCATGTGCGTGGAGGTGTCCGAGGTGCTGGCAGGCAGGTTAGACGACATGGCCGCGTTCGCGCTCAAGGAAGTGGAGGCGGCGGGGGGCACGTACTCAGCCCGCGCCAAGTAGTCGCCTGAACCTGTGCACCAGCACCGCCCGCTTTAAACAGTATCCGCTCTGGAGGCCACATGCCATTCGTCCGCATGCTTGCGGTGTTCGCCGCAGCCACTCTTCTCACGACCCACGTCTGGGCCGCCGAGGCCAAGCCTTACCGCCTGACCATCCTGCACACCAACGACATCCACGCCCGCATCGCCGAGTTCAATAGCTTCGGCCAGACCTGCACCCCCGACGAATCCGCCAAGGGAGAGTGCTTCGGCGGCTACCCGCGCATCGCCGCCACGGTGGAAGCGGCCCGCAAGCAAGGCGGCAACCTGCTCCTGCTCGACGCGGGCGACCAGTTCCAGGGGACACTCTTCTACACCGCGCTCAAGGGCAAGCCCAGCCGGGACGCCATGAACACCCTGCGCTATTCGGCCATGACCTTGGGCAACCACGAGTTCGACGACGGCCCAAAGATGCTGGCGGACACTTTCCTTACGGGCCTTTCCGTCCCTGTCCTGGCCGCCAACGTAGACGCCACGGCCGAGGCGTCCCTCAAGGGGAAATTCAAGCCCTGGTCCATCTTCACCATGGGGGGCAGAAAGATCGCGGTCATCGGTATCGCCAACGAGGACATCGCCAAGCTCTCCAACCCTGGCCCGGACATGACTTTCACGAAAGCGGACGAACCGCTGCGCCAGGCTGTGAAAGACGTTGCCGCCCAGGGAGCGGACATCGTGGTGGCACTCACTCACGTGGGTTTGCAGCGTGACAGGGAACTGGCTGCCAATGTTGAAGGCATCGACGTCATCGTTGGCGGGCACAGCCACAGCCTGCTCTCCAACACCGACCCAAAAGCGGCCGGGCCGTATCCCGTGGTGGCGTCCTCTCCTTCCGGCAGGCCCGTGCTCATCGTTCAGGCGGAAGCCTGGGGGAAGTACCTGGGCGACCTGACCGTGGATTTCGATTCGAAAGGAATTCCCGTGGCCTGGGCCGGTGCGCCGATCACCCTCAACGCCACGAAACCGCAGGACCAGGCCATGCTGGCCAAAGTATCGGCCTGGCAGGAAGAGCTGAAGCCTCTCCTGGGCCAGCCCGTGGGCAAGCTCACCGAACCTCTTCTGGCGGATTGCAGGCATGGAGAGTGCGGCCTTGGTGACGTCATGGCCGACGCGGTCCGCCTTTCGGCAAAGAGCCAGGGCGTTCGGGCCGCGTTCATCAACAGCGGGGCCGTGAGAGCCGGGCTTAAGGCCGGGGATGTGAGCCTGGGCGACCTGCTCACGGTCTATCCCTTCACGGACAACGTGGCCACCTTCGAGCTCTCCGGCAAGGACCTCCTGGAGGTGCTGGAATACAGCGTGGGCCTGGCCACCCAATCCGGGGCCTCGGGCTCCGGGCGGTTCCTGCAGTTGTCGGGACTTAAAATTTCCTTCGACCCGCGCAAGCCAGTGGGACAACGGATCGTCACCGCGGAGATATTGGACCCGGATGGGGGCTACTCGCCGGTGGGCCCGGAAAAGTCCTATCCTCTGGCTTCAAGCGGCTATTTGCTCAAGGGCGGCGATGGATACGCCATGCTCAAAGAGAAGGCTAAACGGGTTTACGCCTTCGGTATGCCCATAAGCGACGCCCTGGCCGACTACTTCTCCAGCCACTCCCCCCTTTCTCCGAGGCTGGAGGGACGCATCGTCAACCTGGGGAATGCGTTGACGAAATAACTGAACTCGAGCGAGTTACTCCGCCTCTCTACTATTTGGGGGATCATTCATTTGAAAGCTAAAAGCATATTTATCCCGGCCGAGGAGAACGCCTCACCCGTGCCAGGAGAATCAGTAATCCTAATGATCATAGTTGTCATAGGCTTTATACTGCGTTTCGCCTGGCTGGATTCCCCAACCCTTATGCGTGACGAGGCTCTCGTGCTGTTGGCAGCGGAGCAAAGCCCGCTCTTCATCCTCATTCGCGCCCTTGCCACTGATGCGCACCCCCCATACTTCTATTACCTATCCAAGTTACTCCTGCTTTTCGGCCATTCCGATTTCGCAACCCGTTTCTTTCCAGCCCTGGCCGGAACTGCAGCAGTCTTTTTTCTGCATCGCTTTGCGGCACGCCTGATCTCACGTGAATCCGCACTTATTGCGGCAGCATTGCTGGCCGGGTATTTTCTGCACATCCAAATTTCGCGTACAGTGAGACCCCATCCTTACATCGTCTGCCTCACCATCGTTTCCCTTTCCTGGCTCCTGGATTTTTTGCGCGCCCCTTGCCGCAAAAATCTGATAAAGCTTACCTGTCTCAATCTGGCACTTTTACTCTTCCACTTCAACGCGCTGCTTGTTGTGGGCTCACAGATGTTCCTCGTAGGATGTCTACTTCCCGGATCGTGGCGGTCGCAAATCCGATCTAACCTCATACAATTTCTAATGATAAGTTGCGTGTCTATGGCTGTAAATCTTCCCATGTTCATCTACAGACTGGGAAAATTCCCTGGATTTGACCTGAACATCTCCATGCTGTGGACCCTGGAACGAAGTATCACCAATTTGAACAAATTGATGGCAATCTTCCCCTCCGAGACTTCAAATATAGCCGGGTGGCTATTGTTCGGTTTGGGCATGGGGCTTCTTTTTTCTAAGAATTGTTTTGCGTTCTTTTTTCTTGCTTCTAGCATCTTTCTTCCGATTATTGCTCTTATTCTCGCCAAGTACGGATTATTCTATGAACCTTGGCATCTATCTTTCATCATTCCATGCTTGTTGACGGTTTGTGCACACTCTCTTGTATGGCTCTTACGCATTCAATTTCTTGTCAAGGCAGCGGCTCTCGCCATCCCAATTTGCGCTGCTGTGACCATCTTTCTGTCACGCTACGATGCACTCTATTCTATACAAGCTTCAATCTTCGGATATGAGGAATGCAACAAGAAGATCGCCTTAGAGTTGCCACGCGGGTTGGGAAATCCACATTCTGTTTTGTTCAACCAAATTTTTGAGCTCAACTTTGTCAATTGGTACACTCGCCAGTTCTCATCACTTAATCTTAACCACAATTCCCTCACGCCAAAAGATTCCAATGTAAACCTTGCCCTGGTGGCCAGTGGCCCCATCTATTCTGACGCGGACAACCCAGTTGAGGTTGCCCGGAGGGCCCAACAACTTCTGACTGACTTCGGCAAGGAATACAGCATTGACACACTCTCTTGTTCAACAATCCACCGTTGGAATTACGCCAGATCTCCAGGCATCCGCTTGAACTCATATCCAGCAAAAACGAGTTTTACGGCCTATGCACCCGAGTTTCTGAAGAAGGTCTGGCAGGCCCAGGACGTGCAAATATACTTATCTCCCTTGGCGCATGTGATTTTCCCTTCCGCCTTTGACACCCCAGGAAGCTTCACTGTCCGATATCAGAACGACACACCTGTTCCAACCACAGATATAACCCTTGATCTGCACTACGCATTGGAAGGAAGTGGCAACAGTATGGTTGTGACTTGTTCCTTTGATGACGCTCTAGCACAGGAAGTGTTCTCCTCTTCGGCCCAGGCCGGAACACATCCTAAACGAATTATTCTACGCGCACCCAACCCATATCGAACCGTGGATGTGACTTGCACCATGACCTCCTCTAGTCTCACTCCTAGTTTCTACACCATGAGCAACGCAGTGAGTTTCAGCAAGATGGAACTGACCATCTTGCCTACTCCGCCAGAGGAGTTCCTCCTTGACCTACCAGTTGCCATACGTGACCTATCTCAGGTTGAAAGCACACCCGAGGGCTCCTATCGTTGGGGAAGCGGGCCAGAAACAACACTTCGTTTTAACGTGCCAAAATCTGGACGCATACGTTTAGAAATGGGACTAAACAACCCAATCCCTGGGCAAGGATTCACGGTGCTTATCAACGATTCCATTGTAAAGCGCCTGGAGAACTTACCCGCAGCCCCTTGGCTCCAGAACGCTAAAAGCGTACTTCTCGATGTCGACGTTAAGGCAGGAGATAATACGTTGGTTCTGCGCTATGACCTCTGGAACGGTAAACCCCAAGCTTCACCTGCTGTCAACTTCGCACCAGGAGACGGTCGGGCTTTGGCCATGGCCTTCACCAGCTTGCGCTTACTTGCCCCAGAATTTGCAGGGACATCCCTGTCTGTTGAAGACTATTAGTCCAAAGAGTATCCAATTGTGTCGACGCTTGACGCCCCACCGTCATGCTCCTAGCATCCGCCGCCGTGAGTAAATCCCCTCTTTTCAGGTCCCTGCGGCACCCCAACTACAAGCTCTACTTCTGCGGCCAGCTCGTCTCTTTAACCGGCACCTGGATGCAGTCCACTGCGCAAGGATGGCTTGTCTACAGGATTACCGGGTCGAGCCTGGCTCTTGGAGTGGTTGGGTTCGCGGCCATGATCCCGATTCTTCTCTTCGGGCTGTTCGGCGGGGTGCTGGCCGACCGTTTTCCCAAACGCAGCCTCCTGGTCTGGGCTCAGGCCCTGGCATTGGTCCAGGCCACCGCCCTCTGCCTGCTCACGCTGTCTGGCCATATCGAAGTGTGGCATATCGTGCTGTGCGCCGCATTCTTGGGCCTGGTGAACGCATTGGAAATCCCCACGCGCCATTCCTTCGTGGTGGAGATGGTCGGCAAGGAGGACCTGCATAACGCCATCGCGCTCAATTCCTCGATCTTCCATCTGGCCCGGGTGGTCGGCCCGACCTTGGCCGGATTACTCGTGGGCTGGGTGGGTGAAGGCTGGTGCTTCGGCTTAAATGCCGTAAGCTTTCTCGCTGTGATAGCGAGCCTTCTGGCCATGCGCCTTGAACTAGCCACAGTTGCACGACGTGAGGCCGGGGTGCGCGAGCACCTGATGGAAGGAATCCGCTACGCCTGGAGTACCCCCCTGGTGAGGTCCATCCTGCTGCTCATATCCATGGCCAGCCTGTTGGGAGCATCAGGCATTGTCCTCTTGCCCGCATTCGCCGGAGACGTGTTCAAGGCCGGTCCCCAGGGGCTGGGCTACCTGACCGCATCCTCGGGTGCTGGCAGCATCGCGGGTGCGCTGTACATGGCCAGCCGGGGAGAAGCCAAAGGGCTGCGCAGCCTGGCCATGTGGGGCTGCGCCGGGCTTGGCGCGGCTCTGGTCCTGTTCGCCCAGGCGCCGCACTACTGGATTGCCGTGGCGCTTATCGCCCCTTCGGGCTTTTGCCTTATGGTGCTCATGCCCAGCTGCAACACCATGCTCCAACTGGCTGCTCCGGACGGGATGCGCGGACGGGTGATGTCCCTCTACACCATGCTCTACATGGGGGTTGCGCCGTTCGGCGCGCTCCTGGCCGGAAGCCTGGCCCAGTGGCTGGGCGCTCCCCTGGCCGTGACCATACTCGGAGCTGGATGCCTGATCGGAGCCCTGGGACCGGGACGGTCAATCCACAAGGCTTGACATCTTTGTACCGTAGTGTGCGTTTGTGTGGTGGTAGAGCAGACACAACATATCGTTACCCTGTTTATCCTGGAACCTTCGCATCAGCAGATTCAAGTAGAGAGACCTATTACTCATTCTTTCAATTGATCGAAGAGAATAATCACGCTTGAATGCTTATTCTTGAACATATAACTATCATTTCTCCAGACGCCCCCCCCACAACAACACCAACTTCTTACGTCTCAGAAGAGTTCCTGCATACCTTGTTAAATCGTGAGATATTTACACTTGTAAACATCTAGAACTCAACGTGGTTGTTTAAAAAAGATGCTCCCGTCCTTTTGGAAGAGTTGGGCGCCGCTACCTATAAGTCTGACTCTTACGGTTGTATCGTTGGGGTTAAGTTTGTCAGCAGAGAAGCCGTAGCGAGCCCCGACAGGCGACCATTGTCCATCGTCTTGATACTTCACCATATTTGCAAGGGGAACCCAGGCCCCCTCCAAAAATGCCTCCACCGTGACCCACCCTCTGTTGGAGAAGATTCTGGGGAAACATGCCAGCACCCCGTTTGTGTTCTCCAGAACTAGGCGCAAAGTGACCACCCCTTCTTCATCAGAATTGTGGGGAGTTAATTCGCACCAACCATCCTCATCCGTGTGACCAATGACAATATTTTGCGTCTCAATGTCTCGCGCGAGGACGGGCTTATCCGTACTTCGTGGGCGTCCGTAGCCAACGAAGTGCTCTCCCCAGGCAAAACGAAAGGCAAAGTGGGCGTCCACTTGGTCGGATGCGGGCAGGGTGCAGTCGTTCAGAAACTCAGCTAGAAATTTGTTTGTCTGCAATTCAGCGAATATATGTCTGGCAACAAAGAAGTCAGAATATGGAGTATAATGCATTTCATCAGTGAAGACCCTATAGAGTAGAGGAGAGCGATCACTAAGAGCATCAATGAGAATTTGAAGGTCGACCAGGGGCGCGTCGAGCTTACGGGAAATCTCATTGTTTATTCTGCTCACGTAGCTTCGTCCAAACTGGTAAAGTTGAATATTAAAATCATAAGGGATACGCGCCGCTTCCGACTGCGAGGAAGCTTTGTCGCGCGTAATCCAACCATAATTAACCAGTGTAACCCCGATGCCCTTAGCTTGGCGCTCTCTGATGAAAGATTCTATGTTACCTCGGAACCCAAAGGCCTCCATTTTTTTTTCCATGATGTCATTCAATATCAGGGTGCTAACTGCCTGCTTGGCAAGACGATAGAATGCTAGGCGCTCGAAGGTGTGAAGCACCTGGGCCAGGATGGACGTTTGCCTTGGGGTGGTGTTAATAAGTTTTGTGAAGATTTCGCGTTGCTTTATGGCCTCATTGATATCTTCAATAGCGGCGGCAGCAACTACGTCATTGAGCCCATCCATAAGTAAGTACATGTCCGGAGACAAAGAATCCAATTCTGTTTCAGCTCGCAGACGTGTATGCCAACTATGATATCCCATCATACCGGCGTTAATGATCTCAACCTTCTTATTGCAATTAGCAAGCGCATAATCGAACAAGGATTGAAGAACGGGAGGATAGGAATCTAGCTTTGAGTTGTAGACGCCCAAGGTAGTGGATCCACCGATGCAGATGATCCGAAAGGTACCCGGAGGTTTGGCAATAGACACCACGTGCCCGGCAAATAATCTGCTCTGCTGGTCGATGTTGGACAGCTGAGAGACGAGCCTATAGCCTAGTTCGTCGTCCAGTACAGCGATGTCCTTAAAGGCATCAGGCAATTTGGCTTTGAACGTGGCGGGGAGAGGTGAAAGAAAACGTACGCACAATTCAAGGCCACCGAAAAAAAGTACTAGCGAAAGGACCGCAAGAGCAACATTGGAAAGTATTTTCATCTGATAATCATTCGAACGTGGGAATGAAAACTGTCATCATCGGTCGTCTATTGAACCAAATAACCAAGGCCGTCAAACGGGAAGAATGACTGTCATTCTCCATCGAGACCATATCAAGGAATACATTCAACCCTCGATTGTCAAAGGCCGGAACATTATCCGTTTTGAAAACCTATACATAGTCACTCCCCTTACGGCCTGCAGATTATGTTCTCATTGAGATTTTCCGATAGTACTTACCACATCATCTATGCTGATTTCTTTGGCCCCTCTCCTCACAAAAATCCTTCAAACTCGGACGAATCCATCACTTCCGTCTTCAACAATTTTTGGGCCACAGCGTCGAGCTTGTCCTTGTGCTCCTCAAGGATGCCCCGCACCCTGCCGCGGGCGGACTCCAGGATTTCCTTCACCTCGGCATCGAGCTTGGCCGCTGTCGATTCGCTGTATTCCTTGCCCACCAGGGGCGCCTGTTCGGGGTTCAGGAACATGGGCCTGGCCTGCCGCGGGTAGGTGGAAAGCCCCAGGGTCTCCCCCATGCCGTACTCGGCCACCATGGCCCGGGCGATGTCCGTGGCCCGCTGCAGGTCGTTGTGAGCGCCCGTGGATATTTCTCCAAAAGCAAGTTCTTCGGCCACACGCCCACCCAGGAGTACGTCGATCTTGCCCAGGAGCTCCGGCTTGGTCATCAGGTAGCGGTCCTCGGTGGGCAACTGCTGGGTGTAGCCTAGGGCGCCCAGGCCGCGCGGTACGATGGATATCTTGTGAACCTTGTCCGCGCCGGGGGTGTAGGCCGCAACCAAAGCGTGCCCGGTCTCGTGGTAGGCCACGATCTTTTTTTCCTTGGGGTTTATCACCCGGTTCTTTTTCTCAAGCCCGGCTATCACCCGGTCCACCGCTTCGTTCAGGTCATCCATGTCCACGGCGGTCTTTCGCCGCCGGGCCGCCAGCAGCGCGGCCTCGTTTATGATGTTGGCCAGGTCGGCTCCGGAAAATCCCGGGGTCTTCTGGGCCACCACTTTGAGGTCCACTTCAGGGGAGAGCTTCACATTCTTGGCGTGCACCAGGAGTATTTCCTCCCGGCCCTTCACATCGGGCTTGTCCACCAGCACCTGGCGGTCGAAGCGCCCGGCCCGCAGAAGCGCGGGATCCAGGGTCTCGGGCCGGTTGGTGGCGGCCATGATCACCACGCCCACCCTCGGGTCGAATCCGTCCATCTCCACCAGCAGCTGGTTCAGGGTCTGTTCGCGTTCGTCGTGGCCGCCCATGACCGCGATGCCCCGGGCCTTGCCGATGGCGTCCAACTCGTCGATGAAAATGATGCACGGGGCCTTTTCCCGCGCCTGGGTGAAGAGCTCCCGCACGCGCGAGGCTCCCACGCCGACAAAAAGCTCGACGAATTCCGAACCTGAAATGGAAAAGAACGGCACTCCGGCTTCTCCCGCCACGGCCCTGGCCAGAAGAGTCTTGCCCGTGCCCGGAGGGCCTACCAGCAGAACCCCTTTGGGCATGCGCCCGCCCAGAACCTGAAACCGTTCGGGCTCCTTGAGGAAGTCGATGATTTCCTTGAGCTCTTCCTTGGCCTCGTCGCACCCGGCCACATCGACGAAGGTGGTGTTGAGTTCGGATTCGGCCACGATTTTGGCCTTGCTACGCCCCACCCCCAGAAGCTGATCACCGGGATTGAACTTCCGCATGAGCAGGAACCAGATGCCGAAGAAAATGAGCGCTGGCAGAATCCAGCTCATGATGTCGCGCAGGAAGGTGGATTCGGGCTGTCCGCGAAAGTCCACATTGTACTTGGAGAGCTCCTCCGAAATCTCGGGGTCCACGCGCAGGGCCACAAAGCGCTGCTCGCTCTCCTGGCCGTCCTTGACGATCTTCATCTTGCCTTGGAGCGAACCCTGCCCGATGGCAACCTCCAGGATATGGCCGGCCTTGAGCTCCTTTAAGAAATCGGAATAGGCCAGGGTCTTGGGCCCGTAGGAACGGGCGTAGAAGTCCTGGATGAGGACCAGGCCCCAGAGTGCCGCGATCACATACCAAAGCGTGAAATGATGTTTCTTTTCCATGAATGGTCCAAAGGTTTGGTCTATTTGGGATTCTTTATTGATACGACCAGGCGGCGCACTGGTCAAGCGGACGGGCTGAAATCGGTTGGTTTGTTTGCCGATTCTTTAATGGCTGCACTTTTACGCCGGTTGACACCGTGGGAGGAAAAGGGCGGGGAGGCAGGCACAATTGCCGGCATAACTCAAGAACACCCTTAACAGGCTCCATGTTTTGAGAACAAAGGTCTCTTCACAAGTTCAAAGCGAAACCCACAACTCGGCAACAGGTTATGCCCAAGATAATATGTATTTGCTGTAGGATATTTTTTGCAAAATGAGAGTCGTTTCGAATAGTCGCGGCATCGTCCGTCTGTAAGCCAGCTGCAAGAAAAAAGCAGCACACCATTTGGGTCTTCCCCATTCACCGTGAATCGGCAATAGTCTGGGTTCTCCCGGCACAGTTCAGAGAAGTGCCATTGGCTGGCAATAAGCCCTCCATCGGCCTGAAGGTACAGATCGCGACAGCAATTGCCGCATTGATTGCAACTGCCGGAGACAATGACTTCCCTTCGCAGGAGCGTGGAAACGAGAGAACGAAAAGCGCCGAGAACAGCCTCTGGAGTGAACATTGTGTCAGTCTCATTGCAAATGGATTCAGCTTACTGCAGATGGACAGACCCAGCCTGCCATCCTGAACCACAGTCACAGAAAAACCAACAAGCCAACGCGTTCCAAAGCATTCGTACACGGAGAAACGTCCAGCCTCACCGAGAAGAAAAAAAGCCGGGCTTTTTCTCCAACTCTACTCGAAGAAAATAAGCCCGGCCATAAAAACGGTCAACAGGTACTGGCAACCAGTCTTCAATTCCCCTTTTTCAGTCCCGCATACCAACCGCTGGCCTGCTCCAGAATGGCGTTGATGCGTCCCACCATCTTGTGCGGGTCGGACAGGTAGCCCTCCAGAAGCAGAGCGGACTCGTACATCTGCTCCGTTGCCTGGACAATGAACGGATCGGCAGCATCCGCACCATAAATGGCTATGAGGTTGCGGGTGAGCGGGTGGCCAGGGTTCACTTCCATGATCTTGTCCGGAACTGACTCGTCTTTTTGCATCATGCGCATGATGCGCTGCATCTGCGAGCTCAGCTGGCCGTCGGCCGAAACCAGGCAGGAAGGACTCGATTTCAGACGCTCGGAACCCCGCACGTCTTTGATGCGCTCGCCGAGCACCTCCTTCATGCGAGCCAGCAGCCCATCGAAGAGCTTGGACTCTTCCGTTGTAAGGGCCGCGGCTTCAGGTTCCGCGGCGGCCGAATCCTCGAAACCGGCCAAATCCTTGGCTTGGGTCTGCTCAGCGGACTTGAATCCGAATTCCTTGAAGGTATTCATGGATTCCAGCACGAATTCGTCGATGGGTTCGTACAGGAAGAGAACCTCGAGTCCCTTGCGTTTGAACATCTCCAGATGCGGGTTGAGTTCCATCGCATCCCGGCTGGCCCCGGATATGTAGTACACCGTCTTTTGCCCGTCCCTGGCCCTGGACACGTAGTCAGAAAGGCTGGTCAGCTTGCCCGGACCCTCCAGGGCGGAAGAGTCGAAACGCAGAAGCTCCGCGTAAGCCTCCCGGTTAAGGAAGTCGGAGTAGCCGAGCTTGAAAATCTTGGCGTGCTCCTTCCATAGGTCGGCGTAGCCGTCCGGGTCGGAGGTGGCTTTCTTGCGCAGGCGGGACAGGATGTCCTTGGTCACCACCTGGGCGATGCGCCTGAGCACAATGTTCTCCTGCAAGGTTTCGCGGGAGAGGTTCAAGGGCAGATCCTCGGTGTCCACCACGCCCCGGCAGAAGCGGAGGTACTCGGGCAATAGTTCCGTGGCGTCCTTGGCTATGAGCACTCGGCGCACATACAGGTCCAGGCCTTTCTCCAGCTTCTGGATGCCCAGGAACTCCTCAGATTTTTGCGGCACGAACACCAGGGCCGAAAACTGAACCGGGGCGTCCACGTTCATGTGGATGGTTTCCATCGGGGCTTCGGGGTCGTGGGTGAGGAAGGAGTAGAACTCCTTGTACTGCTCGGCCGTCACCGATGATTTCGGCTCGCGCCAGATGGCCGAAACGGTGTTCACCCTCTCCCCGTCCACCAGGATGGGGAATGAGATGAAGTGCGAGTGGCGGTTGATGATGTCCTTTATGGCGGCGGGATCGGCGAACTCGGTGGCGTCTTCCTTGAGGTGGATTTCTATGGAAGTACCGCGCGACACTTCCCCCTCGGCCTGGATGAGTTCGTACCCGCCCAACCCGTCGGAAATCCACACCCAGGCAGGCTCGTCCGCAATCGCGGACTTGGTGGTGAGCACCACTTGCCTGGCGGCCATGAACACGGAGTAAAAGCCCACGCCGAAACGCCCGATGATGGAGCTGGCTTTGGAGGCGTCCTCGCCCAGAGCCTTGATGAAGTTCTCGGAGCCGGAATGGGCGATGGAGCCGATGTTCTCCACCAGTTCCTTTTCGCTCATGCCGATGCCCGTGTCGGAGATGGTCAGAACCCCGTTTTCCTTGTCGGTGGTGATTCGGATCTCAAGCGCCAGATCAGCTCCGGACACCTCGGTACCCCGGCTCTGTTCGAAGCGGAGCTTTTCCAGGGCGTCAGATGCGTTGGAGATGAGCTCCCGCAGAAATATTTCCCGGTTCGTATAAACGGAATGAGTTATGATATCGAGGAGTTTGACTATATCCGCCTTGAACTGGCGTTTCTTTCCTTTGACGTTCTCAGACATGCTTCAACCTCTGAATGCTTGCTGTTGTGTGATGATCTCTCCCAGCCGACCGGCCGGGTGCTACGAAGCTCAGGAAAACCCGCCGGAACCGCATCCCATGTTGGTTGGGAATGGACCTGCCGCGGGACTGTCTGCCGTGCCTTTGTCCGACGTTCTCCCGCAAACAGCCGACAGGATACGGGTGGCGCCGCCAGCGCCGCACGATGGACACGCGGGAGCTTGGGCCGTGGCACTCACGAGTTCCTCGAAACGCTGCCCGCATGTGCCGCATTGGTATTCGTACAGTGGCATACTTTCCTCCTGCTGGTCGCAATCAACGGCTTAGGATAAGCAGCCGGTCGTTCCTGTCAAGGCAATGCGTGCTCCCGAGTCGCGTTGACTCGCTGGTCCCTTCGGCCTAGATGGTGAAAAGATGTAGTTTCCCCAAAATCCGTCTTGACCGATTCCAACGCGTGCTTAGTGTAAACGTCGAAAAATGATCAAGGAGGGCAACATAATGGTCATCGACTTCAGTCCGTTTTTTGGACAACAGACCCCGCTTGACCGGGTCTTCGAGGCCTTCTGGTCACCCACCATGTCCATCTCCCAGCGGCCGTATGCGTATCCGCCTGTCAACATTTCAGAGGACCAGGACCGCATCACCGTGCGCTGCGAGATTCCGGGCATGGATATCTCGGAGCTTGACCTGACGCTCACCGAATCCTCCCTTGTCATCAAGGGGGAACGCCAGGCCGCAAAGGGGAAATATTACCGGCAGGAGAGGCCCACCGGAGCGTTCCAGCGCCTTGTGAACCTCCACTCTCCCATCGACAGGGAAAAGGTGACAGCCAAGATGAAGGATGGGCTCCTTGAGGTCGTGCTGCCCAAGTCCGAAGCCTCCAAGCCCAAGAAAATCTCCATCGATATCGCCTGATTGCGGAGGAACACCATGAGCAACAACGTAAAGACCGAAGAGAAGGGATTGCCCAGGGTCAAACCCGCCACGGACATTGTGGAAACCGACGAGGGGTTCTTCATCTACATGGACATTCCAGGTATTCCCAAGGAATCATTGATAATCGATCTGAACGAGGACGAGATCAAAGTGTCCGGAAGGACAGACTACCCCGCGCCTGACGGAGAAAAGCTTATCCACGTGGAGTTCGGCAACGGGGAATACTACCGTGGATTCACCCTGTCGCACATCGTGGACAAGGCCCGCATAAAAGCCACGGTTAAAAACGGCGTGCTGGAGCTGCACCTGCCAAAGGCGGAAAAGGCCCAGCCCCGCAAGATTGAAATACAGATGGGCTAACGCCCCCTTAAACGAGACGGCCGCGTCAGCCAAGGCGCGGCCGTTTTTTGGAGCTTATGCTTAAAAGCCGCGTTCTCGCTTAGAAAAAGCGAACCTTCCGAAAACGCATCCACACCTTCAAAACCGAGGAACGACCGCCCCACCCGCATGGCCCGTATAGGCCGGATCAAGGGGCCTGGAACGCCCTTCTGTCTATTTCTGGTGAAGTGGCCTTCTTTTGCTTCCGGTTTGCATTACCCATGTATTTATCCTATCTTGCACAAACGGTTCGCTGGATTCCTCCCGCCGGCGAGCTGTAATCAGCTCATTCCGAGGTTTATTTCGTATGCAGCTCCTCGACGGGAAGGCCACCGCTCTCTCAATAAGGCAGCAGCTCGCTGCTGAGGTCGCACGTCTGGTTCCGATCCACGGACGCCCGCCGCATCTGGCGGTGGTTCTGGTGGGCGACGACCCTGCCTCGCAAGTCTATGTTCGCAACAAGGAAAAGGCCTGCGCCGAGGCGGGCATCAAATCTAGCGCATACCGCGTTGACGCGGACATCACCCAAAAAGCTCTTGATGAGCTCGTTACTTCGCTTTCCGCAGATGACGGGATCGACGGCATCCTCGTGCAGGCCCCCCTGCCCCGCCACCTTGACCTTTTGGCCGTCCAGGCCCTGGTTGATCCTGCCAAGGATGTGGACGGCTTCCACCCGGTGAATGTAGGCAAACTCTGCATCGGGCTGCCAAGCCTCATGCCCTGCACGCCGGCCGGTGTCATGGAGCTCCTCAAGCGCTACGACATCTCCTGTTCCGGAAAGAAGGCCGTGGTCATCGGGCGTTCCAACATCGTGGGCAAACCCATGGCGCTGCTCCTGGCCAGGTCCGACTCCATGGCCAACGCCACCGTGACCATCTGCCATTCCCGCACCCCGGACCTTGCCGGAGAATGCCGCTCGGCCGACATCCTGGTGGCCGCCATCGGCAGGCCCCGTTTCGTCACCCGGGACATGGTCAAGCCCGGGGCCGTGGTCATCGATGTGGGCATCAACCGCACCGACACGGGCCTGTGCGGCGACGTGGATTTCGAGTCAGTCAAGGATCTGGCGTCCGCGATCACGCCGGTTCCGGGCGGCATCGGCCCCATGACCATCGCCATGCTGCTCTCCAATACGGTCCAGGCATTTACGTGGCGCATGGCGCGCTAAGGAGCCGGACATGAGCGAACCCATCACCGTGGCCAGCGACGCTTTTGCCGAAGGGCAGAAGATCCCCGCCGCACACACGTGCGACGGCCAGGACCTCTCTCCGCGTATAATGGTTTTCGACCTGCCGCCAGGCACCAAGACCTGGGCCATCCTCTGCGACGACCCGGACGCCCCTGGCGGGGACTGGGTGCACTGGCTGGCCTTCAACCTGCCCCCGTCACTCACCGAACTGGCCCAGGGAGTTACTCCCGAAGCCTTGGCAAAGCTGGGCGGCGCTACCGGGCGCAACAGCTGGGGCAATTCCCGTTACCAGGGCCCTTGTCCTCCATCCGGCTCGCATCGCTACTTTTTCAAGGTGTTCGCCCTGGACTGCTCCCTGGAACTGCCCGCTGGCACCTCCAAGGCCGACTTCCTGGCCAAATCCAAAGGCCACGCTTTAGCGAACGGCATGCTTATGGGACGCTATGAGAGGCAGCGCTAAACCGCTCTTTTTCGCGGCATTGGCCCTGCTCTTCTGGAGCGGGGCCTGCGCGGCCGCAACGCTCACGGTCTCGAGCCCTCTGTTCAAGGACGGTGACAAAATGCCGCGCAGCGCCAGCTGCGACGGAGGAGACCACTCCCCTGCCCTGGCCATTTCCGGCGTTCCCAACCAGGCCAAGACCGTGGCGGTCCTCATGTTTGAGCTGGAAGCCCCCAAGCGCCCATCCGCTCTCTGGATGGCCTACAACATCCCGGCGGCGGCCACAGTGACTGTGGCGGAAAACCAGCCCAAGACCCGGCAGATGAAAGGCGAAGGATTGCAGTTGTCGTGCGCCGCCGGGAAGGTGGGCTACTGCGGCCCATGCCCGCCCCAGGGGGCCACACGCCGCTTCATGATCGAGGTGTTCGCCCTGGACACCTCTCTGGATCTGCCTGAGAACGCCACCAAACAGCAGTTTCTGCTGGCAGTCGAAGGCCACATCCTGGCCAAGGGCAAGCTGACGGGCAAGTACAAGAAATAAGGTCTCTTATTTCTCTCTCTGCATTCATCTCACCGCTCCACGCCTGGCATTCCCTGGCACGATCGGATACCAGCATGGGGCCGGCCCACACCTCTGGCATGACGCGAAGCGGACCCATGCGATAACTCGCCGATAACCACTCAGATCCTTTGTGGACCCGTTCGAGTGAGCTTGCTCTCACCGCTTGAGCACGTCTCCAACGGCAACACTGGGCACAGGAGAAGGCTCACCAGTATCGACCAGCTTCTCAAAGAGGAAAATTCATGAGGGGGCAGGAATCCTGGGAAGGGCGGGTGCCCTTCTGAAGAGGGCAGACAGCTTAGGGCAGCAGTCTGAAAACGAAGCGTTCGTAGGCCCTGCACATCCGATGGGCCACCCGGCCGGAGAGGCCGAAGTCTTTCAGACGGCAATACACATGCAGGGGGTTGAACACGTGATGGAAGGCGTTCCGGAAGCGCGTCACGAACTAAACCTCCGCCGAAAAACGCTTTCGTCCGAGGCACTTTTTTGCCAAAACCGTCCAGCGCCGCGAACCGAGTTTTCTCTACCAAATGTAACCTCCCCTAGCAAGTGAAAGAATGAACAAAAGCCTCGAAATACGGCCCCTCGCGGCCACCAGCTGGCTCTGGCCAACCACCCTGGCCGAGAACATCCGGCGCATCGCCGCATGGGAGTTGCCCATCGCCCAGGTGGCTCTTCTCTTCTACCAGTGCCGCGCCTCCCTGGCCTACTCAGCCGAAGACTTCCCCACCTCTCCTGGCCTGTCCGCCCATGTTCATCTGCCCATCGATCTGCCCTGGTCCAGCGGCGCTCAAGCCGTATGGGAGGACATCGCCCGTTTGATGGAGTTGCCGGGGAGCCTGTCCCCGTGGGGAGGGGTGCTGCACCCGCCTGACGACCCGGATCTGCTCGCGGGGGTTGCTTCCCTCTGGCGCAAACACGCCCCGGCCTGGAACCTCATGATCGAGAACATACCGGGCCAGGACCTGCGCTCCCACTGGCCGTCCATCACGTCTCTTGATCTCCCGATTTGCCTGGACGTGGGGCACCTGATGGCCTTCGACCAGCACTGGCTTCTGGACCAACCCGGCCTGTCCGAACGTGTGGAGTTGATCCACTGCTACGCCCCGGGCATCGTCAAGCACCGCCACGAGCATCTGCCACTTTCCGAACTGAGTCCCGGGCAGTCGGAAACCCTGCGTCTGATTTTTGAACTGATCAGGCCAGACACCCCTGTCCTCTTTGAGGTTTTCAGCGAATCGGACTTGCGCGACAGCCTGAAAACATTCTACGCTTTGTTGCGGGACTGGAGGCTCCAGAAATGATCCGGCTGGTTTTGGGCGGCGAGAAGTCCGGCAAGTCCGACCTGGCCTACGGGCTCTTTCGGGACGCACCTGGGCCGGGAGTGGTCATGGCCATGGGCATGGCCCGGGATGCGGGATTCCGCGACCAGATACTGAAGCACCGTTTGCGCCGCGATCCGGCCGTTCCTGTCATGGAACCGGGCCTGGAGCTGGCCGGGGCTCTTGCCGAAGCCCACGCAAAGGGATTGAACGTGCTGGTGGACAGCCTGGACTTCTGGGTTTTCTCCTGCATGGAGCAGGGGGAACACCGTAGCGAGGAGTTGGCCGAGAGCCTTTCCGGATTCGCTGCCCCAGGCTCTCCCGAATGCGTGCTGGTCAGCTGCGAGGTGGGCCTTGGGCCCATTGCGCCCACGGCCCTGGTCCGGCGTTTCGCCAGGGCGCAGGGCGCGCTCAACCAGCGTTTGGCCGCCCTGGCCTGCGACGTGCGGCTCGTGGTCGCGGGATTGCCCATAGCTCTCAAGTGAGGAGAGAATGTCTTTTTTCAGGATGCTGACGGAGAAGCTCGAAAGCCTCACCAGGCTTATCGTGCCTCAGGAGCGGTGGCTCATCGTCATCAGCGCCGATCCCGACGCCCTGGGCTCGTCCATGGCCCTGCGCCAGATCATCCGTTCTCACGGGGGGCTGGTGGACATCGCCCACATCAACGACATCTCCCGGCCGGACAATCTGGCAATGATCCGCACTTTGCGCATCCCCCTTGTGCGCATTACCCCAGATTTGGCCAAGTGCTGCAAACGCTTTGCCATGGTGGATTCCCAGCCCCACCACAGCACGGATTTCCCGCAAGTCGACTACGACGTGATCCTGGACCATCACCCCCTGGATCCGGCTCATCCGGTGCGAGCCAAATACCTGGACATTCGCGCCGACTACGGGTCCTGCTCCAGCCTGTTGACCGAATACCTCTACAACCTGCGCATCAAGCCGGGAAAGCTTCTGGCAACAGCCCTGCTTTACGGGATCAAGACAGACACCGGTTCCTTTGAGCGCGACTTTTCCGACGTGGACGTGAAAGCCTTCAGCTACCTGGCCAAGATTTCTGACAAGATGCTTCTTAGGCGCATTGTGCACGCCGAATTCAACCGCAAATGGCTCAAGTATTTCGCCCGGGCCTTCGAACGCACCCGCTATGTGGGAAGGGAAGGCCTGTTCGCCTACGTGGGGCCTGTGGACAACCCTGACGCTTTGGTGGTGCTGGCCGACTTTTTCCTTCGCGTGCACGGCCTTTCCTGGAACTGCATGGCTGGACTCTACGGGGAACGCCTTGTGGCTGTCATGCGCTCGGATGGGCTCAGACGCCACATGGGAACCAAGGCCCAAGCATGGTTCGGCGGCTTCGGATGTGCAGGGGGACACAAGATGGCTGCTCGAGCCGAAATCGAGATATCCCGCCTGGCAGGCTACGACCCCGAACAGTTCCTGTGGAAACGGCTCACCGGACACACCCTCCGGCCGGACTGGCCCCTGGCCGAGGGCGACAACTGCCCGGTGAAATCCTCCGGACATACGCCGGAAGGTGCTCCATGACCATCCACCAGCCCGGTCCGCAGCAATCCAAGGTATCCCAAAAGCGGGAGGACTATTTTCCCATCCACCCCAAGACCATTCTTCCAGGAACCGCTGGGCAATTCGATCTGTACCTCAAACGCGGCGACTGGTTCGTGCTCTACGCCAAGAGGGGAGAAACCTTCAGCGTCGAGCCAAAACTCAAGGACCTGCTCGACGTCTCCGAATTCTACATCCGCCTGGACCAACGTTTCGACTACGAAACATACTTGGCCAAGAATCTTGGCAACATGCTCCTAAACGACCAGATCCCCATGGAAGAACGCTCCAAGCTGTTCTACCAGATATCGTCTGGCATGCTCAAACAGAGCTTCAACAGCAAGCTCCCCAGGGGCCTGGACGAAAAGACCTACCAAGCCATGCAGACGCTGGTGAAGCGAGGAATTGCCCTGCTCTCCAAGGAGGAATCCCTCAAGAGCCTCTCGGAGTTCCTCTCCCACAAATACCATACCTACAGCCATTCCCTGAACGTCATGGTGCTCACCATTTCCGTGCTCCAGTCCCTGCCGGGTGTGGACAAGAACACCCTCTTCGAGGCCGGCCTGGGCGCGGCCTTGCACGACATAGGCAAAACCCAGATCCCGGACGACATCATCAACAAGCACGGGCCGCTCAACCAGGCGGAGTGGGAGATGATGAAGACCCATCCTGTCCGGGCCCTGGGCATCTGCGCCAGCATGCCCATAAGCCACGTGGCCACCAACGCCATCCTTTTCCACCACGAGCGCTTCGACGGAGGCGGCTACCCGGGGGGCATTTCCGGAGAGGCCATTCCCATTCACGCCCGGGTCCTGGCCCTGTGCGACGTCTATGACGCCCTGACCTCGGAGAGGCCTTACGCCAAGGCCCTTCCGCCTTACAGGGCGCTGACCATCATGCAGGAAGACATGAAGGGAGCTTTTGACCCCGTGCTCTACAAACGTCTGGTCTATGTGATGGGAAATGCCAGGATCATCTGATTCGATGCCTCACAGACTGCGCCGCAAGGTATCGCAGCGAAGCACCAAGCCAGTTTTCAAGCCAAGAGTGATTGAATCGCTCAAGCCGTTCGAACGGCGCGGACATGCCTGCGGCAGGTCATGTCAGCCCAGGCGAACGCCCCGAGTTCCGTATCGGCGAACCAGGCCTGGGTGAAGGCACGGCGATCAGCACTCCAGAGAAGGCGCAACTCCCTGTCGAACACCGGGTCAAGGCAATGCCCCGTGAACTCGAGCGGAGGAGTGAGGATGCGGGAGAGTTCATCCACCGTTGGCAGCCGCCAGTCCCTGGCACCGGCGAACCCGGTGGCGTTGAGGCCCGCCACGTATTCGTGGGCCTCATGCCAGGTCACCCTGTAGGGGCTTCCGCCCATCTGCCATTCCAATCCCGAAGCTTCATCCCGCACTTTACCCGCTGCCGGGACCAGACTTTGGTGTGCGTAACATCCAGGCCGCCACAGAAGATCCAGGCCCAGCTGTTCGCGGGTGTGCTTGCCGGAAATCTTGACTGGCTCCCAGCGCGCCCGCTCCTGGCTTTGCGGGATGGGGCACGGTGTTGGCGGATCCTTTTCCGCCAGGCGGCAGGCACGCTCGAGGCGGAGCTTCCATGCTTCCAACAGGACCGCCAGCTCCGCCGCCATTTCCCTGGCCCCCCGGTGCCGTATCTCGGGCCTGGGAGAAAGCGCCCGGAGGAAATAATCATCCCAGACTTCGTCCAAGTCCTGTGACAGAGCGCTCGGCAGGCTCTGGCCCTCAAGGGGCCACACCGGCAGCACTCCGGTGAGCATCCGGTAAAGTGTCACGCCCACCGAGTAGAGATCCGCCCTGGGACCGGCCAGGTCGGGATTGTCCTCCTGCTCGGGGGCCGCGTAGAATGGCGACCCCACCTTGAGCCCGGAGGTGCTGGCCAGGGCCTCCCCGCGCACCTTGGACAGGCCGAAATCCGTGATTTTGATCTGATCTTCGTCGGTAAGAAGCAGATTGAAGGGCTTGATGTCTCGGTGCACGATGCCGGCGTGGTGGAGCCGCGCCAGACCCTCCAGGGTTTGCAGGGCGTAGCTTACCGCCCTTGGCAAGGAAAGACGGCGGGTAGGGGCCTCCACTTCGGCGGTTTCGCCGATAACCTGTCCCAGATCCCGGCAATAATATTCCATGAGAAAAAACGGCCTGCGGCCTGTCCGCCCGAAGTCCCATACCGCTGCAACATTCGGATGGTTCAGCCCGGCCAGGGCGGCCGCTTCAGCCGTAAACCGCCGTTCAATTTCCTTTTTCCCGACCAGACTTGCAAGAAAAGGCGAAGGCGCCAGCAGTTTGAGGGCCATTATCTTGCCTGTGACAGGCATGGCCACCTTGTAAACGGCGCCCATGCCCCCCCGCCCCAGGAGCCCGAGGACCTCGTATCTGCCGATGTGTCTCACCCGTTCACCGCGGAAAGACGCTCGGCGTACACCCGTGGCTGGCCGGCATCGATGATCTTCCTGGCCGCGGTTGCCGCGTCGTAGCTGACAAAACGCGCCGTGAGTTCCCGGCTTTGCGTGTCGTAGAGGCAATACTTGGCTTTCGGATTGCCGTCGCGGGGCTGCCCCACGGCTCCGGCATTGACGATATGCCTGATCCCTGGCTCCAGGATCTGACGGCCCTCGGGAAGGCGTTTTCCATCCAGCTGCCCATCGCGGAGGCTCACCAAGCGTAACTGATGGGTATGCCCCACGAAGCAGACATCCTCAGGGATTTCGCCCATGACCCGGACAACATGCCCGGTGGAAGCCTGAAAAAGATACGTGTCCACTTCGTCTGGCGGCAGGCCGTGGACAAAACGGCAGTCCCCAAGGGACAGGCTGGCGGGGAGTTCGCAAAGCCATGCCCGGCTCTGGGCGGAAAGCCTTGAGCTGGCCCATTTGACTGCTTCCCAGGCCTGGGGATTGAAACGCCCCCGGCTTGAAGGATCGTTCACACCCATCTCGTGGTTGCCAAGCACGGACAACGCCCCGGCTCGGCGAACGGCCCGCACGGCTTCCTCGGGGTCCGCTCCGTAGCCTACAATATCGCCAAGGCACACCAGCTGCGCTCCTGGAGCGATCTCGGAGGCATCATGCAACACAGCCTGGAGAGCCTCAAGATTGGCGTGAATGTCCGATAGAACAACCAGTCTCATTCCCTGCATTCCGACAGGGCCTCACGGAGCCGCTCGGCGAGATCATGGGAATCCACCGGTTTGGAAACGAAAAGGGAACAGCCAAGCTGGCCCGCTCTCTCCTTGGTGGCCGGGTCGTTGCAGGCGGACACGAACACCACGGGGACTTGGCACCCGTTGCGGATGCGCCTGGCGGCTTCAATGCCGTCAAGATTTCCGTCAAGGACAATGTCCATGAGCACAAGGTCCGGTTGCAACTCACCCGCCAACCGCACGGCTTCAGTACCGGTGTGGGCCAGACCGAGCACGGTGTAACCGAGCTTTACGACCTTGCTGCGCAAATCAAGTGCGATGATGCGTTCGTCCTCGACGATGAGGATGCCTGCTTGGCTCTCCATGCAATCCTCCAGAACACCCTGACGCCAGTATTTCAACCGTTAAAACCGTATCGCGCAGGTGACGAAACGGCAACAAAAAAGGCCGGGATGCCCGGCCTTTATGATATTCGCCATATTTGCGTCTAGTTGCTCATCTGCGTCTTGAGCCAGTCCTTGATTTCCGGGGTTGGTTCGTAGACTCCCTTGTTGTTGCCGACATGCTCAAGGAATTTCCCCCGAAGGTGGTCGGGCAGAGGCAACTCGGCAAGTTCCTTGGCGTCGTCGTGGGTGCGCTTTATCAGAGTAAGCTTGGGTTCGCGCTCCCACGTGTTGACAACGAAATATGTTGTCGAGTCACTCCTGTGGCGTACCGGCTTGAAATCGTTCAACCAGCAGTTGTTTCCCCATTCCAGGTACAAGGTCACGGCCCCTTCCGGAGTCATCTCCCAATCCACATCGTATTCCGTGAAATTCTTGAGTCCAGCCATGGATGTCTCCTTGCCGCGATTCGTTTTAAGATTCTGACCTGGATAATAACAATTCTTAAAAAATGGTCAAGGGGAGACCTTCAATTGTGCTGCATCTGCAACCGTCGTTTTATTCAAGGACCCATTCGCATACAGGTCGAACTCCGAGTAGTCTTTGCCAAGCCCGGCCAATTTTTCCCTCACCTCGTCCTTCCTGGCTCCCGCCACTTTAAGCAGGAACCCCAGGGCCCTGGCCGCTAGCCCTCTGCTTTCAGGGTCTTCTTCTTTCAAAGCCAACAGAAGGTCGTCCAGAGCCGGAAGAACAAGTTCCGGCCTATCCTGGGCCAGCCTGGCCAAGCCCCAGTATACACCCCGGCGCAGCGCGCAGAGTTCCAGGTAATTGTCTCCAGTCTTGCAATCGCGGTCGTTGATATAGGAAGCCAGCACTCGGTGGAACTCGCTTGCCAACACCGGCTGGGCCGCCAATATTTCCCCAAACGACTCGGGAATTCCCCAGGCGATGTTCCCGGATTCTTCGTTCAGACGCCACATGAACTGCCTCATCAGCTGACGTGCATCCTCAGGCTTATGCGCGAAGAGCCGCTTGGCGACGTGGCCGAAAGCCGACGCAGCCCGCCAACGGATAAGCTGATCCGGTTCGAGCAGGCAGGCGAACAGCGCCCCAATAAGAGGCTTTGCCGGAAAAGCGTCGAGCCCTGCCAACCCACTGGGCCATGGCTCTGCGCTCAAGGCTTCGAGCACGCCTTTCCTTCTCTCCTTCAACTTGCTCATATGTCCTCCATCCGGATGGTTACCGGCTATTTGCATGCCAATCATCAACAATAAAACATCTTTGGGCAAAGACAATGGACGGACTCTCACAGGCGCCGCTATGGCCTGTTGATCCCTGGTTGGATTCATCCGCTCCTAATACCAGTGATGCCGTTGCCTATAGGCACGAATAGCCGTGTATCCGCCAATAACGCTGGTACTATCTCTGGTCTTTCGTTTTCTGTGACAGTCGGCTCGCCCGGCTGACAAAAATAAACCGGAGGGCTTTCGCCCTCCGGTTCTTTTTACCAGTGCCTATAATAGTGCGGTCGGTGATGGTGTTTATATTTATAAACGTACACCGGTGGCGGTGGAGGGGGGGCATAATACGGGCCGGGGTAATAATACCCGTAGTATACCGGTGGCGGAGGCGGAGGCGCTGGGGTCCCTACTGACACTGAAAAACCAGCCCCGGGGAGACCGACGGACACCGAACCATACGCACTGGCCTGTGAGGCGAAAGCCGCGACCAGCAGGGCGGCCAATATCATTCGTTTCATGGCTGTGAACCTCCTGACAACACATTGGCATATACCATGCCAAACAAATTATGCTTTAAAAACAAGTGGTTGGATAAGAACGAATTCGGACCCGATTACGATATTTTCCCAAAGTGATGACGATAATTGCATCCCGTATGTCCTTGACAGAGATTGACGGGGCAAGTACCGAGCAATCGACTTTGATTTTCATTATCATATCACTCGGAGTTGTGTGTGAGTCCTCATCTCAAACTGTCCGCAATTCTATTTTCCCTCATGATAGCCCCGCCACTCGCTGCCCTGGCCCTTCTCGAAGCTGGGCACAAGCCAGACGCCATCGTTCTTTTGGCGCTTTACTGCGCCTTGGGCATAGCCATGCTCCCCTTCATCTCCCGCCTGGCATTGTACGTTTGTGTCTTCAAGGATCTCGACCAGGTGGTCGTCTTTTCCGGCCGGCTAAGGTGCGGTGGGTTCCCTTCTCCTTTCAACCTTCCGGTGGAGAAAGAGGACGAGCACATCCTTCTGACGCTCAAACGCAACCTCAACTGGATGCTGCACGTGCTCAAGGACAGAGAGAAACGTCTGCTCTGGCGCCTGGAGGAAACCGATCAGGCCAGACGAGACTTCGAAGGGCTTAGTCGAACCGACCCGCTCACCGGGCTTGGCAACAGGCGTGAATTCGATGAGCTGCTTCTGAGTTTGTCCGGCCAGAAGGCCCGGCCTGCCACGCTTATCCGCGTGCTGCTCATAGACTGCGACAAGTTCAAACAGGTCAACGACGTCTACGGACACCAGGCTGGTGACAGGGTCCTCATACTACTGGCCTCGATAATAAAGGAATCCGTGCGTGAAGACCTGGACCATTCGTGCAGGCTAGGCGGGGACGAATTCGCGGTGCTGCTTTCCTGCAGGGAGGACCAGGCTGTGGATGTCGCAGAGCGGATCCGGAAGCGCTTCAAGGAAGCCAACGGACTTGGCTGCACCCTCTCCATGGGGCTCTCCTCCTGCCATCCGGCCAACGGCAGCGGCGATGTGAACTGGGAGGCCGTTCTGGCCAAGGCGGACTCGGCCCTCTACGAAGCCAAGGGGGCTGGGGGCGACAAACTGAGCCTTCGCTGAGTCAGGCCTTAGCCCGGACATGCTCCGCAAATGGAGCATCCTTTTTCTGGGCACTTTGGGGTTCGCTTGCCGCTTTTGTAGCGCTCCCACTCGCGCCAGAGAGATGCCCGGGACACGCCGATGTCGATGCACTCCCATGGGAAGGTCTCATCGCGGCCCCGCTCACGGTCGAGCACAGCCCCCGCGTCGCCGCCCCATTGCCGCAGGGCTTTTCGCCATCCGAGCTCACCCGCCAGCATGTTCAACTGGGCCAGTTCTTCTGTTCCCCTGGCCAAAAGACCCTGGACTCTCGCCCAGGAGGGCTTTTCCCCCTCCATGCGTACCCCGCGCAAAGGCTTGATGGTCGCGGCCATCCAGGCCAGGCGGTTTTCCAGAGACTCTTCGGAGGCCATTGGCGCCCACTGCATGGGGGTCCACGGCTTGGGCACCAGGGGATTCACTCCCAAGGTCATATGCCCGATCCCTTTCTTGCCCCCGCCAACCCTTCCGGCCTTGCATATCTCTCGCAGAAAATCAGCAAGCTCGGCGTAGTCCGAGTCCAACTCGCCGGGCCAACCCGCAATAAGATACGTCTTCAGATGGTTCACCCCGCGCTTGGCCGCCAGCTCGACGGCCTTCAGGAACACGTCTTCGTCCAGATTCTTGTTGGCCATGCGGCGGATGCGGGCGCTGGGCCCTTCCAAAGCAAGGGTCAGTGTACGCAGTCCGGCGTTTCGTAAAATATCCAGAAGAGTTTCGGTCACGCCATCCGCCCGAACGGACGACAACGTGAACTTCACCTTCTCAGTTGAAAGCCATCGCAAGAACTCCGGCAATTCGGGCCAATCCGTGAGCGCAGTCCCAACCAGGCCCACCTTCTTGGGCCGTGTTTCCTTCACAACGGCCCGGAGATCCTCCATGCGGGCCTGCCTGGGAGGACGGTAAACGAAACCGGCAGCGCAGAACCTGCAGGAATGCGGACAGCCCCGGTTCACCTCCATGAGCAGTGTGTCCTTGAATTCAGCCTCATGGCTGACAAAACTGGAGCATACGGGTTCGATGAGCACGCGGCCTCCAGGGGCCACGGCGCGCTTCACCGGCAGAAGGCTTTGACCAGGCACGTAAAAGCCCGGCATATCTGCCATCATGGCAAGCACGGACGCCTTATCCGCTCCAGCCAGGACCGACTCGGCAACGCGTTCCAGACAGGGGATGAGCCCTGCCTCGGCTTCGCCCACGAACCAGGCGTCCAGAATCGGTGCGAGTGGCGCGGGATTCAAAAAGGCCAGCGGCCCGCCCCCCAACAGGATGGGGAATCCGGGCCGCCGGCTCGCAAGGAGAGGAACACCAGAAGCGGCTAGCGCTTGGGTCAGCACCGCACCGTCAAGTTCAAACCCCAGGGAGAAGGCCGCCAAAGGGAACGCGTCCAGGGGGGAAGACGAGTCCTGCGACCTCGGGGGGGTACTTCCCGCGGAAAGGAAGAACCGCTCCACAACCAACCAGGGGCTCTGCCCGGCCAACCGGTACACGGCCTGCCACCCAAGCGCCGAGAGCGCGGCGCGGGGGGCTCCAGGGAAGGCCAGGGCAACCGGCAGCCTGCCTCCGGGGTCCGGAAGAACAGGCTCTTGGCCGTTGAAAAAGACGGTGCGTTTGTTCGCGGTCACCTCCTCAAGGTGTCTCTATAAGGGACATTTGGCAACATCTACGATCCTCAATCTGCTAGCCTAATCTGCCTGCATCCGGATGAATGCAGGAACTTCGAATTCGTCCTCGTCGAACACGAAGTCCTCTGAGCCAGGGGTGTGGGTCTTGTACTGGGCTATCCCGGCCGGGTCCGGATTGTTCTTGCGGCCACGGCGAAGGTACGCCGGGATGGTCAGGTCATTGTGGTGCGTAGCCATGATGCGCTCCGTGCGCGGGCTGGCCACGTGAGGCTGCGCGGCATCGCGGGGGCTTTCCTGGCGAAGTTCGGGCTCGCGCGGGGCGACTTCCTGAATGCGGGGAGCCGGTTTGGCCTCTACGGGTTGCGCCGTGGCCTGCGGAGCGGCGCTCTGAACGGCCTGGGCCACGGCCGGATGCACGCTCACTTTGGCGTGCTGGGCCTGCAGCCGGCTCATTTCTTCGGCGGTCTCGATGCCAGTGGCGATGACGGTGATGCGGATCTCGTCTCCCGCGGTCTCGTCGAACACAGTGCCGAAGAACACCTTGGCGTCCTCGCTCACAGCCGCGGTAACGGTGGAAGCGGCTTCATCCACTTCCTCGATGGTCAGGTCAGGCGAACAGGTGATGTTCATGAGCACGCCCTTGGCCCCGTCGATGGTCACGTCTTCCAGCAGAGGGCTGGTGATGGCCTTCTGGGCGGCTTCCTTGGCGCGGTTTTCGCCACGGGCTACGCCAAAGCCCATCATGGCCAGACCCATCTCGCTCATGACGGCCTTCACGTCCGCGAAGTCCAGGTTGATAAGGCCAGGCACCATGATCAGATCCGAGATGCCTTTCACGGCGTAGTAGAGAATCTCGTCGGCCTTCTTGAGCATCTCCATGAAGGTGGCCTTCTTGGAGGCCAGGGTGAGCAGGCGGTCGTTGGGGATGGTGATGATGGAGTCCACCTGCTCGCGAAGGGCCGCGATTCCCTTTTCGGCCGCGCCATGGCGCTTCTTTCCCTCGAAATAGAACGGCTTGGTGACAACGCCCACGGTGAGAGCCCCGGCTTCCTTGGCCGCCTGGGCAATGACCGGCGCCGCGCCGGTGCCGGTGCCGCCGCCCATGCCGGCGGTGACAAACACCATGTCGGCGTCCGAAATGGTTTTTCTTATCTGGTCGATGGATTCGAGCGCGGCGTCGCGGCCGCAGTCCGGGTTGGCGCCAGCGCCAAGGCCCTTGGTCAGTTTGTCGCCAAGCTGAATCTTGAATTCGGCCTTGGACTTGTTGAGCGCCTGGATGTCGGTGTTGGCGGTTATGAACGTCACGCCGCGCAGGGCCGAGCAGATCATGTTGTTCACCGCGTTTCCGCCGCCCCCGCCTACTCCCACGACTTTGATGCGTGCGTTGGATTCAAAATCGATGTCGTAGATGTCCATGTTCCCTCCTCCTTGCTCTTTCAACAAATCCCCCTGAATAAACATTGCCTCTACCTCGTTCTTACTTCACATCCACGAACCACTTCCGCATGCGGCCCAGGATGCGATTGAAGACTTTTTCATCGGAACGGATGCGGAATCGCTTGTCGGTTCCTTCCTTTTCCGCGCCGTACATAAGAAGCCCCACAGCCGTGGCGTACATGGGGCTGTTCACCACGTCCTTTAGCCCGCCCACGCGCATGGGGAAGCCCACGCGGGTCGGCAGGTTGAAAATCTGCTCGCCCAGTTCCTGTATTCCCTCGATCAAGGCCGTGCCGCCCGTGAGCACCACGCCTGCGGCGATGGAGTTCTTGAGCCCCGACTTGATGAGTTCCTGGTCCACCAGGGCCAGCATCTCCTCGATGCGGGGCTCGCAGATCTCCGAGAGCACCTGGCGGGAAAGCCTGCGCGGCTCGCGCCCGCCCACGCTTATCACCTCGATCACGTCGTCCTTGCGCACCAGGTCGGACAGGGCGCAGCCGTACTTGATCTTGATCTTCTCCGCGCTGGCCATGGGCGTGCGCAGGCCGAACGCTATGTCATTGGTCAGGTTGTTGCCGCCAAGGGCCAGCACCGAGGTGTGCTTGATGGAATCGTTGGAGAACACCGCCAGGTCAGTGGTGCCGCCGCCAAGGTCCACCAGGGCAACGCCGATTTCGCGTTCCTCCTCGGTGAGCACGGCCTTGGCCGACGCCAGGGCCTCGAGCACGATGTCGGCCACGTCGAGCCCCGCGCGGTGGCAGCTCCTGATGATGTTCTGGGCCGAGGTGACCGCCCCGGTAACGATGTGCACCTTCACTTCCAGACGCACGCCAGCCATGCCCAAGGGGTCCGCGATGCCGCGCTGGTCGTCCACGATGTATTCCTGGGGCAGGATGTGGATGACCTCGCGATCCAGTGGGATGGCCACGGCCTTGGCCGCGTCGAGTACGCGCTCAACGTCTTTCTGGGTGACTTCGCCGCCCTTTACGGCAATGACGCCGTGGGAGTTGAATCCCTTGATGTGGCTCCCGGCTATGCCGGCGTAGACCGTGCGGATTTCGCATCCCGCCATCAGCTCGGCTTCTTCAAGAGCCCGCTTGATGGACGCCACGGTCTGTTCGATGTTGACCACCACACCCTTGCGAAGGCCCGTGGACGGCGCGGTGCCGATACCCACCACGTCCACGCCTTCGGGCGAAAGCTCGCCCACCACCGCGCAGATCTTGGTGGTGCCGATGTCCAATCCGACAATGAGTTCCGAAGCCTTTGCCATTACGGGGTCCCCCTCGTATCCGTTCCTGAAAAGCTATCCGTGCTTTTCCACCCACACCTTGCGGTTCTGTGCGGAAATGATGGCGGCATGGTCGAGCTCGCCGCGTTTCACCAAATTCCCCCAGACCAGCCCGAGGCGGGTGAGATTGTTCTTCCAGTCGTCCACTCCAACGCAGAGCAGGACGTTTCTATCCATAAGCCTGACTTCCAGGCCGTATCTCCACGAAAGCCTGATCCAGGCCACCTGGTCCAGGCCGAAAGGCGTCTGCTTGGCAGCTATGGCCTTGCGCAATTCCTCCAGGATAGGCAGGTGGCGTTCCATGCCCGATTCCACTTCCACCTGGGGCAGAGACACGAACTTGTCCGCCTGCGCCTTGTCGATGATCCTGCCTTCCCCGTCCGCGTAGCAGAGGCTGTCCTCGTATTGGACAAGGTAGCTCGGTTCGCGCTCCACGATCCTGATTTTGAGGGTATCCGGCAGCACCCTGGTCACCTGGGCCGATTCGATCCATGGGTTCTTTACAAGAAGCGCTTCCACGCTCTCCATGTTGACGGCCAGCAGGTTCATCCCTGGTTGCAGCTCTGCATGAGCCAGCACATCCTCCCGGGCCATGCGGCTTATCCCCGCCACATGAAGCTCGCGAATTGTGAAGTAGTCGATGGTGGTCAGCCAGCGGTACCCGGCTAAAAGTCCTATGGACAATGCCACCACAACCATGCACGCTAGCACCAGGGAGCAGAGTTTGGTGAAAAGCCCCCCGATGAGCGAAATCTTTCCAAGTCCGTCGAACGGCATTCCCTTGGAGCGGTTCACCTTCACCCGGGCAAGGGGCAACCGGCCTTCACGGGCAGCTGTGCGCGAAGCCGTGATCTTTGCCCGGCGTTCGGTTTGACCACCGTACGAATGGGCGTTGCGGCTCCTGCCCGACCCCAGACCAAGGCGAGAGGCTCCTCGTGCGGCGACGCTCATTGGACCACCTTCACTTCGAGTTCCAACGCCACTCCAAAGCGGCCCAATACCGCTTCACGGGCCTTGGCTATGAGCTCCAGTGCGGCCTTGGCCGTACCGCGCCCCTCATTCACCAGAAAATTCGCATGCATGGCTGAAAAGCACATGCCCCCAAGGCTCTTGCCCTTAAACCCCAGTTCGTCGAGCATCTTCCCGGCACTCGCCCCTTCCGGGTTCTTGAACACGCAGCCACACGTGGCTGTGTTCACCGGCTGGGTGGCCTTCTTTCTGGCCAGATTCGCGTCAACCGCAGCTCGAACGGACCCGGCCGTAGCAGCCTTCAGTGTCAGCTCGGCCTCAAGGACCAGCCAGGGCACTGCGCACATCTGCGGGGCAAAGCTGCGATAACCTGCGGTCCACTGGGCGGGCCCGATCCAACGCAAGCCCCCCTCCGCGTCCCATATGCGCACCCGGGCCAGCAGGTCGGCTGTTTCACGGCCGTAGCTTCCGGCGTTCATGGCTACCGCCCCGCCAACCGTGCCGGGGATGCCGGCCAGGCCTTCCAGGCCGGACAGACCAAGCTTGGCAGCCCAGCTGACCAGCTTGGGCAGCATGAATCCTCCGCTGACCCTGACCATCACCTGGTCCCCTGCCTGCCCGGCGCAACAAGCCCCCTGCTCCACTATGACGGGTTCAACCGGGGCGAGGCTCATCACAGCCAGGTCGAGATCGGAATCCACTGCCAGAATATTGCTGCCCCAACCCAATACAAAGGGTTTGGACGCATGCCTGCTGAGCTCACCGGCCAGCTCTCCCGCGTCGTCCGGGGACTCCAGGAGAATCTCGGCCTGAGCGCGCCCTCCGAGTCGAAGCGTGGTCCGCTCGGAGAACTTGGGGCCTGGCAGGACTTTAATCGGCATACCCCTCCTCCAAATACTGGACGCCAACCTTCCAGACGCTGCCCGCTCCCAGGGTCACCAGAACGTCGCCCGGGCGCAGCATCACCTTGAGCGTGCTCAGAGCCGCTTCGAAATCCGGCACAAAGGTCACCTTTGTCTTGGAGACCTGGCGTATTCCCTGGGCCAGGCTCTGGCCGGAAACGCCGGGAATCGGCTTTTCCGATGCCGGATAGATTTCAGTGAGCACCAGTTCGTCCACATCCTCGAAGGTCTTGCAGAAATCTCCAAACAGTGCCTGGGTGCGCGAAAAGCGGTGGGGCTGGAAAAGCACAACCAGACGGCGGTCCGGATAGCAGGAGCGTGCGGTGTTCAGGGTTGCCAGGATCTCGGCGGGGTGGTGGCCGTAGTCGTCGATAACCAATACACCGTTTCTCTCGCCCTTCTTCTCAAAACGCCTGCCCACGCCGCCAAAACCGGAAAGACCCTTGAGCACGGCGTCCCTGGGCAGACCCGCCTCTATGGCCACGCCGATTGCTCCCAAGGCGTTCAGCACGTTGTGCCGGCCGGGATGGTTGAGCGTCACTTCGCCCCAGTAGGCGCCGTCTATGCTCACCTCGAACCGCGACACAGAGCCGCTCTCGAGAATGCGTCCCTTCAAGCGGGCCTTGGGGTCTTCCACACCGTAGGTAAGGACGGAGCGGTTGATCTTGGGGAGGATGCGTCGCACCCCGACGTCATCCAGGCAGACCACGTTCACCCCGTAGAACGGGATGGAGTTGCAGAACTTGATGAAGCTCGCGTCGATCTCGTCCTGGCCGGAATAGAAATCCAGATGGTCGGCGTCCACGTTGGTGACGATGGTCATCACCGGGGAAAGGCACAGGAAGGAACCGTCGGATTCGTCGGCTTCGGCAATCAGGTACTGCCCTTCCCCAAGCCGCGCGTTCGCTCCCATGGCGTTTAAGCGCCCGCCGATGATCACGGTGGGATCAAGCCCTGCCTCGGAAAATATTGTGGCCAAAAGCGAGGTGGTGGTAGTCTTGCCGTGTGTGCCCGCCACTGCCACGCCCGAGCGCAGGCGCATGAGCTCTGCCAGCATTTCGGCCCTCGGGATAACGGGAATCCCGCGCAAACGGGCCTGTTCAACCTCTGGATTGGACTCGGAAATGGCGGTGGACTTCACCAGCACGTCAGCCGGCCCCAGATTCTCCGCCCCGTGGCCTATGGATATGTCCGCTCCCAGGCGCTTCAAGCGCTTCACCGTGTCCGACAGAGCCATATCCGAACCGGTGACCTTGTACCCAAGGTTCAGGAGCACCTCCGCGATGCCGGACATGCCGGAACCGCCGATGCCCACCATGTGGATCTTGTTCACCTGGGTGCGCATGCCGCGCGCCGGATAGAGTCTGTTTTCCTGATCGCCCACTCTGTATTCTCCTCGTTCCCTGTTTTGCGGCTTCTGCTCCGATCTTCAGGAAACGGTCTGAATCTCTTCTTTATTCAAAAACCTTTTGCGCCTTGCTTAAGCCGCCAGGCGGGTAAGTTCCTGCGCTATCGCCCGCGCCGCGTCCGGCCTGGCCTGGGACCGTGCGGCCAAACCCATGGCCGCAAGTCTTTCGGTATCTTTCATGAGCCCAAGCACGGTGTCGGCCAGTACCTGAGCATTCAGATCCTTTTCCTTGACCACCACCGCCGCGCCCGCCTTTTCCAGGTACGTCGCGTTAATAGTCTGATGGTCATGGGTGGCGAACGGGAATGGCACCAGCACTGATGGAAGGCCCACGCAAGAAAGCTCCGCAAGAGTGGAGGCCCCTGCCCGGCCGATCACCAGATCCGCCCAGGCATAGGCTTCGGCCATGTCCGTAATGAACGGTTCAACCCGGACGCCCTGTTCGCCGCGATATTGGTGCAGCACCGACTCGTAGTCGCGTGATCCTGTCTGATGCCACAATTCAATCTTCTGAGCGGCCAAACGGGGCCAGGCCGCAACAACCATTCGGTTGACGGCTCTGGCCCCTTGGCTGCCTCCCAGGACGAGGACCCTACTTGGCACCACCCGCGAGGGACCGGTCCTGACTGATTCCGCTATTTCCGTGCGTACGGGGTTGCCCGTGAGAATCACTTTTCGCGCCGGGAAAGAGCGGGCCAGGTCGGGGTATGTAACCATAACCTTGTCCACCACCCGGCCAAGGATACGGTTGGTCACCCCGGGAACGCTGTTCTGTTCGTGCACGGCGGTGGGAACGCGGAGCATCCAGGCGGCCAGCACCGGACAGAATCCGGCGTAGCCTCCGAACCCCGCTACCACCTGAGGTTTGAAGCTTTTCACAAGACCAAGGGCCGTAAACAAGCTCAAGCCCATGCGCAGAACGGCCGGGATGGCGCTCACGCCCTTTCCCAGCACTCCGCGCACAGGAAGGCCGCGAAATTCCAGTTCCGCCTTGCGAGCCAGCTGCCCCTCCGGGCCTTCACCACCCACGAAGAGAACCTCCACCCCGGGGTGCAGGGCGCGAAGCTCCGCGGCAACTGCCAGAGCCGGGAAAATATGGCCTCCCGTGCCGCCGGTGGTAACCATGGCCCGTCTCACTGCGTCTTTCTCCTGGAGAGGTTCAAGAGAATCCCTACACACAGGAAGCATGAAATGAGGTTTGATCCGCCGTAAGAAAGAAACGGCATGGCCACGCCCTTAGGGGGCACGCACCCCATGACCACCGCCAGATTGAGAAGAAATCCGATCCCCATGACCAGGGCCATGCCGTAGGCAGTGAAACGGTCGCGTAGGTCGTCCTGGGCAAGGGCCACCCGGATGGACCGCCACATGAGCACACCCACCAAGGCCAGAATCACGGACACCCCGATGAATCCCAACTCCTCGCCAGCCACGGCCATGATGAAGTCGGTATGCGCCTCGGGCAGATAGAAGAGCTTCTGCTTTCCGGAGCCGAAGCCCACGCCGGTTATCTGCCCGGAACCGAAGGCATAGAAGGATTGCACCAGCTGATAACCAGTGCCCTGCGGGTCCTGGAACGGATCGAGGAATGCGAACCAGCGTTTGAAACGGTACGGAGAATTTATGACCAGGAGAATCGCGGCGCCCGCGCCGAAAATGCCCGACACCAGCAGATAGATGATGCGCGTGCCGCCAACCAGGCTCATGAGGAAGAAGAGCATGCCCATGAACACGGCGCCGCCGAAGTCCGGCTGAACCAGCATGATCACGCCCAGAAGACCTGTGACCACGACCGGCGGAATGAACCCCACTGAGAAAGACTTCACCAGGGCCTGTTTGCTGGAGTAGAAGTAGGCCAGGTAGAACACCAGCACCACTTTGGCCAGTTCCAGCGGCTGGAGGATCATGGGCCCAATATGCATCCAGCGCCGCGCCCCGCCCGCCTTCACCGAAAAGGGCGGTATCAGGGTCAAGACCAAAAGCCCGATCACCAACAATAACCAGAGATACACCGGGCCGTAGAGCAGCTTTTTGGGCAGCCAGGCCATGAAGAGCATGATGCAGATGCCCAGGCCGAAGAAAATCGCCTGTTTCTTGAAGAAGAAGTACTTGTTGTGGACCATGCGCTCGGCCATGACCCCCGAAGCCGACAGCACCAGGATCACCCCGAGTCCGGCAAGCAGCACGGCCACCGCGGCCAGCCACCAGTCGAATCCGGGTTTGGGGCCCATAAGCGGGGCCGAAGGGACATGGGCGGCGGAATGGCTCATTGCCTCGCCTCCCGTTCTTCAGGCAGACCAGCCATGATGCGGGCGAAATCCTTTCCCCGGGCCTTGTAGTCGCTGTAGAGATCGAAGCTCGCCGTGGCCGGGGAGAGAAGGATCACCTCGCCGGGCTTGGCGTCCAGGTACAACCTGGTCACCGCGCCTTCCAAAGTGGGTTCCCACAGCATGGGGACCACCCCGATCCAGGCCCTTTCAAAAATCTCACGGTTGGCCCCGAACAAGCCTACCTGAGAGACACGAGCTTTTAATAGCGGGACCAGACCTTCCAAGTCGCCACCTTTGAACACTCCACCCGCCAGAAGACGAACAGGACGGTCGAAACTTTCGATGGCCGCGCGCATGGCCTCCACCGTGGTGGCCTTGGAGTCGTCCACGAACAGGACTCCTCCCTTTTCTCCCAGGTTCTGCAGCCGGTGAGACAAGGGTTTGAAGGACGCAATAGCCGCGCGGGTCTGGTCTTCGGTCACTCCGAAAGCCTTGCAGGCAAGCCAGGCCGCTTCCATGTTGGCCCTGTTGTGGTTTCCGGGCAGGGCGTTTTCCTTGAAACGATTGGCTGCGGTAAAATAGATCCGCCTGGCTTTCGTGAAGTCCCTCTTCTCCAACTCATCCTTCATTTCAAAGGGAAGCACTGCCAGGTCCTTGTCGTTCATGCGCGCGAACAGCTTGAGCTTGGCCGCGAGGTATTCCTCAATGTCCGCATGGTAGTCCAGGTGGTTGGCCGAGAAGTTCAGCAGCACGCCAACCTTGGGATGGAAGCTCTGCACGTTCTGGAGTTGGAAGCTGGAAACCTCGAGCACGGCCACGTCGCAGGGCTGGCCCGAAAGCACATGGTCTGAGAGGGGCGTGCCAATGTTTCCGCCCACGAAAACCTTCTTGCCAGTGGACTCCAGGATATGCCCGATGAGCGTCGTGGTGGTGGTCTTTCCGTTGGTTCCGGTGACGGCCAGAATAGGCGCGTTGGTGAACCAGGAGGCCAGCTCCAGCTCGCTCATCACCTGCGCCTCGGGGCAGACGGCCAGGAACGTTTCCAGCTTGGCCACCGGTATCCCCGGGGAAAGCACCACCATCTGGGCGTCTTTGAAGTAGGCAGGCTTGTGAGGGCCGAAAACAAGCTCGATCCCGCGAGCAACAAGCTCTTCCCTGGCATCGGCGGTGAGCGCTTCGGGGTTGCGGTCCAGAAGGCGCACGCTGGCCCCGAGAACGGCCAAGAGCTTGGCGGCCGCAACACCGGAGATGGCGGCTCCAACCACCACGGCCTTGTGCCCGGCCAGCTGTTTCTCGTGCAAGAGCGCCCGCATGCCTACCTCAGCTTCAGCGTGCTCAAGGCCACGAAGGCCAGGAGGATTGAAAGTATCCAGAACCGGATGATGATCTTTGATTCCGGTATGCCCTTGAGTTCGAAATGGTGGTGAAGCGGTGCCATTCGAAAGATGCGTTTACCGCCAGAAAACTTGAAGTAACTCACCTGCAGGATGACCGAGAGGGTCTCCAGAACAAACACCCCACCCACAATCAAAAGGATCAGCTCCTGCTTGCAGACCACGGCCACAAACCCGAGCGCGCCCCCCAGGGATAGAGAACCCACATCGCCCATGAACACCTGGGCCGGGTAGGCGTTGAACCACAGGAAGCCCAGCCCGGCTCCGACCAGTGCCCCGCAGAATACCGTCACTTCGCCCACTCCCGAAACCGGCACCACCTGCAGGTAGCGGGCTATCTGGGCGTGACCTGCCACATAGACGAACAACGCGAACATGCCCGCGGCCACCACAGTGGGGCCAATTGCCAGTCCGTCCAACCCGTCGGTCAGGTTCACGCCGTTGGACGCGCCCACGATCACCAGCACTGCGAAGGGCAGGTAGAGAAGACCCAAATCTGGTTGGAAATTCTTGAAAAACGGCACGGACAGCTTGGTGGAGAAATCCGGATCCAGCATCAGTATGCTCACCGCAGCCGCCGCAATAAGCACCTGCCCCGCGATCTTGGACCAGCCTGAAAGCCCCTTGTTCTGTTTCTGGACCACCTTGAGGTAGTCATCCGCCAATCCGATGATACCAAAGCCCAAAAAGACCAACATGGTCATCCACATGTATTCGTTGGTCAGATCCGCCCAGAGGAGCACGGACGGGATGATGGCCACAGCCATGAGAATGCCGCCCATGGTGGGTGTTCCGGCCTTGCACTGATGCGCCTTCACATCCTCGTGGATGTACTGGCCGCATTTGAGCCTGGTGAGCCAGGCGATGATCCTGGGCCCGAAGATGATGGTTATGAGCAGCGCGGTGGTAAATGCGTAGATGGACCTGAACGTGATGTAGCGGAAGACGTTCAGTACGGACAGCTGCGCTGCGAAGGGAACGAGCAGATGGTAGATCACCTTTTGCCCTCCCGCAATTTGGCCTTGAAACGATCCAAGAAATCCTCCATGCGCTGGGAGCGTGACCCCTTAAACAGGACCGTGCCCCCGGCAACATCCATATTCTCAACCTTGCCGGCGAAATCATCCGGGGTATCAACCGGATGGAAATCCCCTTTGAAACCGCCCCGCGTTAGACCGCGTTCCACCTGAGAGGCCTTACCACCCTTGAAGAACACCACGTCGCAGTCGCCTCTGGCGATGCACTGGCCTAATTCCTCGTGAGCCAAGTCGGCTTCCGAGCCCAGTTCACCCATTTCACCAAGCACCAGAACCAGAGGTTTTTCCCCCGCAAGCTTTCGAGCGGATTCGATGGCCGCTTTCATGGACAGCGGATTGGCGTTGTAGGTGTCGTCGATGACCGTGAAGTTCCCAATGTCACTCACGTCGAAACGCCGTGAAGGAAGCACCGCCTCGGATAGCCCGGAAGCGATCTGCTCCGGGCTGGCTCCAAGAATGTTCGCAGCGGCGGCAGCGGCCAGCACATTCTCGGCCAGATGCTCGCCCCGGCAGGGCAGCACCACATCCATGGCCTCTCCCTGCAGGACCAGATGGTACAAGCCACGACCAGCAGGGTCGCACCCCACGTAATGACAATGGAAAGGCGCGGTGTGGTCTATAGTGGACATTGCCATCACATCCGTGCGGATGGCCTTGGCCGCGCCCCACAGTTCTGGATAGTCTGCGTTGGCCAAAGACACTCCGCCCGGGCGCACGAAGCCGAACAGGGCAGCCTTGGCCCGGGCCACGCCCGCCAAGTCACCCAGGCCTTCAAGATGGGCCGGGCCGATGTTGTGCACCACCGCCAGGTCTGGCTCGCAGATGGCCCCCAACTCCTCCATGTCGCCGGGGCGGCTGATGCCAAGCTCCAGCACCCACACGCGGTGTTCTTCCTCGGCAGCCAGCATGGAGAGCGGGAGCCCCAACTGGTTGTTGTAATTGCCGGGATTCTTGATGGATGGAGCCAGACGCATTGTGATTGCGGACAGAAGTTCCTTGGCCGTGGTCTTGCCCGCCGATCCGGACAGGGCGGCCACCACAGCGCGAGTGCGCCTGCGCCAGAAGCGGGCCAGAAGTCCCATGGCCTTAAGCACGTCCGGGACAACCAACACAGCGACCCGGTCCACTATGTCCGGCAGTTCCTTGGCCGCAAGCACTGCCACCGCACCCTGGTCAGCTGCCAAGGCCGCGAATTCATGACCATCGACGCGGCTTCCCGGCAGACAGCAGAACATGGCTCCCGCCTTGGCTTCCCGGCTGTCGGAGGTCACAAGCGTGACCGGGGTCGCCAGGTGCGCCCTTATGTCGCCCACGGCCTGGGTGGCGGCCATGATTTCAGACACGTTAAGCCTCATGCCAGAAGCTCCTTCACAACGGTTACGTCGTTGAAGGAGTGCTTCACGTCGCCTATCTGCTGGTAGGTCTCATGACCCTTGCCCGCTATAAGGAGCGCATCATTGGGGCCTATTTCATCAAGCGCCAGCCTGATGGCCTTACGCCGGTCCTGTTCCAAGACTGCCCTGGCCGCCTTCTCCAGGCCGGGTTTTGCGTCTTCCATGATGGTCAAGGGATCTTCATGCCTGGGATTATCCGAGGTGAGCACGGCAACATCAGCCCACTTGGCCACGGCTTCGGCCATAAGGGGACGCTTGGCCCGGTCCCTGTTTCCTCCGCAGCCGAAAACCGCCACCACCTTTCCGAAGTCCAGGCTTTTGAGCGCCCTGAGCACGTTTTCCAGAGCGTCCGGGGTGTGGGCATAATCCACGAAAACATTGAGCCCGTGGTCGTTTTGAACCCTCTCCAGCCGGCCAGGCGCACCGTAGCAGTTCGACAGGCTTTGCAGGGCCTCGACCGGCAAACCCAGTCCGAGGCCTATGGCCTGGGCCGTGAGCAAATTCGCCGCATTGAATGTTCCGATGAGCGGAGAGCCCAGCGTCCACATCTTCCCGCCGTACTCCATCTCAAGCTGAAGACCCTTCCCCGAGCTCGAAATCACCCGCCCCTTGAGTGCCCTTGCCGGAACACCGGCCTCGCCCATGCCGTAGCCCAAGGCGTCCGGGTATTCCTCGAGCAGCCTGCGACCGTAAGGGTCGTCGTAATTGATGACCGCCACGCCTTTACTGGCAAGGTAGGTGGTGAAGAAGCGGCGCTTGGCCTGGAAATAGGTTTCCATCTGGCCGTGATAGTCCAGGTGGTCCTGGGTGACATTGGTGAGCGCGGCCACATCGAACAAAAGCCCTTCCACTCTGCCCTGGTCCAGGGCGTGGCTCGAGACTTCCATCATTGCAGCAGTGACACCGTCACGTTGCATCGCCCCCATGAGCGCATGCAGCTTGAGGCAGCCCGGGGTGGTGTGGCTGGCGTCTTCGCGATGTCCTGGCCAACGGTATTCCACGGTCCCGACCACAGCCGGCTTCCCGCCTGCGGCGGCGACGATGTGCTCCACCAGATACGTGATGGTGGTCTTGCCGTTGGTGCCCGTAACCCCGGCCAGCTTGAAGCCCAGGGACGCTGTGCCGTAGCGGGCCGCAGCCAATTCACCCAGCGCCTGGCGGGGGTTATCGTGAACATAGAGAGCAGCTTTGGCGTTTTGTGGCCATGCGGCACCATTGGCCGCCACAACGTGTGCCGCCCCGCGTTCCACAGCCATGGGGATGAATTCCGAGCCGTCGCGCGTGGCGCCTGGAACAGCCACGAACACCTCGCCGGGCTGCACCCTTCGGGAGTCGGTACGAACCTCGAGGCCCCTGGTAACAAGGGCTTTCAAGGCTATCCAGGCGTCCGGGTTTCTGCTCACCATCGTCTCCATGACTACGAGGCCTTCGACAACCACAAAATGAAGGTTTCCTTTTCCACCGCGTTCCAAGGGGTTCCGGGGGACGGGGTCTGCTTGCCCACAACAAGGCCGTTGCCCTTGAGCGACGGAACGACACCCTTGGTGGCCAGTATCTCCGCGGCTTTGCGCAGAGGCAGGCCCACCAGGTTCGGCACTTCGGAACCGTTCACCGCAAGATTCATGGGGGGGAAGGCTACTCCGAGAATTTCCGCAACATCCGGGGCATGGACGGGAGCCTGGGGTTTCTGGTCCTGCGCCAGCTTGACCGTCTCGGGCATGCGGCCCAGATAGGACAAGCTCTTCATGGCCACTTCGCGAACGGCCGGCGCGGCGACCACGCCGCCATAATGGTTGGGCTCGGGTTCGTCCACCATTACCAAAACCATATATTCGGGATCGACAGCCGGAATGAACCCCACGAAGTTCGCCAGGTATTTGTCTCCGTATCCGCCAGTGGCCTTGGCCTTCTGCGCGGTTCCCGTCTTACCGCCAACTTCAAGGCCGTCGATATGCGCCTTGACGCCTGTTCCCTTCTCTTCTTCCACCACTTCACGCATCATGAGCTGAACGGTTTTGGCGACCTGGGGATCGAACACTCTGACCTCAGGCCAGAACGCGCTGTCCTGCACGGGTTCCTGCACAAGCCGAAGAGGCTTCCTCACTCCATTGTTCGCGATTACATGGAAGGCCTGGGCCATCTGTACCGGGGTTACGCCGATACCCTGTCCGAAAGCGTTGGTAGCCAGATCCAGCTTGCTCCAGGCCGACAGCGGCCGCAAAAGCCCCTTGGCCTCGCCAGGAAGCGGCAGGCCCGTGGGCTGACCGAAGCCGACCTTCTCGAAATAGGCATGAAGCTTGTGCGCCCCGAGGTCCAACCCGATCTTGCCTGCCCCGATGTTCGAGGACCAGCGCAGGATCTTGTTCACCGGAAGAACATCGTATGGGTGGGTGTCGCGGATTGTTGCGATATTAAAAAAATTCCACTTTCCTTTTTCGCAGTTGTAAAGGGTATCCGGTCGTACCACCTTTTCCTGAAGCGCCGCAGCGATGAGGATGGGCTTCATGGTTGAGCCGGGTTCCAGCACGTCCAGGGCCAGGCGGTTCCTTCCCGCCTTGGGGTCCGAATCCGAGCCGCCGTTGGGGTTGAAGAAGGGATAGTTGGCCCAGGCCAGAATTTCGGCGGACTTGACGTGCACCACGATACAGATTCCCGCCTTGGCTTTGTTGTCCACAACGGCCTTGGCCAGCGCCTCCTCGGCGAAGAACTGGATCTGGGAGTCGATGGTGAGCCTGATGTCGGTACCGTCGGCGTTGGCCATCTCGCGCCCTTGGGCGTCCAGGTAGAGTTTGCGGCCTGACGCGTCGCGCTGGACGACATACTTGGCTTTCTTGCCTGCCAGAATGGGCTCGTAGAGTTTCTCGAGACCCTCCAGGCCCTGGTCGTCATAACCCACGAATCCCAAAAGCTGGCCGGCCATCTGCTTGTTGGGGTAGGAGCGGCCGTATTCAGCCGTCAGGGAAACCCCGGGGATGTTCAGGGCCTTCACCTGCGCCGCTGCCCGGTCGTTCACGCGGCGGGCCAGATAAACGAAATTGGCGTGGCTCTGAAGCTTGCGCTGTATGTCCTTCACCGGCAAGCCAAGCGCCTTGGACAACGCCTGGGCGGCCTCCTCGGGATTCTTGATCTCTTTGGGCTGGGCAGACACTGCCACGAACTCAATGGATTTGGCCAAAAGCTGGCCATTGCGGTCCAGAATTACTCCGCGCTTTCCCCGGTCATACTCCGAGGCCAGATGTTGGCGCATGGCCTGCTCGGCCAGCTGAGGGCCCTGAACGATCTGCAGGTAGGCGGCCCTGACCCAGAGACTGGCCCAGAAAAGGAAAAACAGCCCGCCCACGAGGATGAGGCGAAGGCGGCTGAAATCCCTGATCTGTTTCTGTCCCCGGCTCATAGGGTCTTTTTCCTGTCCTTGGCCGACTCACTCGAATCGCGGCCAACTTCCTTGGTTTTCTTGGTATCCGGGCTTTTCTTGGTTTTCTTTTCCGGCTTGGCTGCGACGTCCTTGTTCGTTTCCGTTTTCTTCGGCTTTTCCGGTGCTGGAGGGGCGGCCTTGATCACGGGCGAGGCGAGTTCGTCCCCTGTAAGGGAAAGCCTGCGGATCTGGCCGGGCCGGGCCTGGTTCAAACCGTATTGGGCTGCCAGCACGCGAAGACGCTCCGGGGTGAGCAGAGTGTTTCGTTCCACTTCCAGCTTGGAGATGAGCGCTTCCTGGGCGTCGATCTCGGTTTGGAGGCGTTTTAATTCGTAGGCCATGTCCACTCGCTCGATATTCACCCAGGTCAAACCCAGGCCCAACGCCAGAACGGTGAGCACGGAAAAGGCCAAAGTCAGAGCCCATTCCTTGGTCACGCCCTTCACGCGGCCTCCCCGGGCAGACGTTCCACCGCCCTCAACTTTGCGCTCCGCGCCCTGGGGTTTGCGGCAGCTTCTTCAGGAGAAGGGGTCATGGGCTTCTTGGTCAGGATGCGGACTCGTGGGGAGTGCCCGCAGGTGCAGTAGGGCTGCCGGGGTGGGCACAGACACCCGGAAGCCTCGCGCCTGAAGGCCCGCTTCACCAGCCGGTCCTCCAGGGAGTGGAAAGAGATGACGGCCACGCGGCCGCCGGGATGAAGGTAGTCCACGATCTTGTCCAAGAATTCCTGCAATTCCTCAAGCTCCTGATTCACAGCCATGCGCAGGGCTTGAAACGTTCTGGTGGCTGGATGGTTGCGCGCGGTAGCCCGCCACTTGGGCGGGTAAGCGCGCTCAACGAGCTTGGCCAGCTCCAGGGTCCCGGTTATGGGCTTTTTCTCGCGCTCATTCACTATTGCCCGGGCGATGCGCCCGGCCTGGGGTTCCTCGCCCAGTTCGCGGATAAGGTCCCGCAGGCGTTCGAAACTCCAGTAGTTGACGATGTTTTCGGCTGGTTCCACGCCGTCGGCCGAACCCATGCGCATGTCCAGGGGACCGTCGGCAACGAAGCTGAAGCCCCGGTCTGCTTCGTCGAGCTGGGGAGAAGATACACCGACATCAGCCAGGGCGGCGTCCACGCCGTCCCAGCCAAGCTCGGCCAGGGCATCGGGGAATTGCGAAAAACGCATGCGCATGGCGTGGAGCCTGCCGGGATAGCCGGCCAGATTCTCGCTTGCGCGGTAAATGGCGGTTTCGTCGCGGTCGAGGCCCAGGATGTCCACCTTGCCCTCCGCTTGGGCCAGCAAGGCCAGACTGTGGCCACCCAGGCCCAAGGTGGCGTCCAGCACTCTCATGCCGGACCTTACGGCCAACAACTCGCACACTTCCTTTGACATGACTGGAAGGTGCCGGGGGTCACTCAACACGTGGGCCCCCTAGAGTCTCAATTCGAAGCCGTCCGCTGAAAGGGCGGCCATGTTGGTGTCGAAGTTTTCTTCGTTCACCCTGCGGCGGGCCTCGAAGATGTCCTTGTTCCAGAGTTCGAATTTGGTGCCCACGCCGGCCAGGATGCAGTCCTTGTCCAGCTTGGCGTTTCCGCGCAGATACAGCGGAACAAGGATGCGCCCCTGCTTGTCCAGGACGACTTCCACCGCCCCTGAGATGATGAACCGCTGAAGATCGCGTAGTTTGGTGTTTAAGACATTGATCCGCTGGAAGCTCTCCTCGATCCGTTCCCACTCAGGCATGGGGTAGCCCACCACGCAATTGTCGAAATAGGTGAGCATGAGCTTGCCCTCGGGCGAATGCTTGAGCACCTCCTCCCGGAATTCGGGAGGCAGCATCAAACGCCCCTTGGGGTCGAGGTTTCGCTCGGAATGACCGCGGAACATGCCCTTACCTCACACAATCTACCACTCGTTACCACTCTTTCCCACATGCTCTCGAACAAACCCCCCTCGATGTCAAGCGGAAATGGGAAGGGCTTGACATGAAAAGGGAAAAAAAAGTGGGAGCAAGTGGGAGAAAATGTTGCCGGAAAAGCCCATTTCAACCGTGCATGTGGAAATGAGCTTTAATAACAACCAGTTGAAACTTAAGAGATGAGCACTGAAAAAAAGAGCCTAGGTCTTGTCAGTACGTCCTTGTCCAGGTAACACGCCAGTGAAGCCGGTTGTCCTCGCGGCGAGTCCTCAACCCACAAGCCGGAACATGAGCAAAAAAAGCCAGTCACAGACACTTGATGATCTTGAAGAGGAATACTACCAGATAAGCGCGGATATTCTTCAAAGCTTCAACAAGTTCCGGCCTCCCTTAAACATATTCAAACTCAAAGAAGACGTGGTGCGCCTTCTCCCATTTTATAAGGTAGGGGAGCGGCTCTCCAAGGAACAATCCGAGGAACTCGAACAGCTGGTGCGCGACGGGCTCATCTTCGTCTCGCGCGCGGACCATTCGGTCTACGTGAAGCACATCTCCTACCAGCTTGACTTGGTCCTCATGGACCGCCACCTCACCGAATCCGAAATCGCCGACATCTTCCAGACCGCCCTGACCCGGCGCATGGAGGAATTCCTGGATCAGCCCGTGAAAGCCGTGTCGGACAAATTCGTGTCCGACGTCTTGGTTTTCACCGAATATCTCTGGCAGGATGTCAACCGCGCCAAGGCCCTGTCCCGGCGCATCCACAAGCAGCATACCCTGGCCAACCACTCGGTGAATTGCGGCTTGGTGGGGATGCAGCTTTTCATCCAGACGATGCCCGAGGACTTCCGCGAAGGCCCAAAAAGCCGCCAGATATTCGACCGTACGGCCCTGGGGCTGTTCCTGCACGATGCGGGGATGAGCAAGATTCCTTCGTTCTTGAGGGAAAAAACTCAGACGTTAAGCTCCGAAGAGCGTCAGAAGATCCTCAAGCACCCGCTTCTGGGAATCGAGATGCTGGCCAAGCTGGACCTCAAATTCCCCGAGGTGGAACAGTGCATCCTCCAGCACCACGAACGCGTTGGGGGGCACGGCTACCCGCAGAAGCTCTCCGGATCGGATATCTCGGACCTTGGCCTTCTGGCCGGCATGGTGGACTCCTATTGCGCAATGCTTACGGACCGCCCCTATGCCAAGGCCATGGAACCAAAAAACGCCGCGGCGGCTCTGGGTTCCGACAACAAGTACGATACGCGCTACACCAAGCAGCTGGTGCAGTACCTGCTGGCCACCAAGCAGATGTAGGCGGCAAGCCTCTTTTGTTTGGATAACGCGGCGAACCAGAACCACCCGTGCAAAGACCATAAAAACAGCCTCCGGCGCGACACAACGCACCGGAGGCTGAACTACATTTGACAAATGAGGGGGTTTATTTTTCCAGCTCTTCCCAATCCAGCTGCATGTACAAATCCTCGGCAGCGATGACTCCCAGCACCTTCCCCCCTTCTATTACTACAGCCCAACGCCTGCGGGTGGTGAGCATGGCTTCCAGAACCTCAGAGAGAGTATCCTGGGGCTTTACCACGGGAACGTCCTTTTCCACCACCTCGCCGGCACTCCGGGAAAAGCACTTCCTGCAGACCGTTCGGAAACGGCCTTCGAAATCCTGATTCCCCTTGAGCTTGCGCGTATCATCCAAGGCGTTCTGCTCCATGTAGAGAAGCAGCCACCAGGCAGTCACCACGCCCTTGAAATCCCCCTCGTCCGTAAGCACCACCGCGCAGGCTTTGTCAGGCTGGCTCTTCATTGCCTGGCGCAGGGTAAGAGCCACTTCGCGCAGGCTGTTGGATTCCCGAACTGTGATCACATCCGTACGCATTACATCCCAGGCTCGTTCACGTAGCAGCATGACTGGTCCTTTTTTATGACGGCTGTTTACCGCCTTAATTTTTTTTTGTATTTGTAACGTTCTAACTCATTATTGAAAAGGGCCCAAGGCTAAACGGTGCTAAACCGCATCACAGTCGGCATCTCGGATATGAAAATCTCGCGCAAACCGCGCGAAATGATCATTACCCATTCACTTGGTTCCTGCCTTGGCCTGGCCGCCTGGGACCCGCAAGCCCGTGTCGGCGGCCTCATTCACTGCCTGCTCCCCAAATCCTCTGTCCGTGAGGTAACCAACCCCTTCATGTATGTGAACGTGGGAGTTCCCCAGATGATCCGGAAAATGGTTGCCCTGGGATGCACAAAATCATCGCTTATTTTCATGGCCGCCGGTTGCGGGCGCATGATCCACATACAGAATCAATTCGACACCGGAGCCCAGAACCTGGCGATGCTGGAAGCCCTCTTCGCCAAGAACGGAGTGGTCCTGGCGGCCAAAGACGTCGGGGGATCCATCCCCAGAACCATGGCCTTGCATATGGACACCGGCGTGGTCGTCATCAGCTCACAGGGAAAGGAGTGGGAATTATGTCGGTCCGCGACAGCCTGATCGCCCAAGCCAAGGGAATGCCCCAGATGCCGGCGCCGGTCATGCGCATCATGTCCTACATGAGTGACCCTGACGCGGATCTGAACGTCGTGGCAGCGCTCATCGAATACGATCCAGGACTGACTGTCAACGTGCTTCGGATGGCAAACTCGAGCTTCTTTGGCGGAGGCGGCAAGGTCACCTTGGTCAGAGATGCCCTCTTCAGACTCGGCACACGCAGGATCGTCCAGCTGGTCATCGCCTCTGGAGTAGCCCCCAACACCAGGGGGGCGGTGTCCGGATACGGCCTGGCCCAGGGGGAGTTGCTGCGCCTTTCCATTTCGGTTGGGATCGCTGCCGAGCTCATCGCGGCTGAAGTGGGCATGAAAGCCCCTGACCACACCTTCACCTCAGGACTTCTAAGCAACATCGGCAAGGTGGTCATGGGCAGATTCCTCGAGCTGGATGCCGAACCAGTGATCAGCCTGGCCGCCCGGGAAGGCCTCTCCTTCGAACAGGCGGAACGCCAGATGTTCGATATCGACCACGCCGAATTGGGCGCCACGCTGCTCGCCCACTGGGAACTGCCCGAACCCATAGTGAACTGCGTACGCTGGCACCTGAATCCGAACGCCGCGCCCGAGCGGGATCCGGCGCTCGATTTGGTACATGTGGGGCACGTTCTCTCAACCATGGCCGGCATCGGCCAAGGCGTGGACGGGCTCCAATACGAAGTCTGCCAGGAGAGCTTCGATCGCCTGGGCCTCACTCCCCAGGTTATGACCGTGAGCCTTGAGAATCTTGTCCAGAATATCGAAGAGATCGAGGAGATATTGTCCCAGGTGTGAGGCGGCCTAGTCGAAATCGGCCAACAACGCGCCCACGTGCACCTTGCCCAGAAGCACCGAAGACGAATACTTGCTCCGAATCCTCCAAAGCCCCTGCTGCAGTTGGTCAGAAGCGATACCGTTGCGGATCGCTGTGTAGGCTTCCAGGAAAGCCGCCAGGGAATCGCACATTTTAAGAAGTTCCCCGTCTTTGGGATCGAATTCGTCGCTGTTGTACTTTTCCTGCAGCTCCCAGGCCTCCACAGGACGCACCGCTCCATCCACCTTGGCGCAGGCCTGAAACTCCGATCCTATGGAAAGTCCAAGGAAAAACGAAAGTCTATCCACCAATTCGCCGTAGCCGCCCCGCCGCAGCGGGTCCAGGATAACCCGCTCCAGCTCCTTTTCTTCGTATTCCTTAATGAGGTCTCCGATCTGCTCCACGGACTTCTTCACCGGAGAGATGATGTCGCGGGTGAGAAGTTCCGGCAGGTCGTGAAAAAGCCCGCCGAAAAAGTTGTTCTGGGCCCTCACCGGACATGCGCCCACGGACAGCGAAAAGAAATACCCGTAGCAGGACACGATGAACATGTGCCCGAGCACGCTGGTCTCGGGAATCCGCGGGATCTGGGACCAGCGTTTCTGGAACCTGAGCTGCCCGCACACCTGGGCGAAGTGGCCTATGGGCGTGCGTGATTGCCCGAACAATCCTTCCTTGAGTTCCGGCACACCCGCCAGTTCCTGATAGCGCTCCAGGCCGTTGCGGAAGGAATCCTCTATATCCATGAGTTCCGTGTCATGGCGATTCATGGACTTGATGAGATTGAATTCCCAGCCGCTGGCATACAGGTGGGCGGCATTCAGGATGCGCCGGTCCAGCCCGTCGGCTTCCGGTTCAAAGAGATACGCCTTGAGCCGCTCCCAGAAGTCCTCGCCCATGCCGCGCACCCGGGGCTCAAGCTCAGTCAGAACCCAGTCGGTGAGTTGGCGGTAGTGGGCCGGATTTTCCTTGATGCGGTAGAAGATAGGGGGTTTTATGTCGGTAATCACCAGCCTGTAGAGGTAGTCGAAGATGCCCCCCTCCACTATCCGCCCGCAGAGGTCGGTCCGCTCCTGCGGGGAGAGTCCTCTGGCATTGAGCAGAAAGAGCACCCAGGCCACCATCATCTTGTGGGCCTGCTTGTCCACTTCCATGAGTTCGGCCGGGCGGAGCTTGTCGTTCCAGCGTTTCATGGACGATCCGGAAAAAATAAGCTGCAGAAGACTCTTGCGTACGCTTGTCATTCTCTGTAACTACTCTCGCCCCGGACAAAGCTCAAGACGTGAAAAATACGCGAAGGGTGTTGACACGGGAGGCTCAAGTCCGTAAAGGACTCCTCTTCCCAGTCGCATGGAGGATATTTCGTGATGAAGACATATAGCCCGAGCAGCAAGGAAATCACCCGTGATTGGGTGATCGTGGACGCCTCGGACAAGGTTCTCGGCCGCCTGGCCAGCCTTATCGCACAGCGCCTGCGCGGCAAGCACAAGCCCGAATTTGCCCCCCATATGGATGCCGGCGATTTCGTGGTGGTGGTCAATGCCGAGAAAGTCCAGGTCACCGGCCGCAAGCTCGACCAGAAGATGTACTACCGCCACAGCGGCTGGATCGGAGGCCTGAAAGAGACCGTCCTCAGGGACATGATGGCCACCAAACCCGACCAGGTGCTGATCAAGGCCGTGAAGGGCATGCTTCCCAAGAACCGCCTGGGCCGCCAGATGCTCAAGAAGCTCAAGGTCTATTCCGGGACCGAGCATCCCCACGCCGCCCAGCAGCCCAAGCCCCTGGCCTAATTAACGGAGCAGAACATGAGCACCGATCATTTCTACGGAACTGGACGCCGCAAGACCGCTGTTGCCCGCACCCGCCTGGTGCCCGGCACCGGACAGATTCTTATCAACGGCCGTCCCGTCGACGAGTACTTTCCCCGGCACGCCCTTCAGGGCATTGTCCGCCAGCCCTTCAACCTGACCAGGACCCAGGGCCGTTTCGACGTGAACGCCACCCTGGACGGCGGCGGCATTTCCGGACAGGCCGAGGCTCTGCGCCACGGCATCTCCCGCGCCCTGCTGCAGGCTGACCCCGAGTTCAGGCCCGTTCTCAAAAAGGCCGGCCTGCTTACCCGCGACGCCCGCGCCAAGGAACGCAAAAAGTACGGCCAGCGCGGCGCCCGCGCCAGGTTCCAGTACTCCAAGCGTTAATCGCCGGATTACTTACGGACTCCAAGGGCCGTCCCGCAAGGGATGGCCCTTTTTGCGTTGGTGTCTGGGGGGGAGAGGAGAAGAGCCTCCGGCGGCCAAAGGGCCCAGGCCCTTTGGAATCCCTTTTCGCTTTGCGCTGGTCGATGCGAATCAGGCTGCCCGCTCGAGAACGGATTATTTCGCCCACCTTGCTAGCTACTCCCGAATCCCGCGAAGCTACTTGAGGGTCCAGGGAGACGAACGTCTCCCTGGCGGGTGCAGGGCAGCGCCCTGCTTCTCATCCCACTCCATTCGCGTTACTAATCCCGGGCAGGAGGCCTCATGTCATCCGAAAAGCTCCATCCCATGCTGGTGTTCGCCGACGCGGCGGGCAATATCTACGACCATCCTGAGTTGGAGATGCTCGTGCGCCGCGGCGACCAGCTGGGCACACCGCGCCCGGACGAGTTGATCCCTCTCCCCCCGGAGAGTGAGCTGTTCCTTCTTCCCGGCCGCTCGGCCCTGGGGTTCGACCCGGAGTCCGGAGAAGTGGAGGAGATGGAAGAGCTGGCGGTTGCGGCCTTCGTCTCGCCTGGCCACACCCTGTCCGCAACCACGGCCTACACAGTGCGGCCCGGCGCGCCCATCCTGCCGCTTTTCGCGTACGGAGCCGTGGGCATGGTGGGAGACAGGTTCTATGTCTGCGCCAAGCGTGTGGACCAGGACCAGCGCCAGGTGTTCTCCGGCATACAGAAAAAGAAGATCACGTCCGGGGCCAAGTCCTTACTGGCCCGTTTTCCAAAAAATCGGCTGGTGAACCATCTGGCTGGCTGCGCCCTGACATACTGCTGCCCTGCGGCGCGTAATTTTGCTCTTGGCCGTTTCGAGGCCCCGCTTCCAACTTCGCGCGCCTGCAATGCCAGCTGCGTGGGATGCTTGAGCCTCCAGGCCCCTGACAGCGGTTTCCCGTCGACCCAGAACCGCATCGCTTTCAAGCCTACCCCCGAAGAGGTATGCGAAGTAATGCTGGCGCACTCCGAACGCGAATCGCGTCCCATCTTGAGCTTCGGGCAGGGGTGCGAGGGAGAACCACTCACGGAATCAGCCCTCTTGGCTGAATCGACACGGCTGTACAGGCAACGCGGCGGCAAGGGCACCGTGAACGTGAACACCAACGGGGGCCTGCCGGATACGGTGCAGGGCCTTGCGGAAGCAGGGTTCGACTCCATGCGAGTGAGCATGGTCAGCGCGCGCGCCAAGCTCTACGAAGCCTACACCCGCCCCAAAGGCTTCGGATTCGACGAGGTTGCGCAGACTGTCGCCAATGCCAAGAATGCCGGACTCTTCGTGAGTCTCAATTTTCTCTACCACCCGGGAGTGAGCGACACAGAGGAGGAGCTTGAGGCCCTTGGGTCGCTTATCGAAAGCACCAAGGCCGATTTCGTGCAGCTTCGGAACCTGAATCTCGATCCGGAACTCTACGCCAAGGTGGTTGTGGGATCGGGCGTGGGTTTCGGGGCCAGCATGGGTCTGGCCAACTTCATGAAGCGGCTTCGCAAGCGTTGCCCGTGGCTCAAGTACGGATATTTCAACCCCTGGCTGGATCTCGACGGCCGCAGCTGAAGGCCGCCGTTTTCTAGTCCAGTAGGTGTTTCTCCTCAACCCGGGAAAAGGCCGTCACCAGAACCATGGCCGCTCCCATGCCTGCCAGGGCGACGGTGAGGGAGCGATCCGCCACCAAACCTATGAACGGGTTGGCCACTACGATGGACAACGTCCGGACCATTGATGCGAAGGATAGGACCGTGGCCCGCTTGTCCGAGGGGATGTGCTTGTTCATGTAGGCGCTGAACAGCGCGGTCCTGGGCAGGCCCAAGGTGAAAGCGGCAACTATGCCCGGAACTGCGGCCCAGGCCGAACCGGCCACGGCCAGAACGGCGAAGGACGCGCCCGAGCCGTAGGCGGTTCAGGTGAGCAACCGCCGTTTGGAACCTAGCAATTCCTCAACCAGCTCCACCCGCGAAAGAAACAGTATCTGCCCCACGCAGGCGGCTGCCTGGACCGCTCCGTACCAGGCCAACGGCACTCCAGACTTCTCAAGCACCGGCTGGAACAGCCAGATTATGCCCCAGGCCACGGCATTGGTCAGGGCCGACTCCACGGCAAGAACCATGAGGGTCCGGTGCCCCAGGAAGTACCGCCCCCCCTCCCGTAGGATGGCGCCGTAGGTCCGCCTAGCGGTTTGGGGCGCAGCGAGTGGTGGCTCCCGCAAGGTCAAGGCCAGCAGGAAAGCCACTCCGGCCGGCACGGCATAGGCGGCCATGGGCGCGGTGAAACCGAACCAAGCGGCCATGGGGCCGCCAATGGTCGTCCCGAGCAGGATGCCCGCCAGCTTGTACGATTCCAGGGAAGCCAGAACCGACTTGGAGTGCGACTCCCTGCCCATGGCCTTCATGCTGTCGTAAGCCAGGGCCTCGTCCGCTCCGGAATGGAGGGTGTAGGAGACCGCGAACACAACCTCGGCGGCCATGAAGACCAGTATGTCCGGTTTGCTTACGTATACAAGCGCGGCCGACGCTCCGAAGAGGCTCCCTAAGGCCAAGGAAACCTTGCGCCCGAGAAAGTCGGCCACCGTGCCAGTGGGTATTTCCAGCAGCACGTTCCAGAGCATGAACCAGGAGTTCAGCATCATGGCCTGGGACAGGCTCAGTCCGCCCCACTGAGTGTAGAAGGGTATGAGCACCGCACCGAAAAAATGCATCCATCCCAATGCGCGGATTGCCCTGAGTACGGGTATGTTGCGGCTGTAAGAGCCGCCTGGAGGTACGCCCATAAAAACGGGAAGCCCCCCATGGCGGGGGGCCGGACAGGTTTACAAATCGGGTATTAGGCCTTCCGCTACAATCCCGGAGGTATGTCCACGATCACGCGTTCGGCGTCCTTGCTGGGAAGCTTCACTATCTCGCCGATGTTCCAGGCACATTCGTGCATGGCGTTCAAGCGGTTCAGCACATCGTCGCACACCTCAGAGTCCACCACCAGCACGAACCCTATTCCGCAGTTGAACGTCTGGAGCATCTCGGGCCAGGAGAGATTCCCGGCCTGCTTGAGCCAGTTGAACACGGGCTGCATCTGCCACTTGTCCAGGGACAGGTGGGCGGCAACTCCCCTGGGCAGAACGCGTGGGATGTTTTCGTAGAACCCGCCCCCGGTAACATGCACCATCCCCTTGATCTTGAAGTCGCGTAGGACATTAAGCACGGTCTTCACGTAAATGTGGGTGGGAGCCAGCAGGGCCTCGGCCACTGTCTGGGAGGACCCGGGCATCAACTGGTCAGGTTTTAAGCCGGACTCGGTCAGAATCTTGCGTATGAGCGAGTACCCGTTGGAATGGGGCCCCGAAGACTTGATGCCGATGACGCTGTCGCCTATGCCGATGGAGGACCCATCCACAATCTTGGCGTTGTCCGCGATTCCCACGCAGAACCCGGCCAGATCGTAATGACCCGGCGGATAGAAATCAGGCATTTCCGCTGTTTCTCCGCCCAAGAGCGCGCATCCGGCCTCGGTGCAGCCCTGGGCCACTCCCTTGATGACCCGCTCGGCCACGTCCACATCAAGTTTGCCCGTGGCGAAGTAGTCCAAGAAGAACAGCGGCTTGGCTCCTTGGACCAGGATATCGTTGACGCTCATGGCCACCAGGTCGATGCCCACGGTCGAGTGTCCGTCCAGTTCGAAAGCCAGCAGGAGCTTGGTCCCGACACCGTCGGTGGAAGAAACAAGAACGGGTTCTTCGAAATCCTGCAGATCGGGTTTGAAAAGGCCGCCGAAACCGCCTATATCGGTAATGACACCCTTGTGGAAAGTTGCCTGAGCCAGAGGCTTGATTCGGTTCACCAGGTCACTGGCTGCTGCGATGTCAACGCCAGCACGGCGATAGGCTTCGGCGCGATCGTTCATATCGGGAATGCTCCTGCGTAACTAATTCGTTGTTCTTAAGCCTTCCAGGCCCGGAACTCAAGGAGATGGAGCCACATGACAAAACTTAAACTCAGCGTGACCATCTTCCTGCTGGCGGCAGCCCTCAGTGCCCCTGCCCTGGCTCAATCCGGAGAAGACGATGACCGGCGGGACGTGACCATCGGGACCACGGACCGGATGCGCTCGGGCACCAACGAGCGAGGCGACAACGAAATGGTCATCGAGAAAAAGCCCAAGCGAAAACAGGAAGTTCCAAACATGGGGCCAATCTACGTGGTGCCCCAAGTGAACACCGGGCGCGGCCCAGCACCGGTGATTATACCGGGCACGCCGCCTCAACAGCAACCACATGGCCAACCAGCTCCTCCACGGGAGTAGCTGCCCGGCAAACCAGGACAAACGAGGCAGACCCATGCACCCTGCAAGGCTTTGGAAAGCACTGAAGGACGAGTCCCTGCAATGCCGGCTGTGCTCCCACTTCTGCGTCATCCACGCCGGGGACAGGGGTAAATGCGGAGTCCGCGTGAACAAGGAAGGAAAACTTTTCACGCTTGTTTACGACCGGGCCGCGGCCATCAACATCGACCCGGTTGAAAAAAAACCCCTCTACCATTTCCTGCCTGGCAGCAAGACGTTTTCGTTTGGCACCATGGGCTGCAACCTGGGATGTTCCTTCTGCCAAAACTATTCTTTGTCTCAACCCCCCAGGCAGGGAAAACCCATCCAGGGCCAGGAGGTCACCCCTTCCCTGCTGGTGGCTGCAGCGCTTGATGCGGGATGCAGTTCCATTTCCTACACCTATTCTGAACCCACAATCTTCTTCGAGCTCCTCCAGGACACTGCCAAGCTCGCCAAAAAGGAAGGGCTGGCCAACATCATCGTTTCCAACGGGTTCATGAGCCCGGAGTGTCTGGACGAACTCGGTCCCCTCGTGGACGCGGCCAACATCGACCTCAAGGCCTTCACCCCGCAATTCTACGAGAACGTTTGCCAGGCGAAGCTCGATCCTGTGAAAAAAAACCTGGTGCGCATGCGCGAACTTGGCTGGTGGATCGAGGTGACGACCCTGGTCATCCCAGGGCTCAACGATTCCGAAGCGGAACTCATCGGCATGGCGGGCTTCATTGCCACAGAACTGGGCCCCAAAACCCCCTGGCACCTTTCCCGCTTCCACCCGGACTTCAACCTCCAAGACCGGCCTCCCACCCCAGCCGCGACCTTGGAAAAAGGTTGGGAAATCGGGAAAATGGCCGGACTGCGCTACGTCTACGTGGGGAACGTTCCCGGCAACGCGCATAATTCGACGCACTGTCCGGGCTGCGGCAAGCTTGCGGTGGAACGGTCGGGATTTACAGTCCTGGGGGGGACTCTCTCGGATGGACGATGCTCGGACTGCGATGCGGAGATTGACGGACGTTTCACCTTATAGAGCCGTGCCCTTACGATTTCCCCGCTTTCTCGTGTGGACCACGTCCCTGACCGCACCGGGCGATCGGGGAACATGAAATGTTGTCCATCTTCTCACGGCCAGCCTTGCCGCAAGCATTGGTGGATGGTAAAGATCGGAGCATGATCAACAAGACAGGTTACTCTAAGTTTCACAACGTATCCAGAAAAAAAACGAGTTCCCGGCCCATTTCCTTGGCCCCTTTGGCCCTGCTTCTTGGCATCGCCTTCCTTCCGGGCTGCGCCAAGAAGTCGGCTTGCTTGGTGGAGCAAGACGCCGCCACCCTGTCTTGCTCCCCTGCCAAGCTCTTCGCCCAGCCAAAGCGCGACAAGAACTCCTTGACCGTAACGGCCATGGCCTACACGGCCAAGAGTGTCGGCAAGTCGAGCAAGTCCCTGCCCAAGGCGGCCAACGGGCAAGTTCTCACCCCGGATGTTAGCGCCATTGCGGTTTCCCCCGACCTCATCGAAAAGCACGGCCTGAGCCTGGACCAATCCGTACGCATCTCCGGCCTTGACGGTGAATACAAGGTCATGGACCTCATGAGTGCCCGTCATTCCCAATCCATCGACATCTATTTCGGGAACGACAACGCCGGGGCTCGTCAATGGGGCAGGCGTACCTTGACCATTTCCTGGGAATAAGTCCGTCGCGTGGGGCGCATGCCCCATAGAGCCACTCACGGAGCTGGAGGTTCCTCCCCTCCAGCTCCCCCTTCGGGGACCTCTTCTTGATCGCCTGTGCAGGCCTGCCCCCTCAATCACTCAAGTCCCCCGTTTTCCCTTTTCAATGACCGGTCCCTCGCCTACTGCATTTCCGATTGTCACCCATGTGATACTCCATTGAGAATACTGTACCGCAAGACAGCCATCGTAGACAGTGAGAACGCATCTTCCCCAATGGCGCTTGCTTGCTTTTGGCATGGGGAGATGTATAGTGAAGGCTCACTGTATGCGGTGAGGATGGAGTCGGATATTTTAAGCGATAGCCGCTGCCGACCGTTCTGCAACCCGACTCCCAAACGACGTTTGACGCTTTCGTCCGCACCCCAAAACTGTTGACGTTTATGCTTAAAAAAGTCCGTATTTTCGACATGCAGGTTGGCATGTACGTGGTGGACACGGGCCTTTCCTGGCTGGACCACCCCTATCTCTACTGCACTGAGGGCCCAATAGAGTCCGAAGAACAAATCAAGGCCATCCGCGCCGACGGCTATGCTGAAGCTTTCATAGAGACTGACAAAGACAGCCTGCATCGCAACACCCAGCGCGTGTACGACAAGGATGATGTGGAACGGGCGTTGTCAAACGCGCTGCGCGACGGCTTCAACCTGTGCAAGAACAACAAAAATACTGCTTTGGCCGACGAATTCCCCGTTGCGGTGGAGATTCATGCCAAGGCCATGGCATCCCTGGCTACGGTCATGCGGGAGGTGTCCGAAGGCAAAAAGCTGGATGTTTCGGCCTGCCTGGAATCCTCAGAGGAAATCGCCGCAAGCGTTTCCCGTAACCGGGACGCCCTCATTGGGCTGTCAATCCTGCACGACCCAGGCACCTACCTCATTCGGCACGGTGCCAGTGTCTCAATCCTGGCCTCGTCCTTTGGAAACTACCTGGGCTTAAGCCGCCCGCAAGTGGTCGAACTGGCCATCGCTGGTCTCCTGCATGATTTGGGCAAGGCGAAACTCCCCACCGAACTGCTGGAAAAACCCGGCAAGCTGACCCAGGAGGAGCATCAGGAAATGACCCTCCACCCGGCCCACGGCGCCGCTTTGCTCAGCACAGTCATGCCAGACGCCGGCAATATTCACCGCGCCGTGGCCGAACACCACGAGCGTCAGGACGGCTCGGGCTATCCCCGAGGCCTCAGGGGGAGCGAACAGAGTCTATACGGCCGCATCCTGGCCATTGCCGACGTGTTCGGCGCCATCACGCAGGCAAGGCCCTACCGGGGACGGCTCCTCCCGGACAAGGCCATGAGCACCATCTATTCCCAGCGCAAGAAAGACTTCGACCCCGGCTTGTTGGAGCGATTCATCAAATGCCTTGGCGTGTATCCGGCCGGGAGCCTGGTTCGTCTGACATCAGGCGAATGCGCCGTGGTCAGCCAGTCCAATCCGGCAACCCCATTGCGCCCGAAAGTGGGCATCATCTTTGATCAAGAAATGACTCCCATCCATCCGGTGCAGATGGACCTCTCCGGCCGGGAAGGCCCCGCCCCGGCCAAGTCCATGGACGTACAGGAGATAGTCGACCACAGGCTTCACTCCATTCGGATGCAGGATTTTTTCCTGCTCTAAGCCCACGGCAATTTTCACATTGCAACCACGCGATGCGGCATTATTGTAATTCTTGCACGGCGTCTTGAGGGTTGGCCGAGTTCAGGTTGCTTTAACTGGACCCTCCACCATACATACTCATCGACCCCGTTTGCCCGATTTTTTGAGGAGGAGAGAGTCGTGCCTGCGCCACTGCCCGCCACCCCCGAAGAACAGAAACAAATGGTGGACGCTCTTCTGGCGTGCTTTTCCTGGCCCGTGGAAGAAGAGTACATGCGCGACAGCTTTGAAGTGGTAACCGACCATTTCCGCAAAAAGCACACCGTTCTCTGGCCCAGGCAGTCCTCCCATCTCGAGCCGTCCTTCGGTCGCTACCTCCACGAAATGGGCCACGCCCTTCTGGCCGAACAGATCCACCCGCAGTTCTCCCGCCCGTATTTTACTAAAGGCGTCGACCCTACCTTAAAAAACACCTACCTCCCGCTTTTCGACGCCTCCCTGGACTGGTTCGTCCAGGCCCGGCTAATGGAACTCACTCCCGGCCCGCAAGGGGACGACATCGATGCCCGTTTCAAGCAGACAGCGCACATGCTGCGCCAGGGAGGCGCTTTACCGAGCGTGGAATTCGTGGTGGATTCGGGAATGGCCCTGGCGTCCTTCAGGAAGTATCGCGGGCTCGAGATAGAAGTGCAGGGGAAGCTGGCGGACGTGGTGGAGGCTTTTTTTCGAACCGCACCCGAAAAGCCCACTCTCTTCGGGCTGCACGGCCTGGTGCGCAGGTTAATGGCCATTTTCGAGATGCACTCGGCCAATCTGGCCTGCGAACTCGGTTTCGAGCGCTGGCGTATCGATCCGGTGAAGCGGGGTTAGCTCCTCATTCCTTGCTGCGCAGCACCTGGAGGACCTCCACGTTGGCCGCCTGCCAGGCCGGATAAGCCCCGGCCACAAAACCCAGCAAGGCGGAACCGGCCAAGGCCTGGAGGATGAGCCAACCATCGTAGACATAGGGGAAATTCCCCACCGCGTAGACAATGGTGAGAAGCCCCAATGCGGCAAGAACGCCCGCTCCGCCTCCTGCCGCGCTCATCATGCCTGATTCCAGCAGGAACTGGCGTATGATGTCGCGCTTTTTTGCCCCCATGGCCCGCCGCACCCCTATCTCCAGCCTCCTGGCGCGCACCAAAAGGATCATGATGGACAATATCCCCAGGCCCCCCACAGCAAACGATAGCGTGGAGCTGATAAGCCCCAGCACGTCCACCAGGTCCAGCGCCTGCTGCTTGAGCTGCATGGTGTCTTCGGCAGTGAGCACCGAGAAATCGTCCCGCTTGCCTCCCACGATGTTGTGGCGGGCGCGCATGAGCGCGGTCGCGGCCTGCTTCACCCTGGCGAAGTCGGTGTTGTCGGCCATTTGAACGAACACCCCCGTCACCCAGGTCTGGTTGGCCATCCGCCGCATATAGGTGGAGAGCGGCACGAAGACCTGTTCGTCCTGATCTGTGCCTGAAATATCCGACCCCTTCTCCTCCATCACGCCAACCACCATCAGCCCGGCCCTGTAAACATAGACTACCTGACCCACGGCTTTTTTCGGATCCCCGAAAAGCCGCTGGGCAATTTTAAGTCCCAGAACCACGACCTTGGCCCTCTCGCGTTCCTCCTCCCAGGTGAAGAACCGGCCGATATCGGGCTGAAAGTTCCGGACTCCCGTGTAGTCGGGCCAGCAGGCCACCATCTGGCACTGGACCTTGGTGTTGCCGCGCCGCACGGGCATGGTCCGCAGAACGACCGGCACCGCCTTGACCACCCCGGGCAGAGAGCGGATCACGGCCTGGGCATCCTCGAGTTGGAAGGTGTTGGCGCCGCCGGCGGACCGGGCTTCGCCGCCGCGGCTGAATCGGACCTGCCCGGCCAGCACCGCGAACAGGTTGGGACCAAGTTTTTCCACCTCGATCTCGGCCTGGCGCACCATGGCCTTTGAGACGTGCCGAACGCCAGTCAGGGCCAAGGCGCCGAGAAACACCCCGAGCATGGCCAGCACGGTACGCAGTTTGTGGGTGGCGAGTGCCTGAAGGGCAATCTTGAGACTTAAGAACACCGGGAGTGCATACCTCTTCGCCACGCAAGGAGCAATCCGTCCGCAACAAGTGGCCTGGAACTGGACCCGCGTGAGAATTGCTAGGCATTGTCAGCGAAGGGATTTATGTGGCATCAAATCCATATGAACTCATTTCACAGCAGGCGCAGCTGAGGACCACACGACCTTGGGACACTCCTTACAAGTATGTTCATGAAAGGAAACTCCACACCTTTCGCTTCCATGCTGCTGGCAGTCGTGCTGAGCCTCTTTATTGCGTTTGCGTTCCCTGGCACAGCCTACTCCCAGCCAAGCCTCAGGATCGGAAAGAATTCCATGCCCCCACTGAGTATGGAAGATGACACCGGGCTTCTTGACCGCATGCTTCTAGAAGTGTTCCGCCGAGTCAACCGGCGTGTCGAGTTCGTCATTCTTCCGAGCGAAAGGGCGCTCTCGGAAGCCAACGCGGGTCTCTTGGATGGCGACCACGGCCGGGTCGCTGGTTTGGAAAAAAACTATCCCAATCTTCTCCGGGTTCCTGAAGCCAACATGGAGTGGGAGTTCGTGGCATTCGCCGTCAAGCCTGGGATTGTCTTAAAGGGCTGGGAGAGCCTTCGCTCCTACCATGTGGGATACATCGTGGGATGGAAGATTCTTGAAGAGAACGTCAAGGCCGCCAGTCTGACGAAAGTAACCACTCCCCAGCAACTCTTCGCCTTGCTGAAAAATGGCCGCGTCGACCTCGTCATTTTCGAACGCAACGGAGGCGGCTATCAGTCACGCGAACAAAGCATCTCAGGGGCATATGCCGTGGAACCTCCCCTTACGCGCCAAGACATGTTTCTCTACCTCAACAAGAAACACGCGGATCTAGTACCCGCCTTGGCCCAGGCCATACGGGACATGAAAACCGACGGCACGTACGACGCGTTCTTTCCCCGCTCCGGCCCGCAGTAGCCCTCTTGGATCTGCGCCGGACTTGCGCGTGCAAGTCCGGCTTTCATTCTCGTGAGTGAACCACTCTTCGTTTACTTCCCAAACGGGCAATGCGGGAAGGTGCAACGGGCGCAGTTCATGCAGAACCCTCCATGCCCCATCCGGGCCAAGTCCGCCCGGGTGATGGGAATACCCGCCAGCACCCTTGGCAGCAGAAGGTCCAGGCTCGTCACCTCGTGGAAGAGCGCGCAGGCCGGGACGCCCATGACCGGAACAGTCCCGATGCGGCCCACAAGGGTCATGTTGCCGGGCAGGACCGGCATTCCGAATATGGCGTCCTGAAGTCCCGCGTCCAGAAGCCCCTGCATGGTCACATCCCCAGGGTCCACGCTCATGCCGGCGGTTGTCAGGATCAGCCCGCACCCGGCATCGGCGAGTTCCTTCACACCAGCGGCGATGGCTGCGGCATCGTCCGGAGCGAAACGGGTTTCGGTCAACTCCGAGCCCAGGGAAGCCAACTTCTTGGCCAGCACAGGAGCGAACTTGTCCTCGATGAGACCTGTGAACACCTCGGTGCCGGTGATGAGCGCACCGGCCTTCACAGCGCGTAGAGGAAGGACATCCACCAACGGGGCAGTTCCAGCCAGGCGCAGGGCGGTATTGAAAACGTCACTGGAGAGAAAAAGCGGAATGGCCCGCACTCCCCCCACGGCCTCTCCTTGGCGCACCAGCGTGGCATGGTGGCGAACGGAGAGGGCCACGTCAGCCAAGGCGTTGAGCGCGGCCAGACGGTCCACATCCACCGTGAAAAGTCCGTCCCGGGCTGCCAGGAGGGTGATCTTTCCCTCACGAGGCGGCCCCGCCTTCTTAAGTCCGCCCGAAGCGCACAGCAGATCCGCCAGAGCCACGGCGGCATCGTCTTCATGAACGAACCCATCGCCCGGCCCTTCATCGTCTCCTGCCACATACACATGCATGCGCCCCATCTTCTGAAGCCGGCAGAGGTCTCCCACCCCGAAGGTCTGGCCGCGCGTGAAGGCGGCACCCTTGGATTTTCCAGGATCGACCTGGGTCATGTCATGCAAGGCCTTGCGCCCCACGGCCTCTTCCACGGGAACGGACCGAAGCTGCGGACGGGCCGTAGCGCGAATGAAGGGGGTGTCTCCCTTGCAGGCAAGGCACACGCACCCGTGCTTGGCAGGATAGGCCTCGCCGCAGGTCGGGCATATGGCGATGGGTCCTTTGGAATTCTTGCCCAGATAGGCTGGAGCCACCTGGACTTCGCTTATCGTCAGAATGGATTCGCCGGCCTCGAAAATCTCCTCTCGAAGCCTGTCGGAGTCCTGCTCGTTCTTTGGAGTGCGTTTCAGGAACCAGCCCGCGATCTCCGGGAAAGGACCAAACTTGGCCGGGTCCAGAATGGTCCGCACTCCCTGGCCGGTGTATTTATCATAGAGCGTTAGCGCATAGCGCCCGAGATCCTTGATACGCAGCCACCCGTTGCCTACCGTACAAGGCGTAAACAGTTGTACGGCGTCAGGCAAGCAGGCACCCGTTTCGCATAAGGCCTCGAAAAGCGTGCCCTCTGGCAGCCTTTGCCTGCACGCGTCCACCATGAAACCGCCCACTATGAGTCCGGGAGCGGCGTAGTTGTGAAACGCGATTATCCGCTCAAGATATTCCTCACGCGTCAGACCGCAGACCATCATTTCCATCAGCATGCATGCCCCCCGGCGCATCGAATGGTTTCACCGGCCAGGGGAATGCCGCCCCGGCCTTTTTCAGGGCGTATGACTCCACATCGGCGTGCCAATCCCGAAACGATTGAGCCAACCGCTCGCCAAGCGGGGTGAGCACAAACCCTCGATGCCCCCTGGATTTTTCCACCAGCGCTTCGCCAGCCATTGCCTCACTGGCCTTCAACCTTCCCCAGGCAGCCCGGTAGGACATGTTCATGGCCTTGGCCGCCTGGTTCAAGGAGCCTGACTCCTGGATCCGCAGTAACAGTTCCGCCCGCCCGAGCCCCATGAGCATGCCGCCAGGAGTTTCGAGCCACAGGTGGATGCGTAGCGTGGGACTGACTGTTTCCATTTCTCCCTCTCTATGCCATTTCTAACATATCTGTGCTTAGACTAACATAAATGTAGCCTCTTGCACAATCCCCGTTGACCCGGAGCACGGCCTTACGTACCCCTGGACCGCCATGAACCTCGACATGTCGAGCCCCTACCGTTCCATCTGGCGCCTGACCTGGCCGCAGATACTTATGATGGTCTTCCAGTTCCTCATCGGGGTGGCGGACGTGTACGTCTGCGGCCGCATCGGCCGCGAGGCCCAGGCCGCAATGGGGCTGGTGAGCCAGGCTCTCTTTTTTTTCCTGACAGTGGCCATTGCTGTGGCCAACGGGTCGGTGGCCGCGCTCAGCCAGTCGCTTGGTGCTGGCAAGACGCTCCGGGCAACGCGCTTCGGGGGCCTATGCCTGCTCTCCGGAGTGGTCCTGTCCGGCGTAATCCTTGTGGGCGGCCTTTTGTCCAGGGACGTATTTCTAACGCTCCTAAACGTGCCGGCGGATGTTTACGGACCAGCCAGAGACATTCTCAATCTTTTTTTGTGGCTTTTGCCCATCAACTATCTGTTCCTCATCACCAATGCGGTGCTGCGCTCCCACAAGCTGGTGATGGCCCCCCTCTACGCTTTGGCGTTCTCTTGCGCCTTGAACGCCTGGCTTGATTTCGGGCTCGGGCTTGGCTGGTGGGGGATGCCAAACCTCGGTTACATGGGGGTGGCTTGGTCCACGTTCTGGGCCATGACCGGCGGGCTCCTCTTGAACCTGGCGCTACTGGCCAGGGCCCGGCTGATCACGCGAGCCATGATCCCTGCCTGGCGATGGGCCAGGGTGGCCTGGCGATACATCTTCAGGGTGGCCTGGCCTTCGGGCTTCATGCAGGTGGTCTGGCACACGGGATACCTGGTGCTCCTGGCCATCACGGGGGGCCTTCCCGCAGGAGGCGTGGAGGCTTTGGCCGGCTTCGCCGGGGGTTCTAGGATCGAATCGGTCATTTTTCTCCCCGCATTCGCTTTCAACCTGACTGCTTCGATCCTGGTGGGACATGCTCTCGGCATGGGCGACGCGGCCGAGGCCAAACGCATGGGATACCGGGTTTGGGGCCTGGGCATGGTCAGCATGAGCATCATGTCCGTGTGCCTCTGGCCTTTTCTGCCAGAGCTCTCATGGTCATTCACGTCCGACCCCGCCGTTGCTGCCCAGTCCGAGAGCTACCTTCGCTACAACCTGCTGGCAGTGCCCTTCACGTGCACCAGCATGATCCTGGCGGGAGCTTTGACCGGGGCCGGGGCCACGGTATACAATTTGATCGTCTTCGGGGTGTCCATATGGGGGGTGCGTTTGCCCGTGGCCTGGTGGCTCGGCTGGAAGGTCTGGGGCACAGCCGACGGAGTGTGGCTTTCCATGCTGGTTTCCCAGATGTTTCAGGCAACGGTCCTGCTTGGGGTGTATCAACTCAAGAACTGGGCCCGTTTTTCCATGATACGAATCAGGACTGAACGTGAACAATAGAGCTTACATTCCTCTCTCCCTGGATGGCAGGGACGAATACCTGGTCCGGCTGGCCGCCTGCCCGCAGAAGGTATCGGATTATTCCTTCGCCAACCTCTGGGGATGGTGCGAGGAATACGGCCTGGAGTGGTCATTCGGGGATTCCCATGTCTGGCTGCGTCAGACGAAACCCTCGGTAGTCTACTGGGCTCCGGTAGGACCTTGGGAAACCGTGGATTGGAGCCGCTGCCCGACACTGGCCAAGGGCGGTGACTTCATCCGCGTCCCTGAACGTCTGACCGAGATCTGGGAGGCGGCATTGCCAGGGCGCGTTATGGCCAAAGAAGCCAGGGAGCACTGGGATTACGTCTATTCCGTACAGGAATTGGTGAAGCTCTCAGGCAACCGGTTCCACAAGAAAAAGAACCTGTTGGCCCAGTTTTCCCGGGGGTACGACTTTGAGTATCATCCCCTCACCGCGGACTGCATCGAGGAAGTACTCCAGATGCAGCTCGAATGGTGCCAATGGCGCGAAGCTGAATGCGACGCCACCCTCAAGGCGGAGAACCGGGCTATCGCCCGCGTGGTAAAGGACTGGGACCGCCTCACCAACCTGCTGGGTGGGGCAATCCGGGTGGATGGCCGGATGATTGCGTACACCGTGGCCGAAGCCCTGGATGACTCCATGCTAGTCATACACTTCGAGAAGGGCCACACCGGCTTCAAGGGGGTCTACCAGGCAATCAACCAGATGTTTCTGGAGACCCAGGGACAGGGGTTCGAATACGTCAACCGTGAGCAGGACCTCGGCGACGAAGGTCTGCGCAAGGCGAAAACAAGTTATAATCCGACGCTTTTTTTAAAGAAAAACGCGGTACAAATAGCATAACTGGGAACGCAGCTATTATAATAGATGAACTATCTTTTAGTAGCCAGCTGCCTAACCTCGCGTTATACGCCCCCCAATCTCACTCGAGGAGGACGGTCGTGAAACACATGGCCAGATTGATACTTCTAGTTTTTTGCCTGCAATTGCTCGCGGCCTGCGCTGATGACGGAACCATCCGCAAGCGTGATGTGGGAATGGTTGTTGGAGGTGCCGGCGGAGCCGTAGCCGGACAGGCCATCGGAGGCAACGATCCAGCGGGCCGGGTCATGGGAACGATCCTGGGTGTAATCGTGGGAGCGGCCGTCGGCGGTTACATAGGCAGCCTCTGGGATGACTACGACCGCAAGCAGGCGGCCTATACCCTGGAAAACGCCCGGGACAACAGGCCTGTTTCCTGGCGCAACCCCAACACCAACAGCGAAAACACCATGACCCCCGTTCGCACCTACTATGAACCCGCTGGCACACCCTGCCGCGAGTTCACCCAAACCATCTACATCGACGGGAAAAAGGAAGTTGGGCGGGGCACCGCTTGTCGCCAGCCGGACGGAACCTGGCGCATCACCAACATGCAGTAATCTTCAGCGCTCGCCGCATGCACGGAGTATGTGGCGAGCGCTCCCACTCCCCCTTGTTTTCGGAGCCGACTGACGGTATTATTTTAAAAATTTCCCAGGGCGGCACACATGAGTCGTACGCTGTCGCGCTTGCTCACTTTCCTGGGTATCCGCCAGGAACCAATCGGCCCTTCGGTCACTCGGTCCCTCGAACTGGCCGCTTCCCAACAGGCGCTTTTCCAACTGGAAATTCAGCATGGCAAGACCCAGTGCCACCACTATTTGAATTTCTCAAAGCTCACACAGGACGGATTGGAACTGATACCCTCAGACCTGTCCTTTTCTGTGCCACAAAATTGGCTGAACAAGACCTTTCTCTTCAAATACCTCGTCGAAACTGACCAGACCAAGCCTCCTCTGCTTCATAAATTTCAGAGCGCCATTCTTGGAGTTTCCAAGAATCAACGCATCACCATTGCCCTGCCGCACGACATTATCGTCCTTGAGCAGCGCAGGAATGTCCGCATTCGACTCCACCGCAGACACATGCCCCATATGGCCATTTGGGGGGTTCACAAGAATTTCGGAGAAACCAAAGGGCTCACCCTCAAGCACCACCTCATACTGGACCTTTCCCCTGCCATCGAGGAAACCGCGCAAACGCTTAAAAACATTTCCGCCGGCGGTATGCGCTTGAGCATATGCCCGGAGGTGCTTTCAAAAAACAAGGAGCGGTTTGAAGAGGGCCGTAAACTTATTGTGCAACTTGTTTTCTCAGGCTCACCCTCCCCAAATGCTAAACACCTGCTGCTTTCCAAAATCTGCAACGTTCGCATTAAACCAGGCGAGAGACCTGAGTTTGGAATTCAATTCCTGGCATCGAGGGTCCACACGCCGCACGCCCATTGGCAGGAATTGGGAAATGACGGCTGTGAACGCCTTGCCCGCGTAGTCCACTCTCTCCAAATGCAATACTACGCTGAAATCAAACAACGTCTTGCAATACAGGAAGGAACAATTTCTGTCGCTCTGCGGCAGGGGCTTCGTCCAAGAGGAAGAACGTAATGGATCCCACCCCTAGGCATAAAATATTACACCCGTATTCTTAGCACCTTGTAACGATTCTTCAAATTGACTCAAGCGGGTGCTTGACATGCATATCTCCGAGTCGTAGTTTTTAAGAACAATTTCACGTTCCGATATTCTCCGGGCGGCACATATGCGTAGTTCGATGTCGCGCTTTTTCAGGAATTTCGGTCTGCACTTTGCAAACCCAAGTACCTCCGTCACTCCAGCGCTTGAAATAGCGCTTGAGCAACGGGCTCTTTTCCAATTGGAAGTCCCCCTGGAAAAGGATCGCAACCTTTTCCAGCATCTAAACATCCAGGCTCTTGCATCCGAAGAAGTCATCCTCATGTCTCCGAGTCCTTTCTTCACGGCTCCGGAGAACTGGGAGGGCAAGACCTTTCGGTTCAGATTCCTCACTCGGCCCCATCCGTCAGAGCCGCCACAACTGCACATGTTCAAGGGGAAAATCACCCGCGTGGGCAAAGATGCCCAAACCATCAGCGTAACACTTCCCAAGGACATCCTGATCATTGAGCAGAGGCGGAACGTCCGGATAAAACCCGTCCGCAAACACCTTCCGCAGATGGTCATCTGGGGTGTTCACAAGGACCATGACGCCACCGACGGTGTGAGGCTGAACCACAGGGTCATCTTGGAATTGAATTCCAACGACGATGAAACCGCCAAATCCGTGAAGAACATCTCAGCAGGAGGGATACGCCTGACTGTCCCCTCGCAGATTCTGTCGCGCAACAAAGAATGGCTGGGCGAGGGGCGCAAGCTCATTGTGCAGCTTGTCTTCCAATCGTCTGACCGGGCAAAAGCTTCGCGACACATGTATGTGGCTAAAATAGTCAATGCTCGCACCGAAGGGACCACCCGGCCGGAATTTGGCATTCAGTTCCTGGCCTCCAGGGTGAGTGATCCAAATCCGAGGTGGAAAAAACTCGAGGAATCCGGGTGTGAAGACCTGGCGCGGCTCATCCAGGCCATGCAGGTGCAGTATCACACCGAAGCGAAGCAGATTCCCACCCCCAGGGGAGGGGGGCTTTCGACAAAAACTCCAGTCCCGCCTCGGCAACGCGGCAACGCATAAGCTGAGGCAGACCGGAAGCCTCCTTTTAGACCGGGGTTATTTTTTAACTGGCCCTTCTTGTCCTGTCAGGTGGTTCATTGCGTACCCTCCCTGGTAGACAACGCCTGTCGAGGTATCCAACACAAACTCCAGATCACCGTCCCGGAAGTAGGCATACCTTCCGACGCTGCGCCCTTCCAGGTACGCCCACAAAAAGAGGGCCAGCAAGACAAGTATCGCTCCCTTGAAATACACATCGAATTTGCTGTTCATGATGTCCTCCCAGGCGTGGGATGAACTTGTCCGGGCATGCGGTCAAGAGCCGTCCCCTGCTTGCTGTTGCCCACCAGCTCCATCCTTGCCCGGAATACATCAACTTTGTGCAATAAAGAATTCGAGCAGAGCCCTCATCGTCAACTCTCTCGCCTACCCCGGCATGGCTATTCCATTCCCAGGGAGGGCTCCCGGCCCTTCTTCTCGTCGATCATGCGTTCAAGCCCGAATTTCTTGATGCGATACCCCATCTGACGAAGCGTCAAGCCAAGCTCCCTGGCTGCCCGGGACTGGATCCAGCCGTGCCGTTCAAGGGCCGCTACCACCTCGCGTTTTTCCATGTCCTTCAAGCTGCCAAGGCCCTCCTGGTGGACAGGAACCACGGGTTTTCCTGTCGTGAAAAAATAAGGAGGGATATCCCCCAGATCGATGCGCTCGTCCTCCACCATGATGGAAAGCCTCTCCACCAGGTTCTCCATTTCGCGAACGTTCCCCGGCCAATCGTACCTGACCAGGGCATCCAATGCGCGGGGTGAAAAGGAGAGCCTGCGCCCATATTCGCGGGAGAGCTTGTCCAGAAAATGGTTGAGCAGAGCCGGAATGTCTTCCCTGCGTTCTCTAAGCGACGGCACGAGCACGGGAAAGACGTTCAGGCGGTAGAAGAGGTCCTCCCGGAACTCGCCCAGGGTTACTGCCTCGGCCAGATCGCGGTTGGTGGCCGCAATGATGCGCACGTCCACCTTCCGGGTTTTGGAGCCACCCAGACGTTCAAATTCGCGTTCCTGCAGGAACCGCAGCAGTTTGGACTGGATGCCAGGGGAAAGCTCCCCAATTTCATCCAAGAAGATTGTTCCCTTATCAGCCTCCTCGAACCGGCCGGGCTTGGGAGCCGCCGCTCCGGTGAAGGCCCCCTTTTCGTAGCCGAAAAGCTCCGACTCCAGCAGATTCTCTGGAATGGCCGCGCAGTTGACCTTGATGAAGGAGTACTTGGCCCGGTCCGACAGTTCGTGGATCATGCGCGCGGTAAGCGTCTTGCCGGTGCCGGATTCGCCGAGCAAGAGCACCGTTGCCCTGGTAGGCGCCACCTTTTCAATCATCTGGTGCACGCGGGTCATGGGCTGGCTCTGACCGACGATGAAGAACCTCTGGTAGGTCTTGGAAAGTTTGACGCGAAGCGACAGATTCTCCCGCCTGAGGTGCTCTTCTCTGGCTCGCACCTGCTTGCCCAGTTGCACGAACTGGCTGATGAGCGCGGTGACTATCGAGAGGAAGCGCACATCCTCCTCGTAGGACACATCCTCCCCGAACAGACGGTCCACGGTAAGCACGCCCACGGTTTGACCCTTGAGCGAGATGGGAACGCCCAGAAATGCGATGCGTCCACGCTCAAGACGCCTGGCCCCGGTACGATCCAGAAACAGCGGCTCCTTGGAGATGTCCGGCACCACAAAGGGTTTCCCTGTCTGGAAGATGCGCCCGGTAACGCCCTCGTCGAGTTTGTAGACTCCCCGCTTCTTCTCCTCGGCCGTGAGCCCGTGGGAAGCGCGGATGGAGAGCAGGTTCGTCTCCTCGTCCAGGAGCGTGAGCGTGGCCCGCTTCATCTCCAAGGTGTCCGAGAGTATGCGCAGAATATCTCCCAAAGTCTGGTCCAGATCCAGGGCCTGACCGATTATTTGCGAGATCTCGTAAAGGACCTTCAATTCAAGCTGGCTGACAGTGTTCATGACTTTCCCGGGCGAGTATTTGCGGGCCACGTTCATTATCGCAGCCTTTTTGCCCGAGGAAAGAGTAACTACAAAATTGTTAACTGGCAATCACGAAATAGCTGAAAGCTTCATTTTTCGAGATTTGACGCCGTAAAGCACATGCCAATGCCAGTCTTTAGAAGCGCTTTGCGACTCAAAAAAATTTTACGAAAACGTTAATCACGCGCTATGTCTGTATCCTCCCTGGTGATATTCCAGGAAGGCTTCCGCGCCCTCCTTGCCCAAATAGCGCTCAAGCTGTCGGCGCTCCGTATTGAGCAAGTCCACCACTATGAGTCCGTCCAGGGCGTCGCTGAACTCCCGGTCAACGTTGAAAGCCAGGAGCTTTCCGCCGAGCTTCAGGTATTGGCGCAACAGGACGGGAATGCCTTTTTGATCGCCCTCCACGGCTCTCACCAGCTCCGACAGCTGTTCCACGTCGGACACCAAGGCTTTGGCTGCCCTTTTCAGCCAGGAGGAACCCTTCAACGGAGACCGTGGCTTCACCAGTTTTGCAAGCTGAGGCATTTCCCTTTTGGACTCGAAGTACCCGGCGATCAGTTGCCTTGAAGCGGCCTGGTACTCATTGGTGATGCTTACAGGGCCGAAAAGTTTGCGGTATTTGGGCTCGCGGGCAACCAGCGTACCAATGCCCTTCCAGAGCAGGAGCAGGGCATTGTAACTTTTCTGATACTCAGGACACACGAAGGAACGGCCCATCTCAAGAGCAGGGCCGAGTTCGAGCATGAAGCCCGTTTTGAGCTTGAACAAAGTGGAGACATAAAGCCCTTTCCCGCCATTTCCACTGAGAATCTCATCCGTTCTTCCCAAACGATAAGCACCCGCCACTTCCAGCTTTTTGTTGTTCCAAATGAACACGTGGCTGTAGTGCTTGTCGAAGGCGTCCAGATCGCAAGATTTGCCCGTTCCCTCTCCCACCTTCCGGAAAGTGAGCTCTCTTAATCGACCTATCTCCCTGAGCACCAAGGGGATAGAGCTGGCTTTGGCCTCGTACACCGAAAACTCGCCGCTGGTGAGCAGAAGGCCGCGCTCAGGAAGCCTGCCAACTTCGTTGGCCATGAGTCCCGGATCCACTGGAGCTATCAGGGCCTCCTGGCGGCTGATGGTACGGAGGGGGAAGCGGCTGAATGTGATCTTGGGCTTCGCGGCTGCTTTGCCCATGATTTCCGTGCGAAGGCGCAAATAGTCGGCAGCCTGCTTGTCGCCCATTTCTTCAAGTTGAGAGGGGGGGATTGGGGCCCCGATACGGACCTCTACGGTCTTGTGGGCTTTGTTCACGAACTCGCGCCCAAGCAGCATGGTGCGAAGCCTCGGGTGCACCAAACCGGCCAGATGAAACATGGGGCCATTGGCTCCGGAAAAATGCACGGGGACCACCGTGGCCCCGCAGGCCCTTATGATGCGTGCGATGGAAGGGCTCCAGACGGGTTCCGCCACTCGGCCCTCGCGCATGGTGAAATGAGCGACTTCTCCGGCCGGGAACACCCCGAGGCAGGCCCCATCGCGCAGCCAGGCGATGCTCTCTCGCAGCGGGGCGATGTTTCGGCCCAGAGCTTTTTCAGTGCCGAACGGATCCACCAGGATGAACATGTCCCGAAGCTCCCGGATGTGCCCGAGCAGGTAGTTGGCCATTATCTTCACGTCCGGGCGTGCCTGGTGGAGCATCTCGGCCAGCAAAAGCCCCTCCATCCCTCCGAAGGGATGATTGGCCACAACCACCAGTGGCCCTTGCTTGGGTATGCGCTCAATATCCTCAGGGGTTACGGTGCAGGTAAACCCAAAAGCCCGAATGACTTCGCGCAAGTAGTCCCGCCCTGTGGCACCTGCGGGGATGTTTCTGGAAAGCCGCGAGATCATGTCCAACGCCAAGACCCTGCCGAGAGGCTTCCCCACGGCTCTGAGCACCGTTCTGGCCAGAGGGTTCTTGACTTTGGATTCCAGTGTGAAAAGGTCGATTGTTTTCGGTTCTGTCACTTGGTTCATGGAGGCCTCCGGTGGTTGTGGAGAACTTTCCTTGCCGTCTAGCCGCTCCATGTTGCGAGTAGATGAAGGTTGCGTGAAGGTTGATTCCTGGAGGATTTTGCAGGCAGCGAAGTTGACTCTCCCTCCCGGGCGCACTACTCACGAACAAACACCCCAAGGAAGAGTCCGTGTCACACGCCAAGCTTTATTCCATCTCCGCCATTGCCAAGCTCCTGGACTTGCCCGAGTCCACCCTGCACTATTGGAAGAACCGCTTCGACCAGCTCCTCCCCAGTGTGGGTCAAGGCCGGCACAGACGGTTTCGAGCCGAAGCGGTGGACATCTTCCGGTCCATTGGCAACCTCCTGGGGTCAGGACTGTCCGTTGCCGATGCCAAGGCCGAGCTCTCCAAAACCCTGCCGGTGAACATCACCCCCGACGAAACCGCCGTGGTTACTCCCGTGCAGTTCCGAGGGATGGGCCAAGTTGATCAGGGCTGCGGCGAGGAGCTTGCCATGCGTATCGGCACGGCAATGGCCGAGGCTATCGGAGAGAAGCTTCAAGGGCTTCTCACACAGGCTGGTGGGCAGCCGGGACAGATGGCACTGCCGGACGAAACGGTGGACGCCCTCAAGGCTGAGTTAGCACGTGCCCGCTCCGAAATCGAGGAACTCAGGCTGTCCAAGGATGAAATGCAGGGCAAGCTCACAGTACTCGAGGCTGAGTTGATCCGGCTGCGCAAGGACGGACGTGAGATGGAAAAACACTTGTTGGGGAAGATAAAGGCCGCCCAGCAGGCATAGCGCCCACAAATGAACGCCCTCAGTGACCAGAGGGCACTTGGTTGGCCAGCGAACGGCTACCCGCCTGATTTGGCTCCCGGCCTGACAAACACCAATTCGCCCTCTCCGGGCAGGGCAATCCGCAATGCCCCGTCCGACCACACCCCACGCAACACACCGCCTCCTTTGGAGTGCAGCCAGATTTCCGACCCCCTCGCCTCCCATCGTACTGAGACTGCGTCGGTATGGGTTTCCCACTCTCCGGTGAAACCGGCCTTGAGTGTCAACGTGACGATTTTCCCATCCGCCCCTTGAGCAACATACTTTCCCTCCGCGCCAGAGGAGCCGCTGCATGAGGCGGCCATTGCGGCCAGGGCAAAAAGCAGGGCTATGATCTTTCTCATTACAGCTCCTTAACCCTTGCCAGGAAAAGGTTCTCCATGTGCAGCCTGCGGTCGTACAGGTATACGTGAACCGTTATGGCCAACCAGGCGATGTCCCTAAAAAACGTTCTCCAGCTGATCTGATCCTCCAAAGAGTGAAAACAGCCGCATCCAATGGGAACCCCTCTGGCCAGCGTGATGACGATGGCCACGGTGAACAGGACCATAAGCCCCATCAGAACCAGGATGGCTGCCTTGGGGCGTATGCCCGCGATGACCAGCACGCCGCAAATGAGTTCTGTCCATGGCATTATGACGGTCATCATTCCCACCGCCCAGTAGGGAACAAGCTCGTAGCTGGCGATGGAGTCGGCGAATTCCGCGGGATAATTGATCTTGTAGACACTGGCGTAGATAAAGATTCCCCCGATGTATAGCCTGAACGCCACGGCCAGCCATGGATGCGTCAGAACGAACCGGATATGTTCGAAAATCCTTGAGCTCATGGTCGCAACGTTCCTCCCGCCAACTTCCAGGCTTCCATGCCTCCCCGCAGAATCCGTACGTCTTTGTGCCCCCGTTTTTTCAGAAGATCGGCCACAGTTTCATCGTAGAGCCTGCTCACCGTGCGCCCGTAGACCAGCACCGGCTTTTCAGGAGGAAGCTTGGCCAGCCGCATGCCGTACATGAAATCAAACAGCGCCGAGGGCACATTCGTCGCCCCGTCGATATGCTTCACTTTAAATGACTCTTGGGGTCTGGCATCAATGAGAACGGCTTGCCCACTCTCCAAAAGCCTCCTGGACGTCCCCGCCTCTACCGTCACCGCCTCGGGGCGGGACCAGATGGATGGAAGCGGATCGACCCCCGAAGGGTTTGCCCAGTTGAACAGGAACCCTATTGCTGCCGCCACGGCCAGTATCAGACCGAAATCCATCCAGGTCGCTCTGGATACCCGATTCAATTCCTGGGCTACCAGATCTTTGATTCTTGCCTTGGCCCTTTGAAGTCCGTCAATCTCACCCTTCGCCGAGGTAAGCTCTTCAATGAGCCGGGCCAATTCGTTGTTGCTGGCCGCAAGCTCCTCGTTCCGCAGACGCTGGGCTTCAAGGAGCCTCACCATGCGCAGGCTGGTAAGAAAAGCGCCTGTCACGGCCAGCAGGGTTTCGCGTCTGCCTTGATCCAAAGGGGAACCGTCCAGGCGGGGGCCCAGGCCAACAAACCCAAAAGCATCCTCGCCAGCCACGAACCATATCCCAGGGCTGTCTTCCGGCAGACCGCATTCCGCCAAGTCATGCGGGGCTTCCAGCCAATCCGACTTGCGCCCGCCAGCGGTGAACAGCCCGCTGGTCACCACTTGCCGGAATCGGACCGGATCAAAACCTGAGATTTTGGCGCGCCCCCCTCCCCTGCCGACGAAAGACCGGATGGTACCAGAGCGATCGGCCAAAAAGACATAGGCGCTCCCTGCCCCCGCTGTCCCTGCCATGGAAAGCAGGTAACTCTCCAAGAGCTGCTCGGGGGAGGTCATGGCGCTCATTTCGGTGAGAGATTGGATCAGGGTGTCCTGTTGAAAGACCCGATTGTTGAGAAGCGCGTTGCGCAAGGCGAGATCCTGTCCCATGGCGGCGAGGCGCTGTGTGAGGAATGCTCTGGACAGGGCGCCGAGAAGCGTGTCGGTCAGGCTCAGAAGGAAATCCCTGTCCTCAGGTCCGTATTCGGAATTGCCAAGTCTGGGGCCCAGCATCAGGAGCCCTCCCAACCCGCCGTTTTGACTCCAGCGTGCCAGAAGCTTGGCCCCCTTCGGAAAGAGAGCGCTCTCACGGCTGGCTTCAGCGATGATGACTCGAGGTTTGCCGGGCAGACAGTCCCCGCCCCCCTTGGCCAGCCACTGCCGCCAGACCTGGCCGGAGTCCTGTTCCAGCTTTCGTGCTTCCCCAGAAGGAATGCCACGGTGCATGACCAAATCTTCCCCAACAGATTGTTCATTCGCTCCAGCGAGCACGAAAAATGCCGATGACGCGCCGAGCCCCCCCATGGCGGTCAAGAGAAAAGCCTTACCTATCTGGCGGGGAGTCGTCAGGGTGGAGAGCTCGCGAGCCGCATCATGCAGAATTCTGAGATGAAACGTGTCCGCGCATGGGGCGTCCGCTCTGCCCACATTGTCTTGCGAGTCTGCGCCAGGCATTGCCAACCCGCTCTGAGCTAACGCACCAGTTTGGAAACTTGATCGTAAAAGGCGTTCACATCCTCGATGATGCCCATATGGGCGAAAAGCACCTTGCCTTTGGAATCGACCACCATTGTGAACGGCGTTTTGGGTTCCCCCAACTGCTTATGAACAGCGAAGTTTGGGTCCCAGGCCACGGGATATTTGTACACACCCGAATCCCGCAAATATTCCATTTCCTCTTTGGTTGCTCCCGCTGCCAGCCCAAGCATCTTCACCTTGCCACCAAGTTCGCTATCCTTGGTCAGCCTGGCGTAGAACTTATCGAAAAGCGGCGCCTGGATATGGCACTGCGGGCAATACACACCCACGACTTCAATGATGACAAAGTCAGCTTTGACCGCCGAGAGTTTGAACGTGCCTCCATCCCCGCAGCCAAGATAGTTCCTCTCTTCCGCGCCAAGCGGCGCTGACAGCTGGAGCCCTTGCGGCAGCACCGCCCCAACCTTGGGCGGCTCAGCCCGGAGTATCGTTACAGTAGTGGCAACAAACGTAAGAATGGCAAACGCTGCCAGGGTTGCAGTCTTTAGCGTGGTCATGTCGTCCTCCCGGTCAGACTGTTTGTTCAGCAGTGCTTGCCAGCGCCTCGGCTTCAGAAGGAAAAATCTTGCCCGCATGTGCAACGCCGGCGTCCTGCAGCAATTGCCGCTGCTCTTCGGTGGCAGCGGCCACAACCGCCAAAGAGCCCGCATCGCGGCAGGCAAGAAGCAACTGTGTGATAAGGGCGATCCCCGCTCCCGTTAGCCGCGCTGACTCGTCCAGACTCACCACCACCTTTTGACCCAGCTCCGCCGCCTTGTCCCTTGCCGCGTCGAATGCGGTTTCGGAAGCAGCCGACAGCCTGCCACCAACCTCGACCACCAGCACACCAGTCTCCCGCCGGACCTGGACATGCTCGACTGCCAGACCTTTGGAATCCAGACGTTCACGAGCCCTGGCCAGTTCCCGTTGCAGCACATCCTGCCGGATGGGCTTGTCAATAAAACCCGTGGCGTCCAAGCTCAGCGAATCCAGCGCCAGCTCCACGTCTCCATGCCCGGTGACGACGATGACCTGCGTCTCTGCATCCAATGCCTTGATGCGGGAAAGGACTTCCAGGCCGTCCATGTCGGGCATTTTGATATCGGTTAACACAATTTTTGGCCGTTTGGATTCAAACAGCTCAAGCCCCTCCGCACCGCTTTCCGCAGTGAGGACCTCGTAGCCCATCGCCTCGAGCAACAAGCAGAACATCGAAAGCGTGGGTTTCTCGTCGTCAATGACAAGGACGGTCTTCATGTTCAGCCTCGTCTGCGCTGGGAGGATGAAGAGAAAATCCCGATACAAACTGTAAGATTGAACCAGTATGATAGCGGCTGGAAATGAATCTGTCCACCGGCCTGGATATCAAACCAGCTCTTCGTCGGAACGCTAGAATCGCGTCCTGGTCTTGCAACAAACGTTCACCAGAACCTCAGGCCCGCTGTTGAGGGGGGGGCATCCGAATCAGAACAGGGATGGCAGCCAGACCTCCCACGCCTCAGTAGAGGGTACGGTACTGTTTTTTGACGAGCTCTTCGTATTGTTTCTGGGCCTCGGTGCATTCCGCGACTTTGGCGTCCACCCACCCCTTGGTTTGAACCATGCGCTGATCGGCGGCCCTGCCGGCGTAGTTGGCGTTCCAATCCTCCACTATATTCACTGCCTTGCCGCAGCTCTCGTTTCGCTTGCGCATCAGGACGTCGGTCTCCTTGGCCTGACGGGGATTCGAGAAGATCAGGCCCTGATAGTAGTATTCAAAATTCTTGGTCTTCTCATTGACCACGACCCCCCCGGTACCCTCCAGTGCCGCATGGACACCCGGAGAAAGCTCCACCACCACCCAGGCGTGGTCGAAGGTCCTAGCTCTTTTGGCCGGATCCATTCCCGCGACATCTGTTTTGACGTTTCCGGCCATAACTTTGGGGGAATATTGCTTGGTCTTGAGAATATTGAAGAGCTCCAAGGCCATATCAATGCAGACAAAGTAGTCCACCATGGAATAGGTATGGCTGCGCCGATACTCGTCGACGATCTTGTGCAGTTCAGCAAACTTGGGATCGTTCCTGGCTTGAGCCATCACATTGAGAATGATTTCCTTCCGGCTTCCCGAGCCCACGGGGAGGCTTGGGTTGCCTATTTCCGTTACATTCTTGCTCGGATCCTCGACCTTGCGGTCGGTCATGTGCACCACGCCCTTCTCGTCCGTCCATGTGTAGACGGCAGCGTGCAAAGGGCTGGCGACGTCTGGTCCGAACGTTATTGCCAATATTGCGAACAAGAACGCGATGAGAAAATATGGAAGGTTGGAGCGCAGCCCACAGACATAAGCAAGCATGGTTTTTTGCTTACGGATGCTCCACAGAGCAGTCAAGCGGACACAATGAAGAACCTGCCTCGCACCGAGCGCGAGCAGGCATCCTTCCTGGCGCCAGCGGCCAAGTCATACTGGCACTCTCCCTCAGGCTTGGAGCCTCCCGGAAGATTCGAGGAGGCACTTTTGACCGTTACTGCGTGGTCGTTGTACCACCGACAGGCACGAAGGCCTGATTGCCTGTGGTGATGGCGAAAGGTCCCCTGGCCAGGATGGACTTTTCGAAAGATGTAAGCACATCCCCGTTCTGGAGCTTCTTTTCAGCTTGGCTGTATGCGGCGGCTGTAACCACTTGCGTGGAGTAGTTCATATACAGCTGAATGGCATTGTAGGTGTTCTGTTGCTGGGCCGTCATTCCAGAGTAAAGCACGCCCTCCAGACCTGGGTAAGCAAAGGTGCTCGTCGTGGTTGTCGTTGTCGTTTGAGCCATTGCGCTGGCGGCGAAAACAAAAATGCAAGCGGTGACAAGCAGGCTTCTTTTCATGGCAGTACCCCCTGATTTGGCATTAATCTACCATGAATCGGAAAAGATGCAAGGAAACTTAAGGGTTGGGCACAATTATCCCGGAAAACCGATTTCTTGCCCGACGCTCAATTCTTGTCCGCAAAGCGTTCGATGCGTTCCTTGTAGCCTTTCACACCTTCGGCAATACCTTTGGCCAACCCGTCGAGATACTTCTCGTCCTTTAACTTGGCGCCTTCGGAGGGATTGGTGATGTAGCCGATCTCAACAAGGATGGCAGGCATCTTGGCACCGAGCAGAACATAGAATGGTGCCTCGTGCACGCCTCTATCCCGGAGATTAAGACTTTTGCGGGCCTGGGAAAGGGTTGTCTGATGGGCGGACTTGGCGAACTCCCGGGACTCGGTGAGCTTGGAGGCGTGCATGAGCTCGTCCAATATCTTCTGCATGTCCGAAATGCGCCTGGGATCCACGGCGTTTTCCCGGGCCGCCACGCGCACCTCGTCAGGGGTGGAGGCCAGGTTCAAAGAATAGGTCTCCATGCCGGACGAGTTCGGGTTGCCGTGGGCATTGCAGTGGACCGACACGAACAGGTCAGCCTTGCGGGCATTGGCCATGGCCGTGCGCATTTCCAGGGGGACGTACTTGTCCGTAGTGCGGGTGTAGAGCACCTCGAAGCCCATCTTCTCCAGGTGCTTGCCCAAAAGTTTGGCCACCTCGAGGGTCACGTTCTTCTCGTAGAGTCCGCCCACACCGCGCGCCCCGGAATCGCGCCCCCCGTGCCCGGCGTCAACCATCACGGTCCGCACCGTGAGCCCCAGCTGTTCCACCAGCTGTTTGGCCATTTTCTTGCGCTCTGGCGTGGCTAGATTCACGCCTGGCGAACCGGGTTTCTCTCCCTGAACGACGGGAGAGGAGCCTTTTTTTCCGGATTTTTCCAGAGGGATGCCAGCCTTGCCGGCCTGAGCCTTGGGTTGGTCTTTAGGTGATTCCTTGCCCGGTTCCTTCCTGGAGGCTTCACCCTGCACGTCCACGATCACCCGATAGGGATTTTCCATCACGAACACATTCTGGTTTTTGAGGTTCTCCACCTCCACCACCAGACGGGTGACTCCGGGCTTGAACGGGGCCAGGCGCACCTTCCGGGCCACATCGCCGCGCACATCGAAGCGACTGGGCACCCCGGCCCTGACCACGGTTTCGTCCATGTCCACGTAGAGGCGGCGCACTCCCCCGTCCTTGGGGTCCGGCGGCAGGAGCTGCCAGCGCCGTCCGGCTTCTCCGGAGAGAACCACCACGATGCGCGAGTAGTCACGGCCGGAATAGACCTGCACGTCCGTGACCACGGCTTTCTTCTGTGAGGAAGAAGGCTTGGCCGGAGTCTTAGCCTGCTGGCCGGCCTTGAGGTTTGTATCCGTTCCAGCTTTCTTGGCATCCGGCTTGGCTGTGGCGTCCTTGTCCCCGCTTGCATCCGCGGCCTGGGCGGAACCAGCCAGAGGCAGGCACGCCACGAAGAAAGCCAAAAAAACCGCCAAAGACAGCCGACGTGTCACGCCGGGCTACTCCACGGTCACGGATTTGGCTAGGTTGCGCGGCTGGTCCACGTCCTTGCCCAGGTAGTCGGCCATTTCGTAAGCAAAGAGCTGCAATGCGGGCAGAAGCATGAAGGCCTTCATGGGGCCCCAGACGTCCGGCACCTCCCAGGTGTGGTCCACTTTCAGATCGAGTCCGGCCCGGGTCAGGGCGATCACCTTGCCGCCGCGGGCCTGAACCTCCTCCAGGTTGGATTTCACCTTGGGATAGAGCTCATCACCCGGAGCCAAGGCGAATGTCGGGAACTTGGGATCTATGAGCGCAATGGGCCCGTGCTTCATCTCGCCCGAGGCGTAGCCCTCGGCGTGGATGTAGCTGATCTCCTTGAGCTTGAGCGCCCCTTCCAGGGCCAGTGGGAAGCAGGTCCCGCGCCCCAGGAAGAGAAAACTGCGGGCTTCCGAATAGGCCCGGGCCAATTCAGTGGCCCGGGAGCGCATGCGAGGCAATTCAGAGGTTAAAATTTCCGGCAAATGCTCCAGGGCTTTGAGGCAGTTGGAACGGACATCCTGGGGGAGTACGCCCTTTTCCTGCCCCCAGTGCAGGGCCAGAAGAGTGAGCAGGGTCAGCTGGGAACACATGGCCTTGGTGGAAGCCACGGACATCTCCGGCCCGGCCTGGGTGTAGATCACATGGTCCGCCTCGCGCGAGACCGTGGAACCAACCACGTTGCACAGGCCGATGACCTTGGCTCCGCGCTCGCGCGCCAGGCGCATGCCGGCCAGGGTGTCCGCGGTCTCACCGGACTGCGAGATGGCGAGCACCGTGTCGCCTGGGCCCAGTATGGGGTCGCGGTAGCGGAACTCGGAGGCTATCTCCACCCTGGTGGGAATCTTGGCCCAGGTTTCGAGCAGGTACAGTCCCCACAGACCGGCATGATAGCTGGTGCCGCAGGCCACTATGAACAGGCGCTCCGGAGCGGGAACGACTTCCAGGTCGGGCAACACTGCCTTGCCTGCCTTATGGTCGATGCGCCCGGCCAGGCAGTCGGTAATCACCCGGGGTTGCTCAAATATTTCCTTGAGCATGAAGTGCTTGTACCCGCCCTTCTGGGCCGCTTGAACGTCCCAGGCGATGTGCTGCGGGGCCTTCTCCACCGTCTCCAGGGTGGAGGCGTCCAGCACCTTCCAGGAGTTGGAGTCGATGCGCACCATCTCCCCGTCCTCCAGAAAGACCACCTCGCGGGTGTAGGGCAAAAAGGCAGGGATGTCCGAAGCCACGAAGTTCTCGCCAACGCCAACGCCCAGCACGAGCGGCGAGGACTTGCGTGCGGCGTAGAGGATGCCGGGGTGCTCGAGCGACACCACACAGATGGCGTAGGAGCCCTCCACCCTGGCCAGAGCCTTGGAAACGGCCTGGTCGAGCTTCTTGCTCTCGGCCAAGTAGAGCCCCACCAGCTGCGCCAGGATCTCGGTATCGGTCTCAGAGGCGAAGCTCACCCCTTTCGCCTTCAATTCCTCCCGCAGTTCCTGGTAATTCTCGATGATGCCGTTGTGCACCAGGGCTATCTTGCCGGATGCGTCGCGGTGCGGGTGGGCATTGCGCTCCACGGGCAGGCCGTGGGTGGCCCAGCGGGTATGCCCCATGCCCGAGGTGGCGGTATGCACCGGAAGCTCGGCCAGCTTGTTTTCCAAGTTGACGAGCTTGCCCTCGGCCCGGATCACGGTCAGCTCGTGGTGCTGTATGAAGGCCACGCCCGCTGAATCGTATCCCCTGTACTCCAGGCGCTTAAGCCCCTCTATGATGACTGGCACTGCGGGACGGTGCCCGCTATAGCCGATTATGCCGCACATGAATGGTCCTTTGTCGGAGTTTGTAAAAATCAGCTGGCGTCAGTTTGCGAAAAGCCGGGCGGCTGTCAAGACGCACGAAACCACGGCCGAACCAACCGGAGCGAAGAGACCGGAATATCCGCAAAAGGCTGGCCGTCCGAAAGTTTCCGCTCTACTCGTAGGTGATCTTCACCCGCCTTGAGAATGTCAGATAGGTCACGCACGCGGACGCTGCCATGAGCCCTGGCAAGGCGTTCGCCGTGATCTCTGTTTCGGCCATCTTCAGGATGTCCGGAGGATACGCCAGAAACTGGGCCACCACGTATTGGACCGCGCTAGCCACCGGGACGGCCAGCCAAGCAATCTTGGCCAGAAGCACTGCGCCCTTCCGGCGACGGTACAGCCGAAGCCCAGCAATAAATATGGAGACACCCAGTACCGAGGCCAGCACGATTTTCAGCATAAGGGCTTTCGCCACCTCGGCTACAATCTCCGCGGGGGGCCCGCCAGGGGCGTTCAGGGCCTTAATGAATGTCAGGTTTTGCGAGACGGTGAAAGCAGCGACCACCGGCACCAGTATGAGCATCACCATACACAAGACCTTGAGCAACCCCTTGACCCCGGTAAGCCTGGCACGAATCTCGCGCTCCTCAGGAGAAAAGGCGGCCTCGCGGGCCACGGTTTCCAGAAATCCTGGGAGATATTTGGTAAGTTCGCGCATGGCCCTCCCACGATGGCTGCGCTCGTTTTTCTGCTCCGGGCTCATTTCGGCAGCGGTAAGCTTAAGCTCGGGATCCAAAAATAGCGGATCATAGCCGAAACCGTTCTCGCCCTTGGGCTCGTTGGCCAGGCGGCCGAACCAGACCCCGTGGAAGACCAGTTCATAACCGTCCGGAGCGTGCGCAACGATGCACGATATGAACTTGCACCCGCGTTTGTCCGCCGGAACGTCCTTCATCTGCTCCAGGAGCTTTTCGTTGTTGGAGGCGTCCGTGGCGTTGTCGCCCGAATACCGCGCGGACAAGACTCCCGGAGCGCCGTCAAGAGCGTCCACTGCCAGTCCGGAGTCGTCGGCCAGGGCTATGAGCCCGGTTGCCTCGCTTACCGCCTTGGCCTTGATGCGCGCGTTCTCCTCGAACGTTGTTCCTGTCTCCTCGATTTCTCCGATCTGGGGGAACTGGTCCAGCCCCACCACCTCGACATCCTTGCCTTCCAGCATGGCCTGCAGTTCACGCACCTTGCCAAGATTTCGCGTTGCCAATACAACCCGCGTCACTCTCCACCTTCCTTCCCGTTCTTGCCGGCTATCCACTTTGAATCGTGGCGCGGCGAGGTCTGACCGGATACATCGGTTTCATCAGCCGCAATAAGGGGGGGCATAACCAGCCGCACTGCGGTTCCCTTGCCCACCTCACTCTCAAGCTCCACCGAGCCGCCGATCTCGTCCAATATTTTCTTGGTCATGGCCAAGCCCAAGCCCGACCCCTTGTCCTTGGTTGAAAAGAACGGGTTGAACACCTGATCCAGATTTTCCGGCGCGATGCCCCGGCCGGTGTCCTCGAGCTCAATGACCACGTGGTCTGCGCGCAGAAAACAGCGCATGACCAAGCTGCCGCCCTCGGGCATGGCCTCCATGGAATTCTTCACCATATTGATGATGCACTGCTTCACCAATTCCGGATCGCCCTTGGCCAGGGGCAGGCCGGGGCTTACCTCGACCTTCACTTCAATTTCCTGCTTCTGGCAAGCCAGGCCCATGAGCTCCATGGTCTGCATTGCCACTTGGGCAACGTCCACCTGCCCTTCCATTCCCTGGGTGGGCCGGGAGAAGTTGAGCAGGCTCTTGAGAATCTTGTCCAACCGGTTGGATTCTTCCAAAATAATGGACACCTTGGCCCGAACCTTGTCGTCAAGGGTATTCGAGCGCAGCAGGGAATTGGCGAAACCGGCTATGGCGAAAAGCGGATTCCTGATCTCGTGCGCCACATACGTGGAGAGTTCACCAACCGCCGCAAGCTTCTCCGACTGCTGCAAGCGCCTCTCCATGTAGGTTCCCTGGGTGATGTCCCTGCGCAGCACCATCACGTGGGTCACTTCGCCACCCTCGTCCAGAACAGGGTACATGTAGACTCTGAAATACTGCATGCGACCCTTGGCATCCACGGTGGTGAAGACTTCCTCGTGTTTTCCTCCCTTGCGAACGGTTTCCCAGCGTCTCACGTCCCCTTCCGGCTCGCAGATGCCTTTGAAACCGGTCAGGGCCTCCCAACACTGCTTGCCCAAAAAATCCTCACGATGTCCGCCAAGGCGGTCCATGGCCGCACGGTTGATGTCCACCACGCACGACGACGCATCCAGAATCACGATGTCGTCCGGAATCTGGTCGATCACCGAGGAAAGCAGGTTGCGCTCCTGTATAAGCGTGAGGGCGCAGGCTTTGTCCTTGTAGGAGGCGGAGTTGTCGTTCATCGAGTTTTTGTACCTTCTTCACCAGCCGAATCAAAGTCATTTTGCCCCTTGCCGTTCTGGGAAGCCTGCAGATTCGGGTCGCGCTGGGGAAATGGTATGGCTATGCCTTTTTGCTTGAACAGCCTGTCCACAGTCATGTGAATGTCCGACGAAGCGCGGGCTGCATTGTCCAGGTCGTCCACCCAGAAGAGCAGCTTGAACTTCAGGGCGGAATCCCCGAAGGCCACGAACTGGACTGAAGGCTTGGGGTCGGACAGAACTTTCGGGTGTCCGGAAGCGGCTTCCAAAAGCAGCTCCTGCACCTTGACAGTGTCCGTGCCCGGAGCCACGCCCACCTCCAGGGAACGCCGTATGCGGCGGTCCTTGTGGGACCAGTTGATGATCTTCTGGGCGATGAGGTCCGAATTGGGCACGAACAGGGTGGCGTTGTCGGACGTCTGAACGATGGTGTTGCGGATGTTCACCCGCTGCACCACTCCCCAGGTGTCGCCTATCTGGAGGGTGTCCCCGGCCTGAACGGAGCGGCCGAAAAGCAGTATGAGCCCGGAAATGAAATTGTTGATGATGTTCTGCATGCCAAAGCCGATGCCAACGGACAGGCCGCCGGCAACCACCGCCAGACTGGTGAAGCTGGCTCCGGCCAGACGCATGGCGATGAGCACATAGATTCCCCAGATCAGATAGGTGGACATGGTCTCCAGCAGGTTGAGTACGCCGCGCTCCAGGTCCGGACGACGGGAAGGCAGTTCCAAGATGATGCGGTCCGCCACGCGAGTGGCCGCGCGAGCCAGGTAGAAGCCTATGAAGATCATGGCCAGGCGGCTCAGGTCCAGGTTGAGGTCGCCCTCTCCCACGTCGGCGTTGACCAGGGACCAGAACACGCTGCGCCCCCCCATGGCCAGAGACAGCCAGAACAGGAAGCACCCGGCCATGCCAATAGCGGTTAAGGGCAGGGCAAGCCCGCCGACCACGCTTTTGACCGCTTCCGAGGTGAGGTCGCCCGAGGGCCGGGCAATCATCTGCCCCACCAGGCCATACAGAGCCAGCCCGGCCTGAAAAAACACCAACAGAAGGAACCAGCCCGCAGCGGCCAGCATGGTCATGTTCATCCACCCGAACAAAGCCGGGAGACACAGCAGAGGATAGAGCCAGCCTCCGGCAGCGGCCAGGCGGGACACGACATCAGGTGACTCCTGAGATTGCATTCTCCGGATCATCCAGCCAGCCAGGAACATGAGCGCCACCCAGACGCCACCCCGAAGCGCGTCCGGCAGCCAGGGCATCTGCATAAGAAGTGCGCAGGCGAACATCCACCAGGACAGACCGGCCGGGTTCTTGGCGGGTGCGGTGCCGCCCAGTTGGAGGGTGCGTAAAAACCAGGACAGCCCGAGTACGCCCCTGGCCAGGAGAATCTCCGCCACGGCGCTGGTCTCCGCGTGCACCAGCACGAAGGCCGGGCCAGATGTTGCCCAGAGCACGCCCGCTCCGGCGATCATCCAGGCCAGGCTCCCCAAGGGACGAGTCACGGAAAAGCCAGGGAAGACCTTCTCCAGCCGTTTGAGCCCCACGGCCGAAGCCACGACCAGAACCGCAATCAACCCCAGCAGTTTGACCAGAACGTCCTTGGCCTTGACCTCGCCGCTGTCGAAAAACGCCGCGTACATGGACACGAACTTGGACAGATCGCCCATGCGCTGCACGGCTTCCTGCCAGGCTCCCACTGAGAGGAGGGACTTGCCGGGAGCCAGGTAATAATCTTTCCAGGCGCGGGGGATGCGGTCGGTGACGGTTTTTGCCGAGCGGTCGATGCCGGCCTGAAGGTCCCGGGTTGGGTTTAACCCCTGGTCGAGCACTGTCTTCACCCGGCCGAGCTTGCTTTTAAGCTTGCGAAGGTCACCAAGAAAATCTCCCAGGGCCTTGTTTATGTCCTGTGAGGGGCCTTCGGCGGCCTGACGGGCGAATTCAACCTCAAGCTCCGCCAGCCGTTCCTGGAATTTCCTCAGATCCGTGTCGGCCTTCTGAAACGGCTGGGTCACCACCTCAACCCGGGTCTGAAGCATCTCCAGTCCGGCCAATACAGCCCGAAGCTCCATGGGGTTTCCCCCGGTGGTCCGGCCAAGCACCATGAGCTCATCAAGCTTCTTGCGGAGCGCGGCCAAATCCTGGCGAGTCTGCTTGACCATGCCCGGCAGGTTCTGGGAAACCCCGTCCACGTAGTCGATCTGGTATTGCAGCTCTTCGTAGTTGCGCTGGAGCATAAGCTTCCAGCTCTCGCCCTCTTCAGCCCGGGCGGGAAGACCAGCCGCCAGGATCATGGCGGCGAAAAGGACCCATCGTTTCATGCTTTGCCCTCACGGGGGATTTGTCTTTCAGGCGATTCCTGATACCGTGCGGGCCTCATGACGGCAAGAAGCACGGACATCCCCATTTTCACCATCTCGCTCGGCTGCCCCAAAAACCTGGTGGACTCCGAGTACCTGCTGGGCGGCCTGCCCGGGCGGGCGCGTCCTGTTGACCGGCCCGAGGACGCGGCCGTGGTGCTCATCAATACCTGCGGTTTCATCCGCCCGGCCGTGGAGGAATCCCTCTCGGAAATCCTTGGCGCGGCTGAAGCGGTTCGCGAGCTCACCCCCAAGCCGCTCCTGGTGGTTGCCGGGTGTCTGGTAAGCCGCTACGGCGACGACCTGAAAGCCGACCTGCCCGAGGTGGATCTGTGGCTTACCACCCACGAACTGCCGGACTGGCCCGCCAAAATCGCCCTGGCCCTGGACAGAAAGTCGTCCCCAGGGCCCAGAAGGCTGTTCTCCAGCCCGCCGAGCTACGCCTACTTGAAAATCAGCGAAGGCTGCCGCCACGCCTGCCGCTTCTGCACCATCCCCTCCATACGTGGCAGACTGAGCAGCCGTCCAATCGCTGATCTGGTGCATGAGGCCTCGTCGATTTTGGATACCGGGCGCAAGGAGGTCATCCTGGTTGCCCAGGACCTTACGGCCTATGGCCAGGACCTGGCTCCGGCCACAGACCTCCGCTCGCTCCTGGAAAAGCTGCTCCCACTGTCTGGGCTTGAGCGACTGCGCCTGCTCTACCTCTATCCGGCCGGGCTCACTGCCGGACTTCTTGATTTCTTGAAGGACGCTGGGCCGCCCTTTGTCCCGTATTTCGACATTCCCCTTCAGCACGCCCACCCGGACGTGTTAAAATCCATGGGCCGGCCATTCGCCAAGGATCCGCGTCGGGTGATCGACCTGGTGCGCTCGCGCTTTCCCGAAGCGGCCATGCGCACCAGCATCATCGTTGGCTACCCGGGAGAGACCAGGGCCCATTTCAACTATCTTCTGGATTTCGTGCGCCAGGTCCGGTTCCAGCACCTGGGTGTTTTCGCCTACCAGGCAGAGGACTCAACCCCTGCGGCCAGGATGCCCGGGCAGGTGGGCATGAAGACCCGTCAGGCAAGACGAGAGACCATCATGGCCGCCCAGGCTGAAATATCCGAAGAATGGCTGTCCGGCTTCGAGGGAAGTGAGCTGAACGTGCTGGTGGACGCGCCGCATCCGGAATGGCCCGGGCTGCACGTGGGGCGCACGTGGTTCCAGTCGCCCGAGATCGATGGAGTGACCTACATCTCCGGCCCTGGCGTCAAGCCCGGAGCCTTGGTGAAAGCCACCATCGAAGAGGCCAAGACCTACGACCTGGTGGCTCTGGCCGGATGAGGCGCGCTACGGAGTCGCGGAGTTTCACGCCTCCGGCGGCCTGAGAGGGCGCCGCCCTCTCAGGACTCTCCCGCCAGGGGGATGATCCCCCTGGACCCACAGTTTATTTCGCATCAGCCATCGGCATCCGCTGATGGACGCGAAGCTCGTTGAAAGTTTTTGAAGGAGGGTCCAGGGAGGAAACTTTTATAAAAAGTTTCCTCCCTGGCCGCCGGAGGCCTCCCCGCCATGCGCGACTTCGAAGTGAAGCGGATGTTCGACACCATCGCCGAGGGCTACGACATGCAAAACAGCATGTTGTCGCTTCGCATCGACGTGCTCTGGCGCAAAAAGCTCGCCCGCCTCATAGCGGCGGACCGCCCGGTGACTGTGGTGGACGTAGCCGTGGGCACGGCAGAGGTGGCCATGGAGATCGCCCGGCAGCGCCCAAAAGCGCGCCTGGTCGGCGTGGACTTCACCCCGGCCATGCTTCTCGTAGGCAAACGAAAGCTCGCCAAACGCGGCCTGTCCGAGCGCATCCGCATGCTAGCCGGAGACGCCAGGCGCTTGCCCCTGCCTGACGCCTGCGCCGACTACGTAACCATCTCGTTCGGCATCCGAAACGTCGAGGAACGCGACCAGGCCCTGGCCGAGTTTTATCGCGTCCTGAAACCGGGCGGCACGCTCTTCGTGATGGAATTCTCCCTGCCGGACAATCCCGCGCTGCGTTTCCTCTACCGTCTCTATTTCGACCACATTCTGCCGCCCTTCGGGAACTGGCTTTCCCGCACCGACTACGCCTATTCCTACCTTATGGAATCGGTGTATGCGTTCCCAGACCCCGAAAAGTTCAGCGGGGAAATCAAACAGGCTGGTTTCGAACAGGGAGCACAGGTGCCGTTAAGCGGCGGCATCGCCAGGATCCATTCTGGAATAAAACCCGCTCATTCGTGAAGCCTTCCCCTAATCCTTCCACTGTACATCACCACCCGTTGCGCGCGAACCATCCTTCCACCTTGACACTCGCCCCTGGGCGGGTCATGAATATATAGTAATGGAAAGACGCGCCTTTAGCCCCGGATTGCCCCTATGTTAGTCAACTGGCCGGAACGCTTCTTCTGCAATTCCGTGGTCCGGCGCCTCATCCAGCGCCGCCAGGCGGGACAGCTGCGTTCCATGCGGCCCATGGCCCCGGGAGGAGATATCCTGGAAATCGGTTGCGGCAATGGAGCCGGGGCGCGCATCATTCTGGAATACTTTTCGCCTAAGTCGCTTCACGCTCTGGACCCCGACCCTGCCATGCTGCGCCTGGCGCGCAAACGTCTGGCCGGAACCCCGGCCGTGGTGGTGGAAGGCGACGCCCAAAGTCTCCCCTTCGAGTCCTCCCGGTTCGATGCCGTGTTCAACTTCGGCATCATCCACCACCTGGAGGACTGGCGAAAAGGTATCGCGGAGGTGGCGCGCGTCCTCAAGCCCGGTGGAGCCTTTTACACCGAGGAGATCTTCGCGGGCCTCTACGCCAACGCCTTCTGGCGCCACATCGTGGCCCACCCCGAACACGACCGGTTCCAGGGCCCGGAATTCAGGGCGGCACTTGAGAACAACGGCCTGAAGCTTCTGCCGGGATACCACGAGTCGCGCCTGACCATGCTCGGCGTGGCCGTAAAAAGGGAGGACGCATGATCCAGGTTCTTTCCGACCCGGTCTTCCTTTCGCGCCTGCAGTTTGCCGCCACCACCATGTTCCACATCATCTGGCCGCTGACCACCATAGGGCTTTCGGTGTTTCTGGTGGCCCTCGAAGCCCTGTGGCTCAAAACGGGCGACCCGGACTATTACCTTCACTTCCGGTTCTGGGCCAGAATCTTCGCTGTGGGCTTTGCCATTGGCGTGGTCAGCGGCATACCCCTGGAATTCCAGTTCGGCACCAACTGGGCCCCCTTCTCCGTGGCCGCAGGCAACTTCTTCGGCCAAGTGCTCTCTTTCGAAGGAGCCATGGCCTTCATGCTGGAATCGGCCTTTCTATCCATCATGCTGTTCGGCTGGAAGCGCGTGGGCCCAAAGGCGCACTTCGTTTCCACCATCCTGGTGTGTTTTGCCGCCTCGCTTTCGGCCTTCTGGATCATGGCCGCGAACTCCTGGATGCAAACCCCGGCTGGTGGGCATTTCGCAGGCGGGATCTTCCATCTCGACGATTTTTGGGGCGCCGTCTTCAATCCGGACACCGTGATCTCCTTCACCCACATGTGGCTGGCCTGCCTGGAGACCAGCCTGTTTCTGGTCGGAGGCATAAGCGCCTTCTACATCTGGCGCCAAACCCAGACCGCCTTTTTCCTGCGCTCCTTCAAGCTGGCCCTGGTCATGGCCGTGGTTGTCGCTCCCCTGCAGGCGCTCATAGGCGACACCTCTGGCGTGCATATAGGCAAGCTCCAGCCAGCAAAGGTAGCGGCCATCGAATCCCATTGGGAGACCAACAAGCCCGGAACCGGGGCACCCTGGAACATGCTGGCCTGGCCGGACACTGAAAACGAAAGGAACTCCTTCGAAATTCCCATCCCCTACGTGCTTTCCCTGCTCATCACCCACACTCCCACCGGCAAGGTCCCCGGACTCAAGGACTTCCCCAAGGACCAGCGCCCGCCCATCGTCATTCCCTTTTACTCCTTCCGGGTAATGGTGGGCATCGGCTTCGTGATGATCGCGGTGATGCTTGGCACCCTCTACGCCTGGAAAAAGGGGATGCTCTGCCCCGAGCAGGTGTCCAGACACACGCTTCTCATGGGAATCTGGATGGCCATGGCCCCAATGGGGTACCTGGCCACGGAAATGGGCTGGGTGACACGCGAGGTGGGCCGCCAGCCCTGGATCATCTACGGGTGGCTGCGCACCCAGGAAGGGGCTTCGATTCTTCCCCCCGCTGCCGTGGGCTCAACCCTGGCCATGTATTTCGCGGTGTACACCCTGCTTCCCCTGGCCGCTGGCTGGTTCTACTACAAAATACTCGCCAAGGGACCCGACCTGACTCTCGCCCCGCCAGCCTCCCACCCAGGCCAAGGAGGATAGCCATGGACCACGGCATGCTCGCTGAAATCTGGCTCTGGATCCTGGCCATGGTTCTGGCCGCCACCGTCATCCTGGACGGTTTCGACCTGGGTGTGGGCATCTTGTGCCTGATCGAGAAGGATGAATCCAAGCGCCAGTCCATGGTGGCCAGTATCGAGGGCGTCTGGCACGCCAACCAGACATGGCTGGTTGTGGCCGGAGGCGTGCTGTTCGGGGCGTTCCCCAGGGCTTACGGCATGCTCCTGTCGAGCCTCTACATTCCTAGCGGGATTTTGCTCCTTGGGCTCATGGCTCGCGGAGTGGGGTTGGAATACTATGAACAGTCCGAATCAAAACGCGCCTGGTCCACCCTGTTCGGACTGGGCAGCTTGGTGGTAGCGCTGGCCCAGGGAGCCATGCTTGGCGCGGTGATGCAGGGGCTGCCCATGGCAGGGCATCAGCAGTTTCTGACCCCGTTCGCCTGGGTCACCCCCGGGGCGTTCCTGGGAGCCATGGCAATGGTCTGCGTGGTCGCCACGTTGGGAGCCGGCTGGTTAGCGGCCACCGTACAGGACTTCGGACTTCGCAAGGCGGCCATCCTATTTTCCTTGGCTGGCCTTCTCTTCCAGGCAGGACTCGCCATCTGCGTTCCGGCCACCGGGATCGTGGCCCTGGCTTTTGGAGCCGTGTCAGCAGCATACCTGGCCTGGGCCGTGACAGCCATGGCCTCCGGAGCCGTTTTTTTCCTGCCGGCCTGCCTGCATGTACTGTTCGGGCTGGTGGCGTGGCTCATCGCCCTGCGCCCGGGCTTTGTGGAACCCGGCCTGACTCCTCTCAACGCATCCGCGGCCTTCGGTTCGCTTAAGATCATGCTCTGGGGCTTCGGCCTCACCCTGCCGGTAATCATTGGCTACACAATTTATCAGTATCGGGTGTTCATGGGCCAAGGCGCCTACTCGCCCGGGCACGACCACTGAGCTGCAAGGAGTTTTCATGCCTTTGACCGCGGCCCTTCCCGCAGGGGCTTTGAGCCGAATGAAGCTTTTTCTGGCCTTGTCCCGCACTCCCCATGGTGTCCTGGACATGGCCATGCCCGTGGCCGCAGCCCTTCTCTGGTTGGGGAATGCTCCCTCGCTGGGAGTGATGTTCCTTGGCCTGCTCACGGTTTTCGCGGGTTACACCGCAGTGTATGCGGTCAACGACCTGGCCGACTACAAGACCGACCGCGCCAACTACCTGGACGGCCCAAGCGACAATACCGGCTACCTGGACGCTGTGTATGCCCGCCACCCCATGGCCATGGGCCTTCTGACCCCGCGCCAAGGCATTGTCTGGGCCTGCTGCTGGGCAGTGGCCTCGCTTCTGGGAGCGTACATTCTCAATCCTGTGTGCGCCCTTCTTCTGTTGGCCGGTTGCGCCCTGGAGGTGATCTACTGCCTGCTGCTCAAGGTCAGCCACTTGCGGGCCCTGGTCAACGGAGTGGTGAAATCGCTCGGGGGAGTGGCGGCCGTGCTCGCGGTGGATCCGAACGCGCCGTTCTGGTTTCCGGCGCTTCTGTTTGCCATGACCTTCTGCTGGGAGATTGGTGGCCAGAACATACCGGCCGACTGGTTCGACCTGGAGCTGGACCGCAAGCAGGGGGCCAAGACCATGTGCGTGGTGCTGGGGCTTGAACGCGCTGCGCGAGTGAGCGTGTGGACGCTAAGCGCCTCCACCGCGCTGGCGGGGCTGCTGCTGGCGCTCTCGCCAGCCAAGCTGCCCACCGTTCTGGTGCTGGCCGCCACGGCGCTTACCGCCTGGATAATGCCCTGGCCAGCAAGCAGGCTTCTCACCGAGCCGTCCAGGCAGAACGCCTCGCGGCTGTTCACCAGGGCCAGCTATTTTCCGGTGGTGATGCTGGTGACGGTGGTTGCCTGGTTGGTTTTTCGCTGAGGAAGACGAGGTGCCCACCCCTGGACCCTCAATAAATATTGCGCCCGCCACCGGCATGCCGATGGCGAGCGCATACTCTATTTGGGATTCCAAAGGGCCTAGGCCCTTTGGCCGCCGGAGGCCCTTCCCTCTACTCGTGCATGGGAAACGTGAGCCCCGCCCCGAACCAGCCGATAACTCCCATAACGGGCATCATGGAAAGCACCAGAAGAGAGAACAGGGCTCCGCTCGTTCCGCCACCCGCAAGCACTCCCGGGCACATCCCCCACCACACCACACATGCCATGAACTGACCAAGAAGAATCGGAGAGAGGATCAGCTTGATGCGCACAGGCATGATGGAACTCGCCCCGTAATTGTACTTCCAGGTGGCTAGCCCGGTGAGAATAGCCACCGGCGTGAACAAAACCCCGACAATGTTCATGGCGTGCACGGCCGATTCGAACAGGGGATGGCCAGAAATCAGGTAGAGAAAAAGGCACAGCACCGCTCCGGTGGCGAAGGCTATGGGAAAATGCACCGTCATGGGATGCGGATGGCGGCGGAAAAACGGACTCTTTCGCAAGAGCCAGGGAAGCTCCTGGTCGTGTCCGTCTGCCCTTCTTTCCACGGTGCAGGTCTCGGCCACCACGCCCACCTGGGGGTAGCGTTCAAGCCTGTCTTCACCATGTGGAGCCTGGCAGAGATCCACGGAAAGATCCAGGCCGGCGTTGTGGCGGTTCATATGGCGCCCGGCCTTCCAGAGCTTGCTGCCCGAAACGTCGTAGACCTTGCCTTTGTAGGCCACGTAGACCGGTTGTCCATCCTTGCCGTCAAACGCGGCCAGTTCATCCAAAGTGAAGGTTATGAGTTCATCTGGCATTGATGCTCCTTTCATGAGGCTGTTTAGATGGTTACACGACACAACGCCTGGATGTCCAGAGAACGCGCTTCACACTGGCACGATGCAGCCTTGCCCTTGTCCTTGTCCTGCCGTAAATTGTCTTGAAATCCACTTACAGAAGTCCCCTGCACCATGCTCGCATTCATCCTGCAATCCTTGACTGTGTTCGCACTCATCCTGCTCAACGGTTTTTTTGCCGCCGCGGAGATGGCTGTGCTCACCTCACGCAAGCCTCGCCTGTCCCAGATGGCTGCCAAGGGGCATCCTGGAGCGCGCACGGCCCTCCAACTGGCCGAGAAACCCGAAGGATTCTTGGCGGCCCTCCAGATCGGCATCACCCTTCTCACCATCCTCTCCGGCGCCTATGGAGAAGCGTCGCTGGCCAGCTATGTCCAATCCGCGCTGGAGCGAATCCCACTATTGGCCGCCTATGCCAAGCCTGTGGGCTTTGGCTTGGTGGTGGCAGGCATCACCTTGGTTTCGCTCATCGCAGGAGAACTGGTCCCCAAGCGCCTGGCCATCGCCCGGCCCGAGGCCATCGCAGTGAGAGTGTCCCGGCCCATGGCTCTTCTGCTAAGGCTTTCCGCTCCGATCGTGTGGCTGCTCTCGGTATCCACCAGGCTGGTGATGCGGCTCCTGCGGGTGTCGGAGCAATCCGGCTCTCATGTAAGCGAGGAGGAAATAAAACTTCTGGTTCGCCAGGCCGCAACGGCCGGGGTGCTGGAAGAGGCAGAGCGGGATATGATGGAACGGGTGATGACCCTGGGCGACCGTCCCGTGGGCACGCTTATGACCCACCGTTCCAAAATCGTGTGCCTGGATCTGGAGCACCCGGACAGCATTCCGGAGATCATCCGGGCCATGCCCTTCAACCGTTTTCCTGTGGTGCGCGGCGGACTGGAGAACCTGATCGGCGTGGCCGAGGCCAAGGATCTCCTGGCGGTCAACGTCTGTTTGAATGCCCTGGATGTCCTCCCCGTTCTTCTCCAGCCGCCCCATGTGCTGGAGACCACCACCACCTTCAAATTGATGGAACAGCTCAAGCTCTCGGGCCAGACCCTTGCCGTGGTGGTGGACGAATTCGGTGCGGTGCAAGGCTTGGTGACCTTCACCGACATACTGCGGGCCATCGTGGGGGATCTGGTTCTGCCCGACGACACCCATGAGCCGCGCATAGCGGAACGCAAGGACGGCTCGCTGCTCATCGACGGCATGACCCCTGTATCCGAGGTGTTCGAACGTTTGGACCAGGAGGCCCCGGAAGGAGACTTTCAGACCCTGGCCGGGTTTGTTCTGCACCGGCTGGGGCGCATTCCCGCCGTGGCGGAGGGATTCGATCACGGATGCTGCCATTTCGAGGTGGTGGACATGGACGGCCGGCGTGTGGACCGGGTGCTTGTTCGAAAACTCTCAAGCGCCCCGGAAAAGGCTTGAAATGGGCGTTTTACCGGTTGTCAGCACCAGTCTTTTCGGGTAGGGGTCTGAATCCTTTTGCGAGGGAATATCCTGTTGGAGGTCAACCAAGTCATGGTCAACAACGAACAATTTGAATCTTCTACCCCCACGGACATGGAGGTCAACTTCGAGGACGCGCTCGAGAACTACCTGAACGAAGATTTCGGGGATCTCGAGGAAGGCGTCATCACCAAAGGCGTGGTGGTGCGCGTCGGCAAGGAACACATCCTGGTGGATGTGAACTTCAAGTCCGAGGGCCAGATCCCTGTTTCGGAATTCACCGATCCCGAGGGCAATGTCACCGTCAACGTGGGCGAGGAAATCGACGTCTACGTGGTGGGCAAGAACGAGTCCGAGGGAACCATCCACCTTTCGCGCGATCGCGCCAAGCGGATGCAGCTCTTCGACAAGCTTGAAGACCTCCAAGACAAAGACGACATCATCACCGGCCGCATCCAGCGGCGCATCAAGGGCGGTTACACCGTGGACCTGGGCGGCGTCGAAGCCTTCCTGCCCGGCTCCCACGTGGACCTGCGCCCCGTGCCCGACATGGACGCCCTGGTGGGCAAGGAATTCGAATTCCGCGTATTGAAGATCAACCGCCGCCGCTCCAACGTCATCGTTTCGCGCCGCGTGCTGCTCGAAGAGCGCCGCGAGTCCCTGCGCAGCGAACTGCTCACCACGCTCGACGAAGGCCAGACTGTTGTCGGCCGCGTCAAGAACATCACCGAATACGGTGTTTTCGTGGACCTGGGGGGCCTGGACGGCCTTATGCATATAACCGACATGTCCTGGAAGCGCGTGAAGCACCCCAAGGAGATGGTCGGTCTTGGCGATGAGCTGGAACTGAAGGTTCTGTCCTTTGACAAGGACAAGCAGAAGGTTTCGCTCGGCATGAAGCAGCTCACTCCCGATCCCTGGCAGAACATCGCCGACAAGTACCCCGTGGACCGCCGCATGTCCGGAAAGGTCACCAACCTGGTGGACTACGGTGCGTTCGTGGAACTCGAGGCCGGCGTCGAAGGTCTGGTGCACATCTCCGAGATGAGCTGGACCCGCAAGCTTCGTCATCCGTCCCAGATGGTCCACCTTGGCGACGAGGTCGAAGTGGTGGTTCTGGGCGTGGATCCCGACAAGAAGCGTATCAGCCTCGGCATGAAGCAGGTGAAGCCCAACCCGTGGGACCTGGTAGCCGACCGCTATCCCGAAGGCGCGGTGCTCGAAGGCACTGTGAAGAACATCACCGAGTTCGGCATCTTCATCGGCATCGAGGACGGCATCGACGGCCTGATCCACGTTTCCGACATCTCCTGGACCAAGAAAGTCCGCCACCCCGGCGAGATGTTCAAGGTGGGCGATGTGGTGCGTGCCAAGGTGCTCACCGTTGACAAGCAGAGCGAGAAGTTCACCCTGGGCATCAAGCAGCTCTCCGACGATCCCTGGCACGACGTGCCCGCCCGCTACCCGGTGGGCGCCCTTGTGAAGGGCATCGTGACCAACATCACCGATTTCGGTCTGTTCGTGGAAGTGGAAGAAGGCATCGAAGGCCTGGTCCACGTCTCCGAGATCAGCCGCAAGAAGGTGAAGACACCGGCCGAGCTCTACAAGGAAAGCGACCAGATCGAAGCCCGCGTCATCCACGTGAGCGCCGACGAGCGTCGCCTGGGCCTGTCCATCAAGTCCCTCAAGGAGGACGAGGACAAGCGCAAGGCCAAAGAGTACCGTACTTCGGGCCCCGAAGTGGGCGTCGGCCTTGGCGACCTGCTGCGTCAGAAGCAAGAGCAAGAGGATGCTCAATAACACTACCAACGAACCAAAGAAGGGGTTCAGGCAGCGCCACCCGGTGCTGTTCACCTTCAGTGTTCTTATAGCGGCCATGGTCCTCACAATGGGGGCCATAGCCCTTCTCTCTTCAGCTTATCTGGACGACGAGGAATTCGCCTTCAGCCTCCCCGACTCCGAGCAGATCGGCATAGCCTACCTGGATGGAACCATTGAGTCCTCCAGCCGCCTGGTCACCTATCTGCGCAAGCTGCGCGAGGACCAGGACGTCAAGGGAGTTCTCCTTCGCGTGAACTCCGGAGGTGGTGGATTCGGGCCTTCCCAGGAAATTTTCCGCGCAGTGAAAAAACTGGCCGAGAAAAAGCCAGTGGTGGCCTCCTTCGGTTCCGTGGCTGCCAGCGGGGGGTATTACGCCGCCTGCCCGGCCAAGGTCATTTTCGCCCTGCCCGGCACCATCACCGGCTCCATCGGGGTTCGCAGCATGTTTCCCAACGTGCGCGGGGCTTCCGAAAAGCTCGGCTTCACCTTCTTCAGCTTCACCACCGGCAAGTTAAAAGACGCCGGTTCCCCCTTCAGGGATATGACCGAAGAGGACAGGGCGTACCTTCAGGAAATGATCACCGACCTGCGCGACATCTTCGTGGCCGATGTTGCCCAGGCCAGGAACTTGAACCCCACGGACATAAACGCACTGCAAGGCAAAGCCATGACCGCTGCCAACGCCCTGACCATCGGCCTGGTGGATAAAATGGGCGGCCAGGAAGAGGCCATGGAAGAGCTCAAAAAGCTTGCCGGAATCACCAAGAAGCGCCCCAAGCTGATCCGCGGTCCCAAGAAGGACCAGTCCCGCCTGGAGGAGTTCTTCGGCCGGCTTGGCGCCTCCTTCGTGCATGGCATGACCGCTTCCGAACCCGGCCTCGAACTGCGGGCCGAATGATTATGCCTCTTCGGTAACCATCCCGCTGCTTTCCCCACGTTCCATTGACACCTTGTATTCTTTCATGAAATCGTGACTGCAACATTGTCAGGCACGGTATTATCAGATGACGCAACACTGCTTGCGAAGCTTAACTGTCCTGCTCGTTGAGGACGACAACACCGCCCGGCAGGGCTTGGCCCTTGCCCTCGAAGCGAAGGTCTCCCGTGTATTCCAGGCGGATAACGGAGACTCGGGCTTTTCGCAGTACGCAAGCATTCGCCCCGATATCATCATCACCGACATCCGCATGCCCCGCATGGACGGATTGGCCATGGTCAGGGCCATCCGCGACAGCGGCGGCGACCCGTTCATCATCATCGCTTCCGGAGCGGGCGAGGAGCAGGCGTTTCTTGAAGCCATCGAACTCGGGGTGAACCTGTTCATAAAAAAGCCCTACAACGCAGAGGACATTTTCACAGGACTCGAACGCGCGGCCGCAGAAATCGCCAGGCGCCGCCACGACACCTACCGCCGGGCCCTATCCGACGGTTTGCTGGCCCATGTGCCGAACTGCCACCTTCTCTCAGACGGCGCAGCCGTCCTGTACTTCAACGATCCCCAAGCCATACTTCAATACCCGGCGCATGAGGGCCAGGAACTCGGGCCCTACCTTCGCGAAAATTTCACGGTTTCCATGCGCCAGGGAGTCGAGCAGTCGTCCCTTCCTTTGAACATGGATGCCTGGCTCACCAAGCACTCCGGGAGCGAATTCGTCCTGGCGGGCAACGGACAGAGCCGGAACGGCCATCCCGTCAGGTATCTGCTGAGGCTTGACCGGGTCCGCATCCACAGCCAGGAACGCCACCTCCTCACCTTCACGGACATCTCCCTTATCGAATCCGAACGTGAGCGCTTCTACCAGTTGGCGGGCCGGGATTACCTGACAGGAGTCGGCAACCGGCAGGCCTTTGAAACCGAACTCGCCAGGGAGATCGAACGGTCCAAGCGCTACGGTTCAGACTTAAGCCTTGTGATGTTGGACATCGACGATTTCAAATCCGTGAACGACACCTTGGGGCATCAGACCGGAGACGCCGTGCTGGTCGCCCTGGCCCGGTGCATGGCCGCCGAGGTGCGCGTCACGGACATCATCTGCCGTTTCGGGGGGGAAGAATTCATGGTGATCATGCCCCAGAGCGAGCTGGAAGGGGCTCTCAGCTGCGCGGGCAAGCTCGGACATTCCATCGCCGAGTACGATTTCGGCATCGGCAGGCGGATCACGGTCAGTTTGGGCGTGGCCCAATACCAACCGGGCGAATCGTCCCACACCCTGGTCCGCCGCGTGGACACGGCGCTCTACGAGGCCAAGGGGACAGGAAAAAACCGGGTGGTCACCGCCCTGGACGCACCCTTTTCTTGCAGCGACAATGAAGAGGCAGGCCCATCCTCAAGGTAGAAAGAGCCGGCATTACCTTATATTCCTCTGCTAGCAGCACCTATCCCAAGGCATTCACATTGGCCGGCCCCCGTCTGACGGGACGGTGGTATTCGACGTCCGGTCTTCCAAACAGCATGGCGTACCCAAGGACATGATCGTTGGGGATGCCGAGCTTGGCCACCAGGTCGGGGCACACGGCAAGGGCCATCATGAACAAGCCGTCCCACAGGGTTCCAAGCCCGTTCGCGCTCGCCAGAAGCTCAAAGGTGGCCAGGGCAATATGAGTGTCCTGGACAGGACACGGGGCGTCCTTGGGGGCGCTGGTCACGAGCATATGAGGAGCGCCCCGAAAGATGACGTCCTTGCCTTCGCTCCTCCAGGCGTTGACCACCCAACCGAGGTACTGGCCGACCAGACCATCCGGGAATCCACCGGCTTCATCCAGCGTCATGAGCCTGGTCAGGGTTTCCTGACGAAGGGTGGCCATGAACTCGCGGCTCTTGACCACCGTGAACAAAACGTCACGCGCATTCACCCCTGTAGGGGCGTGGCATGAAGCCTCCAGGAGTTCGTCAATAACGGCTGGGGGCAAGTTCTCATCCTTGTAGCGGCGTACCGAACGTCGCCATTTCACCAGATTTTCCATCTGCCCTGGACCAGGCAGGCTCTTGGCCAGTGAAGAGCTTGCATCAGGTTTCAGTCCCAGAATGGACAGGGCTCCCTCGGGGCAGACAGCGTAACAATGCTGACAGCGAAAGCACCGGGCTTCATCCGTCAGATCCGGAAGGTCGTTCATTACGATGATTCCGGCCGGACAGTCTGCCGCGCATTCACCGCAACGCACGCACCGGGTTTCATCAATACTGAACTGGAGCATCGCTTCTTTCTCCCTCAGTAACCTGCCCAACAGGGCGGGGATTGAAATCACTCACTGCAACAACGCGTTCTTCCAACGGACACGCTTGCCAGGCCCGCAAAAGCTCCTCCGCTTGGTCCGGGCTGCCCTGCTTCAAAACGGCAAGAGGTGCCCATTTATCAAACCGTTGCCCAGCGGATCTACATGGCCCTGGTGATCGCGAGCCCTCCTATTTCCTTGGCCGCCCCTTCCAGTTGCTCCTGCGAACCGAGCACCACCACCGGCGCGTCCTGCATGGCCCTGCGCATCACTTCTCCCGCGCCACGCAGATCATCCAGGGTGGTGTTCATCACTTGGCGGCGTACTTCCTGGCGTGCCTGGTCCGAATCGCCCGCCCAGTGTCTGGCGATGGCGGCATGGCCCTTGGCGTCGGGGAGCATGTAGGAATCGATGTCTCCCACTGTGCCGATAATGGCCCGCTCAAGCTCTTCAGCGCCAATATCAAGCCCTGCCAGGAAATCCCCGGCCTGCGCAAAGGCGTCCAGGGTTTTGGTGATGTTGGGGTCGCGGTAGGAGAGCATGGTCAGCACGCCGGACCAGCGGTCATACGAGCAGAAGGACCCGTAGGCGCCACCGCGCACGCGGACCCGCTCCCACAAATAGGCGTTGCGAAGATAACGGCAGGCCACCAGCATGGAACCGTGAGGCTCGTACCCGAGCTGGCTCAAATCGCGACCCTGAGCCACGAAGTTCACCTGCACCGGGGCCGAGAGTCCCTCTCGCCCGGCAAGCTCAAGTTCCGGCCAGTCAACGGGATCATACCCCCCATCCGGCAGCTTGGAGAGCATGTCGATCAGCCTTGGCTCGAATGCCTCGAAGTTTTTGGCGTCCAGGGTGACGTTCACGTGCAGGTTGCCCCTTCTTAGAATCTGTCTGCGAAGCTCGAACAGGCCGTCGCGAAGCCACGGCCAAGATTGGTCGAACCCGTTGGCCCAAGACCGCAGGGACTCGATGCCCGTAAGTCCGGACAGACGTTCCTCCGCCAGGGCGGCCCTGTGGAATCTGGCCTTGAGCCTGCGCGCCGCGTAAGCATGCCCGGAGGGCGCTATGCGGCGCTCAGCCCTGGCCTTGGCCTCGAAAAGCATCTCCCGGAAACGGGTTTCGTCTGCGAGATTGGAATTGGTCAGGGCGTCGGAGAGGATACCCAAGAAGTCAGCCGCCCTGTCAGGAGTGGCCTTGCCGGCAACAATAAGCCGCGAGGAAGCCGCTTGCGGCCCAGCTCCCCGCACCGCTGAAAGCGACACCTCCCGCCCGATCCCGCCTGTCTTTCGGGCCATGCGGTTGAGGAAAGCCGCGAAGTCCTCCCGGTCTGTTCCCATTTCGATAAGGCCCCTGCCGAACAGGGGAACCAAGGGCAAGAGCTCTGGGCTCACCCCGGACAGATCGAAACCCAACTCCAGGTAGATGACCCCGTTTGTGGGAAGGTCGTGGAAAAAGACGTTGCCGTCGCGCCAGACACCGGGAATCGCCTTGTTCTGTGTGGGCAGATCCTTCAAATGCAGCTTCGGGATGGCCGCCAAGGCTTCCGGGGAGTCCGGAGTATCCTGGAAAGCCTGAATTCGCGTAGCCAAATCCAGGGCCCGCTCTCGCTCCCTGGGCGTAAGCGCGGACTGGGCCGCCTCCAGGCGCTCGTTCTCTTTGGCCACCAGGCGTTCCCCCATCTCGGGATCAGGCAAGAGTTCCACCAGGACGCGGTGGGGGTTTTCCAAGAAATGTTCGCGCAGGAGCTCTTCCAGCACGTTCTTTTGTGATGCGAGCCTGGCTTTGAGCGCATCGAGCGGGGCCTGGAAACGGATTGGAGCCAGAGGGTCACCGCCGTGCAGCCAGGTGGTGAGCGCCCGGAGCATGAGCGAGAGTCCCCTGGGATAGGCCCCGGTGTTGTTCTCGCGCAGCCTGAATTCGATGGTGTTGATGGCCGCTTCGGCAGCATCCGGGTCCAGACCGTTTTTGTGAATTTCCTCCAAAGCGTTCAGCAAAAACGCTTCCGCTTCCGGCAGCCGGGCGGGTTCCACCCCTTTGAGCCCCAGGGAGAAATACATCTGGCGGAGTTCGGTTTCCAGGCCGCCACCGGACAGATCCTCGCCGAGCCCGGAACCGATGAGCGCCCTGCGTAGCGGCGAGCCCGGAAGGCCGATCAGGGCATGTTCGAGCACGGACAGGGCCAGCACCTGTTCCATGTCGCGTACCTCGGGCAGAAGCCAGTTCATTGTGAAGTACGCCTTGGGAGCGCTCCCTTCTTGCAGCTTGCCGCAATCGTAGAACGCCTCCACCTTCCTGGGCTCGCTGGCCCGTGCCTGGAGTCCTACCGCGGAATCGACCTGAATCGATTCGAAGTCCTTGAGGTACTCCTCCAGTATTTCCAGGCGGCGTTCTGGAGCATCGTCGCCGTAGAAGAAAAACTTGGCATTGGAAGGATGGTAGTAGCGGCGATGGAAGTCCTTGAACTGGGCGTAGGTGAGGCTTGGGATCACGGCCGGGTCTCCGCCGGAATCCACGCCGTAGGTCACGTCGGGAAACGTCTGTCTCTGGGACTGCTCGGACAGCAGGCTTTCCGGAGAGGAGTACGCTCCCTTCATTTCGTTGTAGACCACGCCCTTGAAGACGAGTCCGCCGTTTTGAGGATGAAAATGCCAGCCTTCCTGGCCAAAAATTTCTTCCGGGATGCGCGGGTAAAATACGGCGTCAAGATAGACGTCCACCAGGTTATAGAAGTCCGAGAGGTTGGCGCTGGCCACCGGGTAGCAGGTCTTGTCCGGGTAGGTGAAGGCGTTCAGAAAAGTCTGCAAGGAGCTTTTCAAAAGCTCCACGAACGGTTCCTTTACCGGGTACTTGCGTGACCCGCACAGCACCGAATGTTCCAGGATGTGTGGCAGGCCCGTGGAATCACTGGGGGGGGTGCGGAAACTCACCCCAAAGACCTTGTTGTCGTCAGGGCACGACAAGGAAAGCACTTCGGCTCCGGTGCGAGTATGGCGATAGAGCCTGGCATGAATGGCGTACTCCTCGATGGAGCCTTCGTGGACGAGTTCAAAAGCATGTGTGGCGGACATTGTCTCTCCAGTGAATGACGATGTCTGTTTGTAGCCCAGGGGGGGGCTTTCGCCAATACCAGCCGGTCCACCCTCGCCCAGAGTTGGCGAAAAGCGGGGCGAGCACAGCAACAAAACATTAAACTTTGTTCACATTTCACACAGGATTGTTCTTGCCTAACAGTCTGGGAACCTGCGCTATTGCTCGAAAAGCAGCGTTCTCGCAAAAATTTTGCCCGGCAATGTGACCAATTACTTGCTTAAACTTTTGAAATGAACTAGAGACAAAACTGTCTTCGGGAAAATCGCTTGCCCAGCAGGTGTTTTTTCAGGTAGTATTTTTGGGAGGAAACGTGCGATCCAGTGGGAAGTGTTCCCATGCGATCCGCGTCTTACTGGTTTTCTAGGGTGGCTCATTTTTTACGCGACAATCACATTGATTCGGAAGGAGGACTTATGTCGGGCATGAAAAAAATGCGTATTATCGTGGCCATGCTGATCATGGCCCTGGTCGGCACGGCTCTTCCGGCCGCTGCCAAGAAGATGGTCCCGAAGGTGGACAACTTCATCCTGTTCGTCGACCACTCCAGCTCCATGGCGTTTTCCTACAAGGGTCAGCGCTATGTGCAGTTTGGCGGCGTGTCCAAGATCATGATGGCCAAGTCCACCTTGGTCGAACTCAACAAGCTGATCCCCGCCCTGCCCTACAAGGCCGGCCTGGCCACCTTCGCTCCTTACAAGGAATACGCGAAGGTTGCTCCTTACGACAAGGCCGCCATGGATAAGGCCATCGCCCCCATCAAGACCGACTACGAGCCCTATGGCCGCATGACCCCCATGGGTGTTGGCCTGCAGGACCTCGACAAGGTTGTGGGCGGCCTGTCCGGCAAGACCGCTGTCATCATCCTCTCTGACGGCGACTCCAACCGTGGCGTCGACCCCGTTGCCGTTGCCAAGCAGATGCAGGCCAAATACGGCGACAAGATCTGCTTCAGCGTGATCAGCTACGCTGACAACAAGAACGGCGAGCGCATCAACAAGGAAATCGCCGCTCTGTCCAAGTGCGGCTGCTTCGCCCTGGGCGAAGAGATCCTTCGCAACCAGGCCGCTCGCGAAGACTTCCTGAAGTGCGCCCTGTACGACTTCATCGACGACGAAGTGGTGATCTTCCGCTCCATCTACTTCGACTTCGACAAGTACAACATCAAGAAGGAATTCATCCCGGTTCTTGACGAAGGCGTCGCCATCATCAAGTCCAAGCCCAACCTGGCCGTGATCCTCGAGGGCCACACCGACTCCATCGGCTCCGAGAAGTACAACATGGCTCTGTCCATCCGCCGCGCCAACAGCGTGAAGGCCTACTTCGTGAAGAAGGGCATTGACGCCGGCCGCATCACCGCAGTGGGCTTTGGCAAGATGAACCCCCGCTACGACAACAAGACCGCCGAAGGCCGCAAGATGAACCGCCGCGTGGAGATCAAGTTCAAGTCGAACTAGTCTCCCCTGGTTGATCAGCGAAACATGCAGGCGGGGCCGAAAGGCCCCGCCTGTTTTTTTGGGGCCCGGTTGCGGTTGCCCTGAAGGCCTTCATGGCTTATTTGTCTCAGCACTGCCAAGCTTGTGTTTGAAGGCGGAAAATCCGTCTGGACCTTATGGAGGTGCGTTCATGGTCAAACCCATTATCACTGTTCTAAGCTTAAGCCTTATACTTTCCGGCTGCGGCCTGCTCGGAGAGAAGCCTGCCCCGGCGCCTGTTGCACAGGTTCAACCCGAACCGACTCCGCCGCCGCCACCTCCGCCGCCGCCACCGCTTACTCATACTGTCAAGAAAGGCGACACCATCGCCGCTCTGGCCAAGAAATACGCAGTTCCTGCCAACCAGATCCTCGCAGCCAACAACCTGGCCAATGCCAAGGCAGTTAAGGCCGGAATGGTGCTGACAATACCCGGCAAGACAGCCCCCACTCCCAAACCGGTTGAAGACAAATCCGCACCCGTAGCGGCAAAAGAGAAAGAGCCCAAAGCCGGAAAGGGTTCCAAGAATGATCCGTACGGGGTCGAAGCTGCCACTGCGCCGACCAAAGGCAAGAAGTCGAGTTCGAAATTCGTCGACGACGACGCCACCTATGAGAGAACCAAGAGCGAGTTCCATGAATACGCCAAGAAGTGGCTGCAAAAATCAGCGGCTCTTGCTCAGAACACCAAAGATCGCAAGGAAGTAAAACAAGAAGACGGCCGCTATGTGGCCAGCTATTCCGTGATCATACTCGATACCATGCAGACCGAGGTCAAGCGGGTGCAGTATGACGATACTCCGTATGTCGGGCACATCACCTATCAGATCGAGGTCCATCGCACCTACGGTCCATCCGCGCAGGCCGCCGCCGCGTCCAAGGATGAAGAAGTCAAACAGGAATCCATGCGCGAGATATTCAGTTTTTCAAGGCAAAAACACGCCTGGCGCTAGTCCGCCCTTTTCAAGGCCCGTCCGCATACCAACGCGGACGGGCCTTTTGTTTTCCGCATTATTCATTCCCTTGCTACGGCCAGAAAGCGGACGCGAAGAACTGCTTCCCCAAAAGCTGTTCTTTAGACTATTTTCCATGTAGCCATTTTTCTGGATGATTTTTTTATCAAAATGTGTAGGATCGATCCCGCTAGGAATAATTCCTATTAAGAACGCGCCATCTCTGGAGGTTTGTATGTCCTGCGATAATAATGAGCATCATCACCACAAGCATCATGGGCATTGCTGCTGCGAGAAGCAGGCCCGGGTTGGTAAAGCCGTGGAAGACTTCACTATGGAGGTCTTCGATCCTGAGGAAGGCTTCTTTGGAGAAGTAAGCCTGGAAAAACTTAAGGCTGATAAGAAATGGACCGTACTGGTCTTCTACCCAGCTGATTTTACATTCGTATGCCCCACGGAATTGGCCGATCTGGCTGAAAAGCATGAGGCCTTGAAAAAGTTTGGATGCGAGGTGCTGGCGGTATCCACTGACACCAAGTTCAGCCATATGGCCTGGAAGACCAGCGAAAAGCTCTTGGAGAAGGTCCGTTACAAAATGGCGGCCGATCCCACTGGCAAGGTCTCCCGCTATTTTGGAGTCTATGACGACGAGTCCGGCCTGGCCCTGCGTGGCACGTTCGTCATCAATCCGGAGGGAGTCCTCGTCTGCTCTGAGGTCAACTTCTACAATGTCGGCCGCAATGCCGACGAACTGGTCCGCAAAATGGAAGCCAACCATTACCTGAAAGACCATCCGGCAGAGGCCTGCCCTGCCAAGTGGACCCCGGGCCAAAAGACCCTTACCCCTTCTGAGAAGTTGGTGGGCAAGGTTTACGAGGCTTTGAACAGCTGACGGTATATTCCTGGATGACACCGGCGTGTGCTTTACAGCGCCGGTGTCACTCTCCTTCTTTCCCGCTGCAAAGCGCCCCATCTCCCTTCAGTCTATCAGCCACAACCGGCTCCCTCTAGTTCAGCATCCGAGCTTTTCATCTTGACGCAACTAGACGACCGGTCTACTAAAGGCCCCGTGAGGAAAGACTCGCGAAACACCATACTCGAGGCGGCTGCGCCCCTCATCCACAGCCAAGGCTTCCACAAGACCGGGCTCAAGGAAATTCTGGACGCGGCCGGAGTACCTAAAGGCTCGTTCTACTTCTACTTCAAGTCAAAGGAGGAGTTCGGGCTGGCTCTTGTGGACTATCTGGCCCAGTCCATGCGCCAACTTTCCGCGCCGATTTTGCAAGACAAAACAGTGCCTCCGCTCGAAAGGCTCTCACGCTTTTTTACCATGCTCTCCCAGAGCCTTAAAGCCGCAGGCTTCGAACGTGGTTGCCCCATCGGTAACTTGGCCCAGGAGATGAGCGATCTCTCGCCTGGGATGCGCGAACACTTGAAAAACGCAATGGCGGCTTTCTGCAAAGGGACAACGGCTGTACTCCAGGAGGCGATGGAGAGCGGCGAATTGAGCGGAAACCTCGATCCGGCTGAGGCCGCTTCATTCATATTCGACGCATGGGAAGGAGCGCTATTGCGCATGAAGGCCGAAAAGAGCTCCGCGCCTTTGGAGCGGTTCCATTCTTTTATTTTCAATCGGTTGTTACGGTAGTTTTTTCTTTGCCGGCACAATAGACGACCGGTCAACTATAAACCAGGAGACACCTATGTTCTTACTGAAGACGCAAAGCCCAGAGAAGGCCACAGGCAAAACCGCCGAGGTTTACTCCGTGTTCCCCAAGCAGATCGGCGTGCCCATCCCCCTGCAGCTTCTTTCGGCAAGTCCTGGCATCCTTGAGCGCCAGGCAGATATGATCCGCTACTTCATGGGGCACCCTCGCCTGACGCCCGGCCTCCTGGCCTCCATCCGGTATGCAGTGGCTGCCAAGACCGGGCATAGCGCATGCGAAGCCCTCAACCAGGGATTGCTCAAGCAGATGGGGATGACCGAGGATGAGATAAAGGCGCTTCACATGTCACCTTCCACCGCTCCATTGGAAGAAAGTGAAGAAAAGATGTTCGCCTTCGTGATGCGGGCCTTTAACGACCCGGCTTCGGTAACACAGGCCGATATCGAATCCCTGCGTCATGCGGGATATACTGACGGGGACATCCTGGACGCCATGTACCACGCTTCGGGAATGTTGGCGGGATCGGTGCTGTTCAAGGCTTTCGTCAGGATGTAACAATAATAAGAGCCGGGGTCCCGGTAAAGCGGCCCCGGCTCAATCCGAAATAAAGAGCGTTTCTTTGCGTTCCGCGGGGTAATCGCACCGGACACCCAAGGTACGCTGCCGCGCGCTCGCAATCAGTTGAGCTTGCGCAGCAGCCTGAAAGAGCGCATGCCGTGCACCATCTCCTGCAGCCTGGTCCCGCCGCCACCGAGAAAGGCTTTCACCGGCAAGACCATTCCGGTGCGCACAAAACAGTAGAGCACGTTACGCAAGCGCTTTGCCCATGTGAGCTCCGGAAAAATCTCCTGTTTTAGCACCAACTCATAGGCCAGGGTCGGGTCGCCCCCTTGCTTGAGGGTTCCCAGGCAGGCATCGGCCGCCATCTCCCCCGTGCGCAGAGCGTAGTGGATACCTTCCCCGAAAAACGGTTCCACCAATCCTCCGGCATCCCCAACCAGCAGGGTTCGGCCTGAAAATGGGCGCTCAAGCCAGTTGCCGTAGGGAAGGGGGTGGCCTTTCACAGCCAGGCCGTGGTCTTCAGGCAAGCCGAGAAACCTCAAAAAATCCGACAGACAGTTGCGGATCATGCCGCTTGGTTTGTTTCTGTAGAGCCCGCAGATGCCCACGATGACCCGGTCCCGGTGGGGGAACGTCCAGCAGTAGCCCGCGTCGATGAAACCCGAATAGATGGTGGGGAAGTCGGCCAGCACGTCTTCGTGCAATCCCAACCGTGCAGCCAGCCAGTCTCGGGGAAGATAGATCTCCAAACCCATGCCCTGTTCCTGCCGCCATTTGTCCTGGTCGACTCGGCAGTGGGCTCGCACAACGCTCAACGCTCCGTCCGCTCCGATCAGAAATTGCCCGCGATATTCTCTTCCTAGCGAGGAGCGTACCACCGCGTTCACCGGATCGGCCCAGACCACGGCCTCGCCCTGGTGGACCCGCGCCCCGGCCTTCTCAGCGCGGTCCAGGCACCAGGCATCGAAAACCCTGCGCTCCACGAAATGAAAAGGATACACCAGCTCGCCCTCGGAAAGCGACGTCTGGCGATGGCGGATACGGTAATAAGAGCTCTTGTGGTTGATGATACCCAAAGACAGCAGATTCTCGGCGGACTCCCCGAACACCCGCCCGAGGGTGCGCACCGTCTTCCAGGTGAGAAGACCCGCGCAGAGTTTGTCCCGAGGAAATGTGGCCTTGTCCAGCACCAGCACCTTGGCCCCGGCCCCGGCCAGAACTGTGGCCGCTGCGGCCCCGGCAGGGCCTGCGCCCGCAATGAGTACGTCGTAGCCTGTCATCTTGCCCCCAGAGGGTCCACCTGATACCCGGTTGAGGGCTTGGAGGCAACGATGCACAATGGCAAGCGCCTGCGCGCGGTCGTGTTCGACTTCGACGGCACCCTGGCCCGCCCGGCCCTGGATTTCCCCCTGATGAAGCGCCGAATCGCCGCGCTGGCCCAGGAATACCTGAACACACCCGAGCCTGGCCAGACTCCCGCCCTGGAGTGGATAGAGGCACTGGCAAAGAACTTGGACGCAGACCAAGCTCGATCCTTCCGGGACCGGTCCCACGCCTTGATACAGGACATGGAGGAGGAAGCCGCCTCGCGCACAAGCCTTTTCGAGTTCGTCCGTCCGGCGCTCAGGCGCCTGAGCAGCCGGGGCATCGCCCCGGCGGTGATCACCCGGAACAACCGTCAGGCCGTGGCCACCGTTTTCCCGGACGCAAAAGACTACCTGTCAGCGCTTCTTACCCGCGAGGATGTCGGCGCCGTGAAACCAGACCCGACCCACCTGCTGGCCGCGCTGCAGGCTGTGGGAGTTGGTCCGTCCGAGGCACTCATGGTGGGCGACCACCCCTCGGATGTGCTCACGGCCAGACGGGCCGGAACGTTCGCCGGAGCCGTGGCCAGCGGAGGAACCCCGATGGAGGAGCTCCTGCGTGACGGGCCGGATTTCTTCGCGCCAGACGTGGGCGAGTTGCTGCGTAGCCTGGAAAAAGCAGGATGGGTCTAAGATAATAAGACGCCTCCGGCGGCCAAAGGGACCAGTCCCTTTGGAATCCCATATGGCTTCGCGGTGATCAATGCGGACACGGCCTGAACCGAAACCCCGGCAGGATAAACGTTTAGATCTCCTTGAACTCCAGCTGTCTGCACAAGGTCTTGTGCACCGGGCAGGCCTTGACCGCGCGCTTCAGTTTCTCGATGTTTTCCGGACTAAGAGCCCCCTGGTATTCCACCGAATACTCGAACACTGCCTTGGCCGGGTCTTGCCGGTCGAGATTCACTTGGACTCTCACCCCTTCCAAAGCGAGCCCATGTTTTTTCGCGTACATACGCGAAATGATGACGATGCAGTTGCCCAGCGCCGCTTCCAAGAGATCGTGGGGTTTGAAGCCTTCGCCCGAGCCCCCATGCTCCGGGGTGGTATCGGAAACCGCAAAGTTCTCTCCGTCGCTGAATCGGACCTGGAAATCCTTCTCCAGGCTTTCGCAGACAATCATGATTCCTCCACGTTCACTGTATTGAGTCCCTTAAACTGGCCGGCGAATAAGCGCCAAACCAGCGATCCCCAGCAGACACCGCCGGATTTCGTACGGAACGATCCCAAGCTTTGATAGAAAAGCTTCCAGACCGCCACCGGCCATGAATTCGCGGTAATGAGCGTAATGCTCCCGCCCGGCCAGACGCTCAACTGCCTTTATACCAAAGCCCGCAAACACCTGACCGGATGTTTTCGGACAAAGGTAGTCCACCACTGCGATCAGCCCGCCAGGGGCTGTGACCCTGATTATTTCGAAAACTATGGCCGGGCGCGCCTCTGGCGGCTTCTCGTGCAGGGCCATGGAAATGGATGTGAACCGGAACGTTCCGTCCGTGAAGGGTAGCCGCCCGGCATCTCCTTGAACCAGCCTGAGAAATCCGGACTGAGAGGCGCGGGCCAGCATGGAAGGAGAAAGATCAAGCCCAGTGGAGGGGATTCCTGCCCGGGCCAGGAACAGGCATTGCCTCCCTGTTCCGCAGCACACATCCAGCGCGCTGTCCGCGCCCGCAGCCACCGCAATGTTTGCCAGCTCCCGGCGCAAGGGATCGAGGGCCCATGCGGTGGCAGGATCGTAAAGCCGCGCCACCGAGGAATACTCGTCTGTGAGGAGGTGCATGCCTCATGCTCGCCGGTCAGTGGGAGACTAGGCCCGCCAAGGGAAAAACAGACGGCCCGTATCCCGTGTCAGGCTCATCTCCCACGCCCGTAGAGCGTTGCCAGGGCTTCAAGCCTCGTGGCCAGCACGTCGTTCAGTCCCTCTTCCCCGCACCGCCAAGTCCAGTTGCCCTTGGCCTTGGAGGGCATGTTCATGCGGGCCTCCTGGCCCAGTCCGAGCAGGTCCTGCATGGGCACGATGGCCAGTTTGGACACGCTCATGTAGGCCAGACGCACCATGGCCCAGGGCACGTCTTCCCGGGGCATCTCGCGGCCGATGTAGTCGAAGAAGATCTTCCTGTCCGCCTCGCTCGCGTCGTTTTTGAACCAACCCAGGGTGGTGTTGTTGTCGTGGGTGCCGGTATACGCCACGCTGTTCTCCACGTGGTGGTGCGGCGCGTCGCGATTTTCACCCACACCGTGCCCGAAAGCGAACTGCAGGACCTTCATCCCCGGAAAGCCGAAGCCGTCGCGTAGCTCGCGCACGTCCGGGGTGATAACTCCAAGGTCTTCAGCCAATATTGGCAGCACAGGGAAATGCCTGAGCATGGCCTTGAAAAAGGCCGGCCCGGGCGCATCCACCCAGGAACCATTTTCCGCGGTTTCTTCCTCTGCCGGAATCTCCCAATACCCGGCGAACCCCCGGAAGTGGTCCAACCGGACCAGATCGTAGAGCTTGAAATTGTGGGCAAGGCGCTTGATCCACCAGGAGAATCCCTCGGTCTTGTGAGCCGCCCAGTCGTAGACAGGGTTTCCCCAGCGCTGTCCGGTCTTGCTGAAGTAGTCCGGCGGCACTCCGGCCACGAAGAGAGGCTCCTTGTCCGGCCCGAGCTTGAAAAGTCCCGGATTGGACCACACGTCGGCGCTGTCCTGGGTGACGTAGATGGGTGCGTCACCGATGATCAGGATGTCGAGTTTTGAGGCGTATTCCTTGAGCCTGGACCACTGCTCGCTGAACAGGAACTGGACGAAGGCTTCCTTTACTACCTTGGCGGACAGCGCTTCGGCTCGTTCGGCCAAAGCGGCGGGGTCGCGGTCGCGCAGCTCACGAGGCCAGCGCGTCCAGGAAAGCCCGCCCAGGGAATGCTTGATGGCCTTGAACAGGCAGTAATCGTCAAGCCAGTGGGCGTTCTCTGTCCTGAAAATGGTGAAGGGGCAGTGCTGCTCAAGCGATGCTCCGTGCTTGGCGAATGCCGCATCCAGAAGCCGGTTCTTGAAGGAGGCCGCTTCCGGATAGGCCGCCCGGGAGGGGTCCAGATCTGGCAGAACGCCCAAATCTTGAGAAGTGATCCACCCGTCCTCGGCCATGAGTTCGGGGCTTATGAGCAGCGGGTTCCCGGCGAAAGCCGAGTCTGACGAATAGGGCGAGTCTCCGATGAAGCTGGAGGTCGGTGTGAGCGGCAGAATCTGCCAGCAGGACTGCCCGGCCCGAGCCAGAAAATCCAAAAAGACCCGAGCCCCGGGGCCCATGTCGCCCAGGCCGTAGGGTGACGGCAGGCTCGTGATATGGAGAAGAACTCCCGCGCCTCGTTTGTGCATCAAGCGTCTCCTGACTTAATCCGATGGGTTGGAGCACTCCAGGAATACCCGGTTGCGACCTTCCCGCTTGGCGGAATACAGACACTTGTCCGCCATGGTGATGAGACGCTCCATTTCCCCTGAGGAGCGGACCCGTTCGAGATACGCAGCACCTACGCTCACCGTTACGCCTATTCCGTGGTGGAGTGTTTTCTCAACCGCATCCCGGACCTTCTCCGCAACAACGTTCATATAGGCCCGTTCACACCCGGGCAGATAGACGATGAACTCCTCCCCGCCATACCTGCCCACCACGTCCGATCGACGAAGCACGCGACGCAGTGATCCTGCCACCGAAGCCAGCACCTTGTCACCCGTTTGGTGGCCATGGAGGTCGTTGACGTCCTTAAACCGGTCCACATCGATCATGAGAAGCCCGGCAGGCTGAACGTTTCGGACATTCAGAAACACCAGCGGCTCGATGACCCTGAAAAAACCCCTCCGGTTTAAAATACCAGTGAGCGGGTCCGTGTGCACCTGGACCACAAACAAGCGGGTCTCTTCCCAAATGCGAGCAAGAAGCTCCCCGATGAGTTCCATTTCCGGTGTAAGACGCCCGAAACGCTTGAGACCGTCCACAAAATGCTGAATATGGTCCTCATATTGGGTGTCGGGGCTGGTCATGGGCATGGGCAGGTTGGAGTCGTCGGCAAAGCGGAAGAGCGTTTCGAAGGCCGGGTGCATGAGTGCCGATTCAAGCCGGTAACAGAGCACAAAGGCCCTGTTCACGTCGTCACACCCCTGACAGAGAAACACCAGGCGTTCGACCTCGGCTCGCCCATGGGCCAGGCCTTGAAGCATTTTTTCGGGGTTCTCGAAAACCTGAGGCAAATGTCCATCCAGGGCGAAGGCTTTGAGTGCCTCCCAGAAGAGGACATGCTCCCTTTCTTCGTCGGCCATACTCCGCCAGAAAGCGGCCAGGTCTGGGTCTTTGAATGTGATTGAAAATTGTGAGTACACTTCCGATGCCTGACGGTCCATCGCAAGGCATGAATCGATGATGTCGATCAGAAGAATGTCTGTCATACACACCTTTTTGGTAGGAATTACCAAGTAAGATGCATCAGCAATCAGTCCTGTCAACCGGCGTTTTCGGAAAAACCGTCAACCACCTGGGCGATCCGCCCTTTGAAGGTTTCAATGAGCTTCAGGCTGTTTCTCAAAATAGCGGTTCGACTGCGCTCGGCCTTGTCTTTACGAGCCATGGCCTGTTCAATGGCCTCGCCAGCCAACCCTATCTGACGCTCAAGGCATAGCTCGGCTCGATCCGCATCCACTTGACCTGAAGCCACCAGGTACACCAAAGCCGGGACGAATGGCAGATCCAGACTTCCGTTGCCCTTAATGGCCAGGAGGATCTCAGAAAGGCTTGGCAGGGGAGTGAAATTCGCCGAGGCCATGCCGTAATAGGGCACAAACTGTGAATCGCGAGCAATGGTCTCCTGTCTGGCCTGGAGCAACTCCCGGTGCTTTTCGCTTACAAGCTTACCGTCGCTCCACAGAGGGGGAGCGGCTTCGGAAAAATCGCAGGCCAGCCGTTGGCTCAAGGCGCTCAGGGGCACATTCTGGAGCATCTCAGGAAACTTGGGGTCCAGGGGGAACGCCCGGCAGACCTGGGGACGGCGCTCATACATGCCGCAGGTATTGTTTTTGAGAAGTGCCGGACACTTGGTTGCGCCCGCCTCAAAGTTCCCAAGACTGCAAGCAGTTACTGACAAAAAAGTGATCACCCTCTCCCCAGTGGATTTGATCCGCCCAACCTGGAAGACCGTGTCGCGGCTCAGATCCGTGGCCAGTTTGTCCTTGCGGTATGCCAGGGCAGTGAGCAGGTCGTCATGGGAGATGGGGTAGTCCGGACGGTTCTTTTTAAAGTCGCCCAGATTCCACGTTTCCATGGAGAACACCAAGGCCAGAAGGAATTCCTGGTCGTAGTCCAGAGCCTCGGCCAGACCCAGCGGGATGCTGGCCCGGCAACACGATCCGCAGCGAGTACACTCGAAGTGCTTGGTTTCCATGTCCCGAAGGTGCCTTTTTTTGAGGATTGATCTCTCGATGGGCCAAACTGCTATTCTGGACACAGCTGGACGCAGCGTCAACCAAAAGAGCCTCCGCGGCCAGGGGGAAAGCCTACCCCCAGGATCATTACAGCTCCAACGCCTCTACCGGAGGCAAGAATCCGTAAGCCTCTGGACCCGACAATTTGCTTCGCGGATCGCCAAGCCGCCACACAGAGCAAAAAGGGAGTCCAGAGGGCACTAGCCCTTTGGCCGCCGGAGGCTTTTTCGCTGCTTATTCACCCGGCAGTGCGTATCAAATATCCAGCCCTCGAAAGCCAGAACGTCCGGGTCGACCTCGTCCGGTCCCGGCAGGCCGTAGTTCTCGTGGTGCCTGCTCCAGGCCCAGGCGGCCTGGACAGCACAGATGAGCGAGTCCAGGAAGTCTCCTTTGGCGTCTTCAACCATATGTCGGACATGAAGATCGTCCATCTTCACGGTGAAACCGTAGGTTTCACGCAATCCCTCCCCGAGCATCAGCCCGATCATGCGTTCGCGTTTTGCGACGCGCTCCAAGACCAGGTCTCGTTTGCCATCCTTGTACCCCTTGTCCCCGCAGAAACGCTCGGCAAAAACGCCAGGATACACCTCGAAAAGCTTGCGCGAATCGCCATTGGGGCGTTGCGGCACCACTTCGCAAGGACACTCCAGCAGAAGTCTTGCCCCTTGATGGAACATAAGCCCCACTGGCGGGAAATCCACGTGCTGGGGGCTGCAGGCATTGGCGGCATGCCCGGCGACGCGTTTTCGCTCGCGCACTCCCCGTGCGTCCGGCGGGCAGGTTTTCATGAGTGTCTTGAATTCGGCCTGGGTGAGACCAGAGATCGCCGTGAGATACTCTTCCCAGGCCACGGGCCACCGCAAATCCCGGATGTGTTCCGGAGCCTCCTGAAGAAGCCTGGCTGACTGGGAGAACGGAAAATCGCAGCCCATTGCCCAGGGGCCTGGGGAACGCAAAAGGTCAATCAGGGGGTCATAGCTGGCAAATGCTTCGAGGCTTTCGAGAACAAGTTCTTTCTGCTCCAGCCAGCAACGCGATATGGCAAGGGGTTTACCCCGCCCCGGGGCACTGGTGAAATCGAGACCGTAGATTCGCATTGCCACCGCCCAACGCTCAAACCCCGCAAAGCGATATGGGATTCCAACGGGACGCGTCCCTTTGGCCGCCGGAGGCTTCTTCTCTTATTCTTCCGCCTTCGCGGGCTTCAAAATAACCACCCCGAGCGGCGGCAGGGTGAGCCTGAGCGAGTACGGCCTGCCGTGGATCTCACTGTGCTGCGCCATCACGGCTCCTGCATTGCCCACTCCGGAGCCGTGGTACCACTGGGAGTCGGAGTTGAGCACTTCCCTCCACAGGCCGTCCTTGGGCACGCCAACCAGATAGTTCTCGCGCACTATGGGGGTGAAGTTGAAGCAGGCCAGGGTCATGTTCTGGTGCTCCTTGTCGAAACGCAGGAAAGAGAGAACGCTGGCTTCTGAGTCGTGAAAATCCACCCACTCGAAGCCTTTGTGCTGAAAGTCGGTCTGATGCAGGGCCGGATCGCTCTTGTAGTGTGCGTTCAAGTCCGAAAGCCAGCGGCGCACGCCGGCATGCCCTGGGTAGTCGAGCAGGTTCCACTCCACTTCGCCGTCGTGGTTCCACTCGGACCACTGGGCCAGTTCGCACCCCTGGAACAGAAGTTTCTTTCCAGGGTGAGACCACATGTAGCCGTAGAGCAGGCGAAGACCCGCGAACTTCTGCCAATCGTCGCCGGGCATCTTACGCACAAGCGAGCCTTTGCCGTGCACAACTTCGTCGTGGGAGAGAGGCAGCACGAAGTTCTCGTTGAAAGCGTACCAGATGGAGAAGGAGAGCTGGCCGTGATGATATTTGCGAAAGACGGGGTCCTTGGAGAAGTAGTTCAGGGTGTCGTGCATCCAGCCCATGTTCCACTTCATGCCGAAGCCAAGCCCCCCAAGGTAGGGGGGACGCGAGACCATACCCCAGTCCGTGGATTCCTCGGCGATGGTCTGGATGCCGGGGAAGTTGGTGTAGGCGGCCTCGTTCAAGCGGCGAAGCAGTTCGATGGCGCCCAGGTTCTCCTTGCCGCCGAAGCAGTTGGGTACCCACTCTCCGTCTTTGCGGGAGTAGTCCAGGTAGAGCATGGAAGCCACGGCGTCCACGCGCAGGCCGTCGGCATGGTAGCGGTCCAGCCAGAAGAGTGCCGAGGAGATCACGAAGGCGCGCACTTCATGGCGTTCGTAGTTGAAGATGTAGCTCTTCCAGTCCGGATGGTAGCCTTGGCGGGGGTCTTCGTGCTCGTAGAGGCAGGTGCCGTCGAAGCGTCCGAGGCCGTGGCCGTCGGTTGGAAAGTGCGAGGGCACCCAGTCCAGAATGACCCCGATACCCGCCCGGTGCAGGCAATCCATCAGGTACATGAAGTCCTGTGGAGTACCGAAACGGCTGGACGGCGCGAAATAACCCAAGGTCTGATAGCCCCAGGAGCCGTAAAAGGGGTGCTCCATCACGGGCAGGAACTCCACGTGGGTGAAGCCCATCTCCGTGAGGTAGCCGGGCAGCTGCTCGGCCAGCTCACGGTAAGAGAGCGAATCCCAGGTGTCGTGGTGGCGTTTCCAGGAACCGATGTGCATCTCGTAGACGGACATCGGAGCGTCGAAGGCGTTTCGCTCGGCGCGTTTGCCCATCCACTCCGCATCGTTCCATGTGAAGTCCATGTCCCAGACCACCGAGGCGGACCTGGGGGGGATCTCCCAGGCCATGGCGAATGGGTCGGCCTTTTCCAGGTGCTTGCCGTGCACCCGGGAGGTGATGTGGTACTTGTACACCGTGCCGGACCCGAGCCCCGGTACGAAACCTTCCCATATGCCGGAGCCGTCGAGGCGAACTGTCATGGGATGCCTTTTGCGATCCCACCCGTTGAAATCCCCAATGACCGACACCTGACGGGCGTTGGGGGCCCACACGGCAAAGAGCGTTCCCTCCTGGCCCTCCACGGTCATGGGGTGGGAACCCAGCTTCTCGTAGAGCCTGAAGTGGGTGCCTTCCTTGAAAAGGTAGATATCATGCTCGGTGAGCAGGCTCACCCCGTGAATGACGTTGCCGGACATGTCGTCTCCTGGATGCTGTGAAGATCAAACCATACAATAGGACAATTGCCCGGTGAGGGAAAGGGGCGTCGCGGTTCTTTCGCCGGATGCCCGCCAGCGCTGATGAGTCCGGCGTATCGGAAAAAGAGGAAACTTCGCGCGGATTTCAGCCTCGGGCCCAGGCGGGCACGTAACGGCGGGCGGTCCTGAGGTGACGGTCCAGTTCCATGGCTCCGGGCCGGATCGATTCCAAAAAACTCCAGAACTTGCCGGAATGGTTCAGGTGGACGGTATGGGCCAGCTCATGGGCCAGTACGTATCCGGCCAGTTCCGGAGGGAGAAAAAGCAGACGGGCGTTTAACGATATGACCCCTTTGGCGGAGCAGCTGCCCCACCGGGTACGTTGCAACCGTATCGTCACTGCAGAGAAGGTAAGATTGGTCCGGGCGGCCTCGGCTTCTAGCAAGGGAGGAAGCAGGCGGCCTGCCTCGCGTTTGAGCCATGTCCGCAGAGCCTGTGTCACCGAGTCCCGGCAGGCGATGTCCCCGGTAACGCCGAGACTCGAAAAGCCTTCGCTGCGCACCCGGACGCCTCCTCCTGTTTGGGGGGACAACCCGTTGGCGCCACAGTTCTTCGCCCTGTAGCGCACCGTCAGGAGGCTGCCCACCGCGCGCAGTTCCACCGTGGCTGGCGCAAGCGTTGCCTCCTCTCGCGCGGCCTGGGCCTTGTCCAAATGATGGTTCACCCAATTGAGGCGTTCCCGGACGATACCGGGGACCAGCCCGGGGTCGAACCCCTGGGGTGTGACCACCGTGAGCCCGGACTCTGGCGTGATCACCAGCCGGACTCTCTTGGCGCGAGCCGAAACACGCAGGGCAAAGGCCGGTAGAGGAGGGACATATGCCAACACGCTGGGATTATGGCCCAAGGCGGCTCTTGCTGTCAAAAATGGGATGCCGTATGGAAACGCCAAACAATCGCACAGAATTGTAAATTTCTTGTAGTAGGAGCCGTACCATGTCGTTCAGTATTCGAAGCCTCAGCATCCCCGGCAAACTGACCGCAAGCAGTCTGGCATTCGCTTTGCCCATCGCACTGTTGACCTATTACACCGTGCACGGCCTGGAAAAGGATATCGCATTCGCTCAGATGGAGATCAAAGGGAATGCCTACCTGAGGCCCCTCGTCAAATTGCTGGAACATGCTCCCAGGGGTGCTGAAAGCAAGAATGAGATGGACCAGGCCTTTACGGCGCTGGGGAAGGCCCAGTCTGAATTTGGAGCCGAACTCCAGTTTACGAATTCCGAGTTGGCAAAACGCGGACGGGAAAAGCTTCATCCAACCAAAGTGGAAACTGCCTGGCGCCAAACTAAGGACAAGCCGACTCCGGAATCCGTCGACGCAGTCATGGCAGATGTTAGGGGAATGATCGCCCATGCAGGAGACACCTCCAACCTCATCCTCGACCCTGACCTGGACAGCTACTACATGATGGACGTGGTGCTGCTGGCCCTGCCCCAGACCCAGGAACGTTTGGCAAAAGCCCTTCGCGACGCTCTGCCGCTCACCGGCGGCAACGACTTGACCACCGCTGAACGCAGCACGCTTCTGGTGTATGCGGCCATGCTGCGTGAATCAGACCTTGAACGCATAGTGGCCAGCATCAACACAGCCCTCAAGGAAGACGAGAACTTCTACGGCAGGTCCGAATCCCTCCAGGCCAACATCCCGGCCAAACTCGAAGCGTACTCCAAAGCGAACGAGGCATTCATCTCAGCCCTGAACCGGATGGCCAAAGGGGGCAAGCTAACAGACAAGGAACTCGCCAAACTGGGCGCCGAAGCCTTGTCTGCCAGTTTTTCCCTGTGGGAGGCCTCTTCGCGGGAACTCGACGTGCTGCTCGCCAAACGCATCGCCCACTACACTTCCAACAAACTATGGGCCCTGGGTTTGAGTCTTGCGGCCGTGGCGGTAGCGGGACTCAGTGTCATCCTCGTGGCCCGGGGCATCGTGAGGCAACTCGCCGGGATTCGCTCCTACTCCAGACAGGTGGCCAAGGGGGACCTCTCCGCGGCTCCCTGCACCGAGTGCGAAGCGGAGTTAGGCGAACTCTCCAACGACATTCAGGCAATGGTCAAAGAGTTGCGCAGCCGCCTAGGGTACACCCTTGGTTTGCAGAAGGCGTTCAAGGTCCCACTGCTTGTGGCTGACAGCGAGGCCCGGGTGACCTTCACCAACCGCGAGCTGCTCGACTTCATTGAGGTGACCGGAGAGCCCGAGGCCTGGGTAGGGCTCACAGTGGCTGAGCTGGTGCGCAACGACGCCACCAAGGAAACGGTCATGAGCAATTGCCTCAAAAAGAATCAGTGCGTGTACAAGGCCGAAATCGCCTTCACCACGCGCAAGGGCAACATCCGCCACGCCCTCGTTGATTCCGACCTCCTGCACGACCTCGACGGCAACACTATCGGCGTGGTGGGCGTCCTCTCTGACATAACAGACATTAAGCGCCACGAATCGGAGTTGGAACAGCGCAACAACTCTCTGGCCCAGGCCGTGGCCACATCCCAGGAAATTGCCGAGGGGCTGGGGCAAGCCATGCGCCGCCTGGCTGAATGCATCGCCGAAGCAGCCGAGGGAGCCACCTTGCAGAACCAGCGAGCCTCCCAGACCGTGGAGGCCATGGCCGCAATGAACGCCTCCGCCCAGCAGGTGTCCGACCTGGCCGGCGAAGCCTCACACGGCGCGGACAGTGCCAAAAGCACCGCGCTTGAAGGCGAGAACATGGTCCGCACCGCTGTGAAATCCATCTCCGAGGTGCAGAGCCAGGTGCTGGAGCTTCAGGAAAAGATGCGCGAACTGGGTGCCCAGGCTGAAAACGTGGGCAAGATTCTCCAAGTGATAGGCGACATTGCGGACCAGACAAACCTTCTGGCCTTAAACGCCGCCATCGAAGCCGCAAGGGCGGGCGAGGCCGGGCGTGGCTTCGCCGTGGTGGCCGACGAGGTACGCAAACTGGCTGAGAAGACCATGCAAGCCACCCACGAGGTGGGCTCCACCCTGGACAGCATCCGCACCGGAGCGGCCCAGACTCTTTCCGCTACCGAGCAAGCCGCCAGGGAGATAGTGGATTCCACGCGCCTGGCGCAGTCCTCGGGCGACTACCTGGGCCAGATCGTTTCCATCGTGCAGGGTTCTTCCGAACAAACCAAGGCAATCGCCCAGGCCGCCGGTGAACAGGCTCGGGCCAGCTCCCAGGCCAACCAGGCCATGGCGGAAATCGAGAACATCTCCTCACGCACAGCCCACGGAATGGAAGAGGCTTCCAAGGCCCTCGAGGATGTGAACCATCAGGCCACCAGCCTGGAAGAACTCATCAGGGGCATGCGCAGCTAGAAGCGGGCCAAGCCGTCAAACATCGTGTTTATTGGTTTCGATAGCAGATGTTGTTGGCGAAGCGTCGTTAGCGTACAGAGATAAAAACTCCGGGAAGGTGTAATGGTGCCACCAGAAATCGTAACGTTTTTCCCTTGGATCGCTGGCATTCTGGGACTTGTTTTCGGCAGTTTCTACACCGTCTGCGTGCACCGTTATCTTTCCGAGCAATCCATCGTGCTGCCGGGTTCGCACTGCCCGGCGTGCAAGCACCCCCTCAGGTGGTGGGAGAATATTCCGCTTCTCTCGTTTCTCCTGCTCCGCGGCCGGTGTTCAAACTGCAAAGCTCCCATCTCCTGGCGTTACCCCCTGCTGGAGGCGATAAGCTGCGCCTGGGCAGTGGCTTTAGCCATGCGCTTTGGACCAAGTCTGCCCTGGCTGGCCCTCATGGCCGTGGGCGGGGTTTTTCTGGTGACCTCGTTCATCGATCTTGAAATCTATATCCTGCCCAATATTCTCACCTATCCGGGCGCGCTCCTGGGCATTGCCACAGGAGTGTTCGCCCTGGGACTCACCTGGGAACAAAGCCTGATCGGGGCGGCTGTTGGTTCAGGCCTGTTCGGGCTGCTCCGCTTCGTGCACATGCGGGCAAGGGGAGTGGAAGGACTGGGACTTGGCGACGTGAAGCTGATGGCCATGATCGGGGGGCTTACGGGCTGGATCGGTCTGCCCCCGGCCATATTATTTGCCGCCCTAGGCGCGCTTGTTTTGGCGCCAGCTTTTAGGCTCGCTTCGAAAGAGTCCGGGCCGCTGCGCATCCCCTTCGGCCCGTTTTTGTGCCTCGGGTGCATGGTTTCCCTTCTGTGGGGCGACGCCTTCATGAGGCTTTTGGCTGGCAGGCTTTAGGAATGTCAGCGGGGATGAGGGGAGAAAAGAAGCTTCCGGCGGCCAAAGGGACCAGTCCCTTTGGAATCCCATGTTGCTTCGCGTCTTGCTCGCAGGCGTGGCGCTCAGGCAGACCTCACCGGTCCGTTCTTAAAGAGCCTTGCCGTATTTTGCCGTGACCTTTTCCACGTAGTTCTTGGTCTCGGCTATGGGCGGAACGCCTCCATGCTTGCTCACCGCTCCAGGCCCCGCATTGTATGCGGCCACGGCCAGCTTCACGTTCCCGCCGAATCGGTCCAGAAGCTGACGCATATAGCGCGTGCCAGCCTCTATGTTCTTGGACGCGTCGAAGCTGTCTTTGAGTTTCAAGTCCTTGGCCGTGCCGGGCATGATCTGCATGAGCCCCTGCGCCCCCTTGGGCGAGACCGCCCGGATGTCGAACCCGGACTCCACCTCCACCATGGCCCGGACCAGGGCCGGGTCCAGACCGTAGGTCTTGGCGTTGCGGTTGATGAGATACAGTACCTGGCGCTTGTCCACATTCTGCGGCAAGCGGAAATAAAAAAATGGTTTGAAGTCTTTGGTCGTCTGCGTGTCGCTCAAATGCACCACGCCGCTGGAATCCTGGTAATGATAGATTGTTTGCGCGTGAACGAGCTCTGCGGAAAAGAAGATTGCCACGACAATGGAAAAAACCGCCAGGAAGCGGAACGTCTGAAAATTCGCATTCCGCATCCTCATTGTCTTGTTGCCCATGAAACGCCAATAACCAGCCATACGCGCATTGGCAAGGTTTGGACTGAAACTCGATCCAGATTGAGAATAACTTTAGTGATCCGAAACGAAGAATTGAACCTATGCTGCTTCAGTTATTAGGCACTTTTCAAAGAAGTTTTGAGGCTAGCGCATCCCAATTTTGGGGATGGAGAAGTAATACTGCCCTGTCGAAGCTCCAGTGGAAACCTGGTAGCCATACACGAAGAACTGAAACATTGTGTGCTCTGCAGCCGTCATATATACGGTGTACTGTAGTGTAGGGCTAGACCCCGTATAATCCACAGTAATATCATCACACCCCGTTCCTGTGCAGCCGTGCCACGTCTTTATCACATAAGCGTACATGTTATAATGGGCATTGCTGGAGTTGGTTGACACCACCGCGGATGGACGGACCAGCTCGATGCGCACGGGCACGGGGCTCGCCGTACCAACCATCAGGGTCCTGGTTATGGACAGCAGCCCAGGAAGGCCTGAGCCGCCCGGGTCGGTTGACGAGGCGGAGGGATTAAAGGGTTTGTAGTCTGTTTTGTCATTAGCGCCGCCAAGATTGTGTACGTTGTCGTCGTATGCGAACGAGGATGACGTGGTGTATGTGTTGGTCGGTGGGGTAGTCGCGTTAGTGATATTCCAGGTGGTTCCCCAGAATATGTTGGCGATGTGGTGGTTGTCCGGGTCGTTGCGGCCGTCGTCGCTTACCCCGCTATGGCCACTGTTGGTATAGATGTCGAACTCTATTCCTATTTTCGGAGGACGGATTCCCTTACCATTTCCCCAATAGGGATACCCCGGCCCGGAATAGCCCAAGAACGATCCGTGTGAGACACTTGCCAACGGCCCACCCGCGTCTTGCGGCGTGTTCCAGGTGCCATTTTTTATGGCAAACACGAAACCGTCGGCTGCGGACCCCGAAGTGATGCTGTACGTGAAGTACACCCGAATGCCGTTTAATAGGCTCCCGATACCGTTGTTGAAGTTGGCAGAGGTAACGGAGTTGTTCGGCGCGCCGGCAAATCGCGGGTCGAAGCTTATGCCTGCGGTGTAGTTGGTGAGCGCGGAAGCATTGACGGACACTGACGTCGGAGAGGCAACAGCTGTCCCGGGTTTGGATTGAACGATGAAGATACCCGAATCCACAGGGGAGTTTATTACGTTCGTGACCTGATAGTTGGCCTCGAAAGGGGTACCTACATTCACGCTGCCTATGGACTTGACAGTGTAGTCATAGGTGTTTGGGCTGTTTTGCTTCACATCCAGGGTTATCTTCTGGTTCGTCCCCAGGTCAGTGGTGATCACCCTTCCATCGAGATCCTGCTCCATGGTCCGGCCACTATGATGCCCGATGTTGACTTCCCCGGCATAGGCCGAGGCGTAGTTTATGCCGGACTCCGCCAGCATCCGAGCCTGAGTGTCGAAGGTGAGCATCATCTCGTTTTTCTTTGATGTGTTGGAAACGGACAAAACGCCTGCCGTCAACGAAGCGATAATCGTGATGGCGGCCACCACCCACACCAGAGAGTAGCCCGCTTGGTTTGTCGTCGCCCTGAACCTCAGCCTCGACATGGCGCCCAACCTTATTGGAAGCGCTGGGTATTCAGCGCGATGTTCGTGTTATAGGTCTTATTGACATTGCCCTTCCACGTTGGGACTCGAACGGTGAGTTGAATCACAACGGGGGTTGGCGGGTTTGCTCCAAAATTCTGCTGTGTGGCAACAAATCCCGTCCCGCTGACCACGTTCCCCACCAACGTATTGTTGTTTATTTGGAGATTTGTTCCATTAAGTTGTATTATTGTCTGAGACACATCTGTCATGTAATAGTATGTCAAAACATTGCTCGAGATCCATGAGGATGTAAGCCGCTTTGTATCGGCATTCGCTATCTCATGGGTAATACGCGTCAAAGCTGCTTGAATGTTTTCTTCCGCAGCGGCCTCGTTCTTAGCCAAGAGCCATCCCTGCAACACATTCATCAACACGGGCAAAGCACCAGCAGCGACAATTCCCAAGATGACCAATGTCACAATCAGCTCAATAAGAGTCGTTCCCCGTTGGTTTTCTCTAGCACTAATCATGTCTTCATCCTGGCTCATTACGTTTGTAACACACCAGATCAAAACTGCTGAGTAAAAATATACGTTAGCGACTGACCAGTTGCCTTATCCGTAACAGTAAGCCGGAGAGACGGGTTGATGTCATTGGCGTTAAAGCGATAATTTGCATTCGTATTTATTGTATACAGTGAGTTCAACTTGTAGACACTGCTATTTGAAACAACTATGTTGCTGTTAAGCTGCGTGAGATTATGTAAATACGTCCCGCTATTGCTGTAATCCGTAATAATATTGGCCATCACAAGCTGCAAGCGAAGGGGCGGAGGCATCTGATCAAAGGGCTTCGAACTCGTGGTCACACCGGACAAAAAATAGGGCACGACCATGGCGGCCATTATCCCAACCAAAAGGATAGTGACGATCAGCTCGATAAGTGTGAAGCCCTTGTTGTTCATCACTTACACCTTGATCAGGGCACGTAACCCGTGCCTGGGGTGATCACCACGGGACTATATGAACAGTCTGTCACGGCAAAAGACATGGTCCCCGATGGCACACCACGCGTACTGAAAGTAACGGTTCCGGCTGCCACGCCACCAGTGGCGAAAGTGATGGTACTGTGGTCGACACCATTTCGCTGAAGCGTCCCGGTTTGCCCGCTCACCACGAAGGACCAGGGGACGATGTCAGCCATAGCTCTCGTCCTGGTGTTTCGCAAAGCACCTTTGAGGGTTTCAGCATCGGCATAGGCGTCGTAATTGGTGGTGGACCTGCGGGACATGACCACCACGCCGATGATGGCCACGAGCACCAAAGTTACGGCCAACTCCTTGAGCGTAAAACCCTGGCTCGCCGATTGGCCCCGGATATCCCGCGGCACAGATGCATGAATTCCTTGAAGGAGGGGCTCCGCACACACGCCTTGCGGCCCCAATTCAGGGGCCCAGGCTCCAGCCTCAGCTGGCAGCGTTTCAATGAAGAATATTTTTTCAAGCCATCGAGACAGCATCGTGACACCCTCCGGCGCGATTACCCCAACCGGTTCACGCGAAACCTAGCAAGTCTCTTTGCGCACTTAAGCCGGGCGGTACCCCCTTGGTCCCGCCCGGCTCGGGCTTACGCCCTTTAACTCAAACTTCCGAAGAAGTTATTGCAGTACGACCGTCTTGCCCTTGTCGGTGGCGGGGATATTGGCCAGCCTTTGACTGATGGAGTTCACAAGGCTGTTGGTTACCAGGATATCAACGCCAGTCGAGTTGTTCGAAGTGTTAGCGGTGTAACTGAGCGTGAAGTCGCCCACGTTGTTGTACGGAGCGCTGCTCAGAGTGGTTACCAGGTTGGTAAGGTTGAAGTTACCGGCGATCAACTGCTGGGAATAGACCATGGTGACGTTAGAGGCACCGGCCGCCACAGCACCCTTCACTGCGCCCGCAGCCGCCTGGTCCTGCATGTCCAGGTACCTGGGGATGGCCACGGCTGCCAGCATGCCCACGATAACCAGAACCGCGATAACTTCGATAAGGGTAAAGCCGCCCTGGCCGCTTCCGATGGTACGAGTCTTCATGATGTCTTCTCCTCTAATGGTGATTTGTATTCGCCTTCCCTGAGGCGTCCCTCTTCTCGCCTTTTCGCCCCAGGGTGGTGAAGTTTCCTGTCTGGGGGCCGGGCAGGATGTCCCGCGCCGATGCCCGACTTAAGCATTCACCGTGCCAACTTCCACCATGACAAGATAAGACAGCAAAATTATTGAGCTTTACCTCTCAACAAGTACCCAAAACAACTCCCGGCGCCCCTCTCTCCTACAAATTTTGGAGGTCCTTCAACGCGCTTTGAAGGCCCGCACGCCTTCTTTCGCATTGCTCGTGGCACCAAAAAGGGGAAGAAACGCACTTTCTACTTCGCTAGCCGGGGGATATTTGTACAGTGGAACAAACGGTTAAGAATCGTCGTCCCTACTCCCCTGGGGCAACTCTGGTTTTCAGAAGTGTAGGGCTGGCAACAATCCGCGGTTTTGAACCGCAGGTTCCTGTATACAGGGAGATGGCCCGGCAGATTGGATAACTTAGCGTCCGATGGCAGAGTTTAATTTCGTCCTATACTTTTCAATTTCCTTGATCAGCTCTTCATCCTCAGCAGGGGCTTTTGTCAGGGCCATATCTAGCAAAAGAAGGCCTTCCCGGCCCTTGCCCGATAAAGCAGCCACAATTCCCAGATCGTAGAGGTCTTTGGCCGGAGTATTCCATACCAACGGATTGGCAACATCCTTCAACGCCTCGTACCCCTTGGAATACTCTTCAAGCCTAACATACGCAGCATAAAGGTTGCGTTTGATGCTCACCCCTTCAACCGGGTTGGCTCGGTCAAGGGCCTTGAGGTTTAGTTTGACCGCTCGTTTAAAGTCGTTCTGCTCGAACGCGACTTGTGCACCCAGGGCATACCCCATGAAATGCTCTGGGTGCCTGCTTACCATCATTTCAGCATGAACAGCAGCTTTCTCCAATTGTCCTTCGGCCATGAGAATCTTTGTCACCACCGCGTTTGCCACAAGCCCTTCCGGATACACCGCCAGGAGCCTTTGTGCTTCCACAAGGGCCTTTGCCCTGGTTTCGCTATTCATCGCCTTGTAGTCGGCGCTTGCCATGCCGGCTATCGGCAAAGCTTCCATGCGGTATTTGCCCACAAGGCCAGGGTGTTTGTCCGAGTCGGCGTAGAGAACGGCGTAATCATCAAGAAAAACCGGCACGAGACGAGGGAAACCAGCCATTGTTTCAGCGAAGCCCTGGTCATCCTTGGCGATCATGATGAAATCGGGCGCATAACGCTCAAGCATTTTCCCCAAAACCGTTTTGTCGTGTGCGAAGTTGGAGCTTTGAAAGAAATCAAAGCTGCTAAAGAGCATGGTCTCCATGTCCATGAACAAACTGTATTTGGGATGCAGTCTCCAAACCAAATAACCGCCCGAGTTTGGTTCGTTCAGAATGCGGCCGCCGGGACCCTCTTTCTCAAGGAAGTCGCACACGCCTACCGGCAGTTGGCCATGGCTCAAGGGGAAATGCGGCCTGTATCCAAGATATCCAACCACAACAAATATGGTTCCGCAAACCATGGCCAGCCCGGTGGATACGGCGGCCCTCCAGGATATATCGCGAGTCTTTTGGCTCAACAGGAAAAGGGCATCCCCTATCAGAGGCAGCAGCAGCAGCACGAACTCATAAGTGAACCGGCGTGACTGAGGCAGCAGGAGGAGGCCTCCAGCAATGAGGATAAGGCGGCTTAAGCGAATCCGGCGCATTACGCACAGAACCGTGGCACTTACCCCCAGGATCACCATGAGCAGATTTGCCAGGGAACCTACTGCGTTGCTCACGGGATAGAGTGAGAACACCACAAGGTCGCTCAGTTTCGTGGCGCGGAGTTCGTTGATAACCAGTTCGTGGAACAAGGGCGCGGCAAATGGTTTGAGCAGAAGACCCGTCCCCGCCGGGGTGGCCAGCACCGTGTACATTGTGGCGATCAACGGCCACCGGAGCTGCCGCAACTCGTTCGGGACAGGACGGCGCAAAAGCTTCGCGATGAAATACTCGCAGAGATAGGCTCCGCAGATAAGAAGCATCACCGGATACTCGACTCCGTGCAGATTTACCCACACGACTCCGATGGCCGGCAGGAGCCACCCCAACTGCGGACGTTGATTGATAATCAGCATGAATACAGCAATGCCCATGTAGGAAAAAACGTGAGGCCGCAGAAGAAGATCACGGGGGAGTATGGCCATGGCGTACAAAATGGTGAGGCTCAGGACCAGCAGCGTGGCACCGTTTCCGCCCTGCCGGGCCTGCCCGGACAGATACCGGTAAACGAACCATACCGTGAGGATAAACAGAGCAGCCCGCACCAACACCAGGGCTTCGTACCCACCCAGTTTGAAAAACGTGTACAGGAACACCTGGTGAAGCCAGTAATAGTCCACCCAGGTACCTGCTGAAGCAAGGTAGGAGAAATACGGTCCGTCGGGCAGGCGGAGGTTTTCAAATATGTATCGCCCGCCAGCCAGATGATAGAAAAGGTCATTATCATAGGCGACTATTGGCCATAGCGCTAAGAGCACTCCCATACCGGCCAAGAGCGTCAAGACAAGGTAGGATCGGAAGGAATTAGCTCCTGGGTGCCCAAAATTCATCACTGAAACTCCTTAGCCCCTGCCAAACTCGTTTTTATGCGCTCGTTTCAAAAGCACGCACCGGCCATGAAGACCGGTGCACTTGTTCAGGTCAGTTCGGCTTGTAGGCAGCGGGGTCCAACCCGAGCTTTTTGATGCGATGCCAAAGACTGCGCTCTTTTATGCCAAGCATCTCGGCCGCCCGAACCTGAACCCCATGACTTTTGATAAGTGCCGCTATGATAAGGCTCTTCTCTATCTCTTCAAGACGCTCGTCCAAGTCCTTGGCCCTGCTCTCGGGCATTACTGGCAGTTGCGGCTCAGTGGCGGAAACGAGCCTGAGCTGTGCGGGCAAATGCTCGGGCAGAACCATGCCATGTTCATCTGCCAGGACCGCCGCCCGCTCCAGAGAGTTGCGCAATTCACGTACATTTCCCGGCCAGGAATACGCCATCAGCAGCTGCAGTGCTTCCGTTGAAAGAGTGAGCCCAGGCCCGAAGCGCTCAAGAAAGTGCGAGCACAGCATCGGAATGTCCTCAGGCCGGACGCGTAATGGCGGCAAGAGAATCGGGAAGACGTTCAAGCGATGGTAGAGATCTTCCCGGAACTCGTTGCGAGTGATCATTTCCTGGAGATTTTTGTTGGTGGCCGCAACCAGCCGGACATTGAACCGAACCGGCTTGGCCCCACCGACCCTCTCGGCCTCCCCGTTTTCAAGGGCACGCAAAATTTTGGCCTGTGTCTCCAAAGGCATGTCGCCTATCTCATCCAGAAAGAGTGTACCGTTGCTGGCCTGCTCGAACTTGCCTTTTTTTACGGCGATTGCCCCGGTGAAGGCCCCTTTTTCGTGCCCGAACAGCTCGCTCTCCATGAGTCCGGGGGGGATGGCCGCGCAGTTCACCGCCACGAAAGCCCTATCTTTGCGTTTGGAGTGGGAATGGATGGTGTTGGCGAACAAATCCTTGCCCGTTCCGGATTCCCCGGTCAGCAATACAGTTGCTTCCGAAGGAGCAACCTTGGCTACCTGGGACATCACTCCCCGCAAGGGTCTGCTCTCACCAATGACGCCCGGGAAAAGCGCCTTTGCGTCCAGGCTTTCCATCACCTGGGTGACGTGCTCGAACATTTGGCCCAGAGCTTCAATTTCTGCGCCACGGGCCCGTTCCATCCGTTCCGCTGGTTCCTTGAGCATCGGCAGTTTCTTGGCCCTTTCCAGAAACTCCTTTACGGGCTTCAACACCAGAGTTCCAAGCAGCATGGCTACGCCGAAAACAGCAAGACCGGTAACAGCCGCCGTGATGTAGCCGTTGCGGGCCGAAGCCCCTCCCTCAAGAAAACCGAATCGCCAAGCAGCCTCCGTTCCCAATACGCACAGCGAGGCGATCCCCCCCAGGATGAAGGGAATGAGCACGCCAAGGGATATGTCCACACGCACTCGCTGAAACATCTATTTCACCATCTTGGTCAAATCCCACATGGGGAGGAAAATGGCCAAAGCAAAAAAACCGACCACCCCGGCCAAACCGACTACCAGTATTGGATTGATTGCTTCCGACAACGAACTTACCGCATACTCCACTTCCGCATCATAATGGTTGGCCACGGCCATAAGCATCTCTTCCAGATTGCCGGTTTCCTCGCCCACGGCCACCATATTGATGACCATCGGAGTGAAGTATTTTGCCTGGCGTAGCGGAGAGGAAAGTCCGCGCCCTTCCTTGAGCAGCTCCTTGATGCGCGAGAACTCCAAGGCAATGGCCGCATTGCCTATAGTTCCTTCTAAGATATCCAGGGTGGCCAGCACGCTTATGCCGCTGGCCTGGAGAATGGAGAAGATGGAAGCAAAGCGGGACATAGCCGCCTTAGTAAAAAGAGGCCCGAAAATTGGGATGCGTAACCACAGGTTGTCCCACCAAAGACGGCCCCCTTTTGTTCTTAGAAATCTGATAAAAAGAAATATTCCAACAATGATTCCGCCTAAGAGATAATATCCGTAAGCATCGAAAAATTCATACAGATTTATTGCAATCACAGTTGGCGCTGGCAGTTCGATTTGAGCCCTTTTAAAACTAACCACAAACTTGGGCACCACGAAGTTTAACAACACGTAGAAAGCAGTACCCAAAGCAACGACTATTGTAGCCGGATACTGTAAAGCGGAGCGTATGTCCGATTTCACCTTATGTTCGTGCTCTATGAGATAGATGAGGCGGTTGAGCACCTCCGGGAGTGCTCCGGACTGCTCACCCGCCAGAACCATATTCTGGTAAAGCCCGGAAAATACCTTGGGATGGTTTGAAAAAGCCTCAAACAAGGTTTTGCCCTGTTTGATGTCCGCATTCATGATCGTGCAGACTTGCTTAAGCTTTTTATTCTCGGTTTGCTCTTCTAAGATACGCAAGATTTCGAGAATGGAAAGTCCGGCTTGCACCATGGTCCGGAACTGTTTGGTAAAAAGGATGAGATCTTTAAGCTTTACTGCGGTAAGCTTTATCTCGGTTTCTTCCCACCATCCCTCCAAGCCGCCTTTCACCCTGCCCCGGGAAATTGAAACAGGAATGTACCCCAAAGCCATAAGCTTCTGGCGTGCCTGATCAACCGACTCGGCTTCGATCACTCCGGATATGGTCCGGCCGGATTCGTTCAGGACTTGGTAGGAAAAAGAGGCCATGGAATTATTTGAGGATGATCTTGAGTCCCGAAGGAGTCTTTTCCACCACCGGCCGGATCGGAGCCGCCGAGGCGTCCTTGAGATAGACTGCCACCCTCAGTTTATCTGGATGAACGGCGCTGCGTACTTTGTCAATGCGTGAGGACCCGACGGACAATTCTCGTTCCGTTTTCCTTTCCCAGGCCCCGAAAAGATCCACCACGATTCTGGACGGGTTCGGCTTGAAGCCAGCCTCAAAGCGCTCGACAGGTTTGTCTGTAAGTATATCTAAGGTTTGCATTCCATCCGCAAAGTCCGCGCGAACTCCGGTGAAGCGAGGCAGGCCCCCAGAACGATTATTTCCCGGCTGTTCAGGAACGGTTGGTTCGGCACCCAGGAGGGAGGGGGCGTTCAGGTCCTGCGTCGGTTTAAAGGCATTGGGTTCTGTTTTTCCCTCTACAGACGTCTGATAATCCGGTTGCGGACCTGTAATGCCTTGAGCGGGCGTTCCCGTCTTATCCTGTCCGACAGTGGACAACTCCGCAGCCGGTTTGGTCTCCTGAGCAGGCGCGGACGCATCGGTGGGCACGCTCTCCTGCCTGGATGCCACGCTGGAGCGAAACCACGAAGCCACATCCGGCATGTGTACCTCCGGCATGGAAGCCCTGATCCGCCCGACTTCAAAAGGCACAAGCCCCAGATAAACCGCCGCACCCGCCACCGCCAGCAGGATGCAGAGCGCTCCGGCCAACGCCCATGGCCAGCGTCTGTGCCGAGGCAATCCCAAGGTACGCCAGCGCATGCAGCTGCGCACCACGCCCCACGTTACCCGTGGCCTTTCTTTTATTATAACAGCCAGAAGCGCTTGGTGGCACAACTGCACGATCTGACGCGGGAAACCGTCCGTGGCCAGAAATACAGCGAGCAACGCCCCAAAGCTGAAAAGCCCTTCCGGAGAAATATCCTTTGAGCACATGGCCAGCCGGGCCTGGATCAGCTCACGCGTGTCCTGGAAGTCCAGAGGCTCTATCCTGTAGCGCAAGTTCACCCTGTCAGCCAGGTTGGCCTTGGCTTCCAAAATCGGCTCAAATTCCAACTGGCCGAAGATGACGATCTGCAACAGCTTGTTTTCGTTGGTTTCGAAGTTGAGAAGCTCCCGGAGGATCTCCAGACACTCGAGAGACATCTTCTGGCCTTCGTCCACAATGAGGACCACGAGTTGGTCCTCTTCGACTGCAAGCCCCCACAGGGCATTTTTGATGTTTTCCCGAAGCTGCCAGTCGCTGGCCTGCCCCGCCGCCTGTGCATCCACCCCGAAAAAACCATTCAATTGGACAAGCAGCTCTCTGGCGTCTGAAAAGGTCGGGTCCAGAATGAGATGGGTGACTACTCCCTGGCGCTCCGCTAGCACCCGGATGAGCTGACGGCACAAGGTGGTCTTGCCCGTTCCCACGTGCCCCGTGACCACGGACAAGCCCCTCTTGAGGCGAATGGCTATCTCAAGAGCCTGCAGACATTCCCGGTGCTGTTTGGTGCGATAGAACAGCTCCGGGTCCGGGGAGTTGGAAAAAGGCTCCCGGCGAAGATTCAACACCTCGAAATACCGCATGTCAGCTGCCGGGTCTTCCAGGCTGCGGAACGGTTGGAGCCGGCCCCAAGGGTATCGGCTGCCGGTCTGGGGACCCTGGACGACCTGATGGAGTCTGGGGGGCCTGGGACATGGGCTGAGGCCCCTCAGCTATTGCCGTTCCGCCTTTGAGGATAGTGGGAGTGATGAATATGAGGACATCCTGCTTCGTGTCTTGCTTGCTCTTGTCGCCGAACAGATAACCGGCTGCGGGAATATCCTTGAGCCCGGGGAAACCCTGGCTCGATTTTGATTTGGTGTGTTTGGCCAGCCCTGAAATGATGATGGTGGAACCGTCCTCCACGATGAGTGTGGTGTTGGTCTCCTTCTTGCGGATGGGCGGATTGCCCTGCACCCATTGCGTCTGATCCGTGACCACTTCATCATTTTTTATGATGAGCTTCATACGCAGATTCCTGCCGTCGATGACATGCGGCGTCATTTCCAGGCGCAGCACCGCATCTATGAACTGCACGTTAGTACCGTTCTGAGAAACTGAGACATACGGCACCTTCTCGCCATTTTCGGTGAAGGCCATGCTGTTGTCCAAGGTGGTGAGCGATGGCTCGGAGAGGATGCTGACCTTGCCGTCCCGGGCCAGCGCGGTAAGCTGCATCTGGAGAATGTTGTTGTTGATATTGCCCCAAAGGAAGTTGATGGCCGCTCCCTGCGCCCCCAGGCCCGCACCCGGAGGCGAGCCTGTGTTTGTGATTGCGGCAGGGAAATTGAAGGCGTACCCGCGACTGGAAGGCCCAAGCCCGTAGGTGTTGGTATAGGTGACGGTACCGTCCGACGCAACGGTCCTATCGGTTGAGGACTGTATAAAGGCACTGTTGCCGCTGGGGTCCGCGATGGACTTGAAAAAGCCGCCCCATTGAAAACCTATGTCTTGCAAAGAGTCCTTGGTGGCCTCCACGATGAACGCCTTCAGGTGCACCTGGAGCCTTGGCTCGTCGAGTTTTTCAACGAGTTTCACCAGCATCTCAGCATGTTCTCTGGGGGCCTGGATGACGATGGAACTTGAATGCCTGTCGGCCACGACCAATCCCTTGATCTTCCCTGCAAGTTCATCGCTGCCCGAGGCGGCGCCAGCAGCCGGGGCGCCTGGCGCTCCGGGAGCAGCGCCGGGAGCACCACCTGGAGCCGCCCCAGAGGAAGCCAGGTATCCCTTCAGAGTTTTTTCCAACTCGGTGACGTCCGCGTAGTTCACCTGAACCTTAACGGTCACCATGGGCTCAACGGTTTTTTGCTTCTCGGTTTGGGCCATTTTCTCAGCAACGGCCTTCTTCATTTCGTTCTGGCCCTTCATATCTTCCAGTGTCATGACACGGATGATCTCCCCGTCCCAATCGTAGCTCAATCCGTTGGCATTGAGGATTGAATTGAAGGCCTGGTCCCAGGGAGTCTCGCTGACGTTTAGGTTCACCTTATGCTTACCCTGGTTCTCGGGAGCCTGGAGGGAGGCGGAGAGAATGATGTTTTGATTGGCGATGCGAGCCATGGAACGCAGCACCGCCTGAAGGTCCGTATTGTAGAAATTGAGCGACACCCGCATTGTGGGCAGGTTGCGTTTTGGCTTTTCGTCTATGATTTTTGCGTCTGACTTCACCTGGAGCTGGGAGAACTCCACTTTACGGTCCTGGTGCGTATAGGTTTTGTCTTTTGTTTCTTCTGCTACTTTCTCCCATTTCTCCATGAAGGGGTCTTTCTCTTTCTTGTCCGCACAGGCCGCAAGCAGGATGACAAGCCCCAGCATAGCCGCCCATAAAATTCGTATGTGGAAATGGATATTTTTCATTCAGCACTCCTTGGCGCGGCTGTCCACGCCCCCTACCGTCCGGTGAAGAAACTCGGGTCCTGGTAGGGAATGCGCACCTTGTTTTTGCGCACAACGCCCTGAAGCACCACTGCTTCAGGCGTAATCTCGCCAACCTCGAATCCACCGCTCTCGAGCTGCTCGCCCACCTGGTATTCACGGCCATTGATTACGGCCAGACTGCGGTCGCCGATGCGGATGAACCCGGTAAAATGAAATTTGTCACGGTCCACTTGCGCTTCAGGGTCGGGAGGTTTCGGCCCCAGGGGGTCACGCGGCCAGGCGTCCTGGGCATTGGTGACCGCATGTATTTCGCGGGGCGTAAGCTTCACCCTTTCCAAAGCTTGGAGCTGAGATTCCGCGGCCTTTCTTGAATCGGCCAACTTTTGTGGAGTCATCTCGGGAGAACGGGGAGCCGAGGACGGCCAAAGCAGATACACGACCGACGCCAGTATGGCCGCACCCATTCCGCCGAGCAGGATCCGTTCTCGCTTGGATATTTCCATATCCTACTCCGCGGCCACCCACACCGTGAGGGTGTAGTCCCTCGGCCCGTTGCCGGGTGCAACCCGAAGGGTTTCGATGTTCTCGAAACTGGCCATCATGGCCAATTCGCCAAGGAATGCCCTGAACTGCTCCAGCGAACCTCGTACGTGAATGTTCACTGCGAGCGATTTGGAACCCTTGCCAAGCGTGCTCGGGTCTGGGACTACTGATTGGGCTTCCAGCCCGGTTTTCACGATCAATTGCGCCATCGAATCCGTGAGTTCTGAAACGTCTTTCTGCCCGAGGCTTTGTCTCTCTGGAAGTTTAGGCGCCTTTACCCCTCCCGCCTGGGCGATTCCCAGCATTTTCATATAGATGGGGTGCAGTGCGCTTTGTTCCTCGATACGGTACTTCACCTGCTCGATCTGGCTGTCCTGCTCCAACAGGTGTTTCTGCATGGGGATGATGCCCAGAAGCACAAACAGTACGACCACTCCGGACCCGATAAGCAGATACAGCGCAGTCCTGGGGGGAAGATTGCTCAATAAATTTCTGGCGGACATCTATCGCCTCACCTGGCAGGAAAGGGTGAACCTAAGAACATCCTCCCCTGCAGCGGTCATTTCCACTGAACGCTTGCTCACCGAGGGCTCGCCCAAAAGAGGAGAGGTACGAAGCTGCACCAGGTAAGCCGACAGCAGCGACTCGAGTATTTGGCTGTCTCCCTTGACGTACCCCTCCAGAGTGAGCGTATCCATGGCTTCACGACCCTTTCCGGCCGGGCGCGGCCCTGGTTTCCCTTGGGTTTCCTGGGTCGTCTGAGGCTGCTCCTCCGGCGTGCCCAGATCCATGGAGATACTGAACAATTTGACATTCTCCGGTGTGAGGCCTGTTATGTCGCGCAGCACTGCGGCCGGCCTGCTCCGGTTGGCGAAACGACGCATGTTGTCTACCGCTTGGCGCACTTTGGAACCGGTGCTTAAAAGCAGGGGCATGTCCACTAAAGGTTGATACTCCCTGAGCCTTCCTTCTAAAACGCTGAGTTCTTGCTTTTTGACGTAGGATTGCGTCTGTTGCCAGATGAAAAAGCCAAGAATCACGACAGCCACGCCAAGCCAGCTGAGTGCCACCACCCGGTTGAGACTCTCGACCCGGTCTTCCTCCTCCTTCTGTTTGTAGGTGTGGAGGAGGTTGCAGGCAGACCTTTCCGCCCCGGTGAGCCCTAGAACTAGACCGTAGGGCTGCCGTTCCGCCAAAGAAAGGAACGGGGCTGCAATTTGAAGCCTTCCAAGGTTGTCCGGAGACAACGGGTCAAGCAGCCTGCAAGGCAGGCCGAGTTTCCCGCTCAGGTAATCAAGCATCCCTGGATCGCCGCCCAGGGGGCCGCTCAGGGTAAGGCTCCCTACCTGCTCGTTTCCCAAGGTGACCGCGTGGTGGGAAAAGGTCATCTGCACTTGCCGCAGCAGGCGCTCCCAGGCTGGCTTGAGCATCTCCAGCACGTCAGCGGTCGTGAAATTCCTGCCGGGGTGGCCCTCGGGGAGGGACTGTGGCCCGTCGGCAAAGTTTTCAATCAAAGCCAGCGACTCCTCCACACTAAGACCTGCGGGTTTTGCTTCGGCCACATCGGGCTTAGATGCCATAGACTCGATCTCTATTGGGATGGCTGAGGAAAAAACCGCCTCCTCGGGCACCACGGCAATCGACTCTCCGGACACAGGTTCCGATCCGACAATTGCTGGATGCGGAGTGAATTCCTTGGACGCTTCGGCCAAGGACTGAGCCATGGCCGAAAGCCCCCCCTTGAGCACCCGAACAATCTGGAGGTTTCCTCCGCTGAAAATTTCGATTCGTGAAAACTCGCCGCCAAGATGCAGGCAGGCTTGGGTTTTTTCGCCGTCCTCAACCCAGCCACCCCGCAAAAGGTTGCGCATTGAGACGGAAGGCAGCGTGATCCCGGCAAGCGGATAACCCGCCTGAAGAAAGAGATTCCTTAATTTCTCGAATTCTTCCCGCTTCACCGTATAGGCTAGCACGGAAAGGCGCGGAGCCCCCTTCTCAATCACTTCGCCCTGGAGCTCGTAGTCGAAAACCACCTCCGCGTCATCGAAGGAGGCCTCTTTCTTGGCGGTCCAGTAAATGGCGTTGGACAGCTGTTTCTTGTTGGTCTTGGGAACTTGCAGGAAGCGCAGATCAGCGGTTTCAGCAGGAACAACCGCCCAGACATCGGCATCGGCCTTGCCAAGAAAATCCTTCAAGGCCAGGCGAAGAACAAGGGAGAGTTCCGGGGCGTCCGGGCCTTGTTCTGGAATTGAAATGGTTTTGAATTCAAGTGCCCGGGAGCGCCCGGACCCCGAAGTGAGCTTGACCATGCGGATGACCCCGCCAGCAAGCTCCACCCCAAGGTGCACATTCTTGGAACTGCCTCCCGCGCCCGGGCCAGCCTTCAAAGAAAGTCCAAAATTCCACTTTCTTTTGGGCGCCAAGGGTTGTGGTGCGGGAGTTTCCACCCCGCCGCCCTTCTTCCCCGAACCCCTGATCATATCCAGGAGCTTATCGGTGGACGATGCTTTGGGAGACGTGTCCACTGCCGAATTCTCCAACCTGTGCTGCACGTTGTTGGAAAACAACGATGGCGATTTGCAGAGAAAAGTCAAGCGCTATCCCTGAGACGCAACACAAATTTCAATGCATTGTCATCGTGTCCAGGGTTTTCTCGCGTTGTCAAAAGCACTCAAACAGCAACCGGACCGCACCTTTCCCTCCTCATACTTACAACGCATATGCATGCCCCTCCAGGGAGCATCTTCATCACGTTTCCCAGGGATATGCTTTAGCCCACAGCGAAAAAATGATCTAAAACATCCGCGATGATCGCTACTGAAGATTCATCTCCAGAGAAACCCATCGGGCAAACAGCTCTTCCCTGAACTTGGACAGAAACACCTTCAACGCAAGAGTCTTCGAAGACAATTACAAAATAGCAATGTGTGGAACAGCCAAACAATCTTTACGGATCATACGCAATGACCCCATTGGACTGCCGGGCATGATGATGTATATGCTTGAAAGAGAAACCCCAGGGGAGAGCACATGGCCCAGATCGACGCCTTTTTCTCCATGATGCACGAACTCGGCGCATCCGACCTGCACCTGTCCAGTGGTTCCCAGCCAATTATCCGCCTGCATGGCGCGCTGCAGCGGGTAAAGTTCAAGGTTCTCGAGCACGAGGAGCTCAAAAAGCTCCTGTACGAGATTACGCCCGAGCCCAAAATCAAGGAATTCGAGGAAACCGGCGATGTGGACTTCGCCTACGCGGTGCCCGGGATCTCCCGCTACCGCGTGAATTTCTATTTGCAGAGCCGGGGGGTCGCAGCCGCTTTCCGCACCATCCCGGAGAAGATACTGTCTCTTGAAGACCTAGGCCTGCCCCCCATCCTCCAGGAATTCTGCAAGCTCCCCAAAGGACTGGTGTTGGTTACAGGCCCCACCGGTTCGGGCAAATCCACCACGCTGGCGGCCATGATCGACTACATCAACACCCAGCGCCAGGAACACATCCTCACCATCGAGGACCCCATTGAATTTTTACACCAGCCCAAGAACTGCCTCATCAACCAGCGAGAAGTCGGGCGCGACACCAAGAGCTTCAACTCCGCCCTGAGAGGGGCTCTGCGCGAAGACCCGGACGTTATTCTGGTCGGCGAAATGCGTGACCTGGAAACCATCCGGTTGGCCCTGGAAGCGGCCGAGACCGGCCACTTGGTGTTCTCAACACTTCACACCATAAGCGCCGCCAAAACCGTGGACCGCATCATCGAGGTGTTTCCTGGCGACCAGCAGGAGCAGATTCGCTCAGCCCTGTCGGAATCGCTTCGAGGCATCGTGGCGCAGACGCTTTTTAAACGCGCGGACAAACCCGGCCGCGTGGCTGCCCTGGAAATACTTGTGGCCCTGCCGTCTGTGCGCAACCTCATTCGCGAAAGGCGAACCTTCCAGATCAACTCCGTGATCGAGACTGGCAAGAACCAGGGGATGCAAACCCTGGACGACACCATCATGGAACTCTACGATGCTCGAAAAATCACAGCCGAGGACGCATACAACAAGGCCATCCAAAAGGCTCGATTCAAGGATCTTCTGCCGCAGCCTCCGACAGGCATGGACGACTAGGACTGGCTGAACGGCAGGAACCCGTACCGAACGGAAAGAGAACTACTCACCTCTGCCCAAGCCAGCGGATACGGCTTGTTTTGTCCATGACCGCCTAAACGTGGAGATCCCGAGATGCTCAGATCGCACTTCGACCATCTGATCGGCCTGGCTCTAACCCAGGCGCCATCGCTTTCCGACGTGCTCTTCACCGTGGACAAGAAGGTCCAGGCCGAGCAGCACGGTCAGCTGACCGATCTCGATCTGCCGCTTGGTCCCTTGGTGGCCAGGCAGACCGAGGCCATGGCCCAAGTGCTCATGGGCCGGGGCGTCCGCCTCTATCGGGACCTCATGACCCGGGGTTCCTGCGACCTCTCCTACGAGCACCCGTCCAAGATCCGTTTCCGCGTCAACATCTTCTGGCAAAGAGGGTCACTGGCCTTGGTGCTCAGGCAGCTCTCCTCCATGGCCCCAACCATGGCCCAGCTCGGCCTGCCCGGCCAGTTTGGCGAAATGGCAAAAGAGAAGTTCGGCCTCATCCTTGTTACCGGCGCAACCGGAACCGGCAAGTCCACATCATTGGCCGCGCTCATCGATGAAATAAACGAGAAGAACGCGGTGCACATTGTCACCCTGGAAGACCCCGTGGAATTCGTACACCCCCACAAGCGGGGCACGGTGAACCAGCGTGAACTGGGCCAGGACTTCGACTCCTTCGCCTCCGGGCTGCGCGCGGCCCTTCGCCAGGCCCCCAAGGTTATCCTGGTGGGCGAAATGCGCGACCGTGAGACTGTGGAAACCGCCCTGCAGGCCGCCGAAACCGGCCACCTGGTCCTTGGCACCTTGCACACCTCGGACACCGGCCAGACCATCAACCGCATCATCGGCATGTTCGAGACCAGCGAAGAGCAGCTCATCCGTCAGCGCCTTGGTGCCAGCCTCAAATACGTTGTGTCCCAGAGGCTCATGCAGAAGGTGGGCGGCGGACGGGTCGCGGCCTTTGAAATTCTCAAAAACAACCTCCAGATCCGCGAGATCATCCAGACCGGTGAATCAGGAGAAAAGACCTATTACGGATCGGTTGAGTCCGGCTCCACCTACGGAATGTTCACCTTCGACCAGTACCTCCTGGCGCTTTACGAAAAGGGTCTCATCGAGCGGGACACCGCCCTGACCAACGCAACCGACCGGGCCAAACTGACCTTGGCCATCGACCAGGTCCGCCTTTCCCGGGGCGAGAAAGTCTCTGACTTGGGCGAACTCAAACTTGATATGGATTACAATAAAACAAGCAAGGACGATGAGGAGGATGGGCTATGAGCGAGGTGCAACCGGCTATTGAGCCTGAGCTTATCCCCTACGGTATGAAAGCGGCGCTTGTGTGCCTTGAAGACGGACCCTGGCGCGACGGTGCAAAAGCCTATTTCACCCAGCAAGGCTACTACCTCATGGATGAACCCGACTCGGCCGTAGCGGCGGCCAAGCTCAAGCTCAATTCCCTGGATGTGGTTGTGGCTGGTGAAGCCAAGACCGAGGCTCTTGGGGAAATGAACTCCCGCCCGGGCCTTAGGCGCCGGGAGACGACGCTTTTCGTCGTGGGCGCACAGCCCAGCATGGATGCGTGGGCCGCGTTCCAGTCCGGGGCGGACTGGGTCTTGAACACAGCCGACGCCAGCCGTTGCGCCGAGCTTCTCACTGAGGCCCTCAAACGCCAGGAAGCCCAAAGGGAACCCTGGAAGCTGGCGCAGGAATAAGGGATCACTCCTCCCACAATGATGTGGCTTCCTCTGCGGGACACGCCAGACAGGTGAGGGCGGCTTGCGCATGAGAAGCCGGGCGGGTATGTTTCCGAAGCCCCACATCCCCCACCGGAAGGTACCGTGCAGCCTCCCCGCGCTCTTCTCCTTTTTGCCATCATACTGGTCGCCCTGGCAGGGGGGCTCGCCTCCCTCGAATACGGCCGTTTGACCAGAGGCTTCTACTCCCAGGTTGTCTCATCCGAAGGCCGCGGCGTCAGAGAAAGACTCAATATCCAGCTCTCCCCGCCCCTGGCCGCTCAGAACCTCACTGGCAAGCTGCTTGCGCAAGCCAGCCAAACGTTAGCTCCAAATGACGCCAAGACGCTCATTCTTTCAGTCCTGGCAGACGAACAGAGCCTAAGCGCGGTCACCCTTTCGGACGCGCAAGGCATTTCAGCCATGGCCATACGGCTTCAGGACGGCTTTCTTCTCTTTCTTGGCTCTGGAGCTGATGGCTCCGAGGGGAAATGGCAGCGTCTTGATTCCGGGATGCGGCCCCAAGGGAGCGCCGACATCCCCACGATCTCCCTGGACGCCTTCAGTTCTCTCATCACCCGTTTGGTCAAAGGCCATCTTGGTGCCTGGCCCATCTGGACCGACACCCATCCTCTGCCCGGCAGAAGCGCCGCATCCATCTCAAGCATCGCAACTGCCGGCCCTGCGGGTGACGTTTACAGAACCCTGACCATAAGCTTCGGCCTGGACACCATCTGGAAGGTCCTCGCCGCTGACCAGCCCAGGAGCGCCCGTATTCTCCTGTTCTCCCAGGAAGGCTTTATTGTCGGCCCGGGCGCGAGCGAAGAGAACGAAGTTTACTCAGGCAGCAAGGACCCGTTGTTCATCCCCTGGGAAAAGGCCACCGACCCGGTTCGGACTCAGGCAATGAACGCCTGGCGGGAAAAAGGCAGACCTTTAGCGGAAACATTCAGCTTCACGGCCGCCGGCAAGACGTGGTGGGCCTCCCTCCAACCCTTGGCCGAGGAAGGCGGAAAGACTTATGTTGGCCTGGCCCTCTCCCAGGAGGAACTTCTTGGCCTGCTGCTCGAAGGGCGCAAGGCTCCGGTACTGATCGGGAGTGGACTTATAGTAGCCCTGCTGCTGCTCGTGGTGCTTGTCGTCCAGTCTAGACGGAAGTCCCGCTCCTTGGCGGCGTCCTTTTTCGAAACCGAACAGGAGATTCGCCAGCTCCTGGATAAAGGGGAAGGCGAGAAGCTGGAATTCAAGTCCACCTTGCGCTTCAACCTTGCCGCGGGAAAGCCTGGGAAAGAAATAGAACTGGCCGTACTGAAGACCCTTACCGCGTTCATGAACACGGACGGCGGCGTTCTGGCGGTGGGAGTGGACGACCAGGGCCGAGCCATGGGCCTTGATGCCGACGGATTCGAAAATGACGACCATGCCTTGCGCCACTTCAGCTCCCTGTTCGCGCAGCACATCGGGGTGGAGTTCTTAAGCTTCGCCACCTTCGCCATCCGTCCTATCGAGGGGTGCAAAATCCTCTTGGTGGAGTGCCGCAAATCCAAAGAGCCGGTTATCCTGAAGAGTGGCAAGGACGAGGAATTTTACGTGCGGGCCGGTCCGTCCAGCCGCAAACTGAACCTTTCGGAATTCATGCGCAGGGTGACGCGAAAAGACGCAGGGGAGTAAAGCCGGGGTGGATGAGGCTACAGGAATGCGATGCTCGCGGCCTCTTCAATGGTGGTGAGCCCGGCCACGACTTTGGAGAGCGCGTCCATCTTGAGCGTGGAAAAATTACCGGCCTCCACAGCGGCCTGCTCGATCTCCCGGGCTGAGGCCTGGCGCAGGATGAGGTCCTGCACCAAATCGTCCACGTAGAGCACCTCGTAGACTCCCACGCGCCCGGCGTAGCCCAGGCCGTTGCAATCCGGGCAGCCCTTGCCGCGCATGAACACCACATCCTTCAGGTGCTGCATCTCGAAAACCGACACCAGTTCCTTGGGAGGGGTGTAGGGCTCCTTGCACTTTGGGCAGATGCGCCGCACCAGCCTCTGCCCGATCACCACCGCCAGGGTCGAGGCCACCAGGAAGGGCTCAATACCCATTTCCATGAGCCTGGTCAGGGCCTGGCAGGCGGAGTTCGTGTGCACAGTGGAGAGCACCTGGTGGCCGGTGAGCGCGGACTGCACGGCAATTCCCGCAGTCTCGCCGTCGCGGATTTCGCCCACCATGATGATGTCCGGGTCCTGACGCAGGATGGCTCGCAGGCCGGAGGCGAAGGTCATGCCTGCCCGGATATTGAGCTGCACCTGCCGGATGGTCTCGATGCGGTATTCAACGGGGTCTTCCAGGGTGATGATGTTCACCCCGGGTTGATCCAATTGCCTAAGAACAGCGTAGAGGAGCGTGGTCTTGCCTGACCCGGTGGGCCCGGTGGCCAGGATCATGCCGAACGGGCGGTCCATGCCCTTTTGCAGCTTGCGCCTGTCTTCGTCGCTCACGCCGAGTTCGTCCATGTTGCTGCCCCGGGAGGAACGCATGAGAAGACGCAGCACCAAATTTTCCCCGTGGATGGTGGGCAGGGTGGAGGCGCGCACGTTTATCTCCTTGCCGTCGAGCACGAAGGAAAAACGTCCGTCCTGGGGGATGCGCGTGATGGTTATGTCCATGTTTGCCAGGAGCTTGAGCCTGGAGAGCACCGTAAGGAACACCGACTTGGGCGGCGTGGGAAATTCGCGGAGCTCCCCGTCGATGCGGTAACGCATCTGGATGGTGTTCTTCATGGGGGAAAGATGGATGTCCGAGGCGCGCTCCCTGACGGCCTGGGCCAGAATCTGGTTCACCAGACGAACCACCGGGGCTTCCTGGACCGCGCTCTGGAGCGCCCCGGCCAGGTCTATGCCTTCTTCGGCCTCGTCCCCGGACTGTACCGAGAGCTCGTCGATGATTCCCAGCATGTCGCCAAGGTGGGACTGCACGCCGTACTGCCCGGCCATGAGCTCCTCGAGCTCGGCCTTGGTACAGAATACCGGCTCCACCTCCAGCATGGCCACACGTTCTACCTGGTCCAGGCGGTTGATGCTTTCCGGATCTGCGGTGGCAACATAGAGCACGCTGCGTTCAACCTTGATGGGCACAAGGTTGAACTTGCGGGCCATGTCCTCGGGCAGGGTATCCTTGAGGGATTTGTCCAGGACGTACTTTTCCGGGGAAAACTTGTCGATCTTGAGTTCGCGGCTGATGAAGTCGATGAGCTCGTTCTCGTTGAGCCGACCCTGATGCATGAGATACTCGACGATCTTCCAGCCGGACTTTCGCTGAATCTGACGGACCTGATCCACCTCTCCCTTGGTGACCAGTCCGGAATCGACGAGTTTCTCGTGAAGCGCCTTCATCTAAAATCCCCGGAATACCTTTATAAGAGGAATCCTAACTCGCTTGGCCCCGCGTGTCCATGATGCCCTCTGGCGGCATGCAAAATGGACACGCGGGAAAAGGTGGGTTAGGAACGCAAAAGCCAGGGCAACACCATAAGGAAGACCACCGATGTCAATGGATGCCGGAAGCCAATTTTACGTAGACACTTTTTTCGCCAGACAGCCCGTCTTCGACAGCAAGAAGAACGTCTATGGCTACGAACTTCTCTATCGCAAGAGTCCCTTGGACAGGTCCGCAAACTTCTCGGACAAGGATCTGGCGACTCTCACGGTGATATCAAGCGCCCTGCTTTCGTCTCCGGAAGCGGACCAAGCCGGCAAGAAGATTTTCATCCACTTCTCCCGCATGTCTATCACATCCCAGGTTCTCGAGACATTGGCCCCGAAGACCACCGTGGTTGAGATCGAACCCGTGGTCGAGCTGGAGCCCGAATATGAAGACGCCCTGACAAAAGCCAAGGACAAGGGCTACACCCTGGCCATCAGCCACTTCGTGCAGGGGCAATGCGCCAAACGCTTGGTTGAACTGGCCGACATCGTGTTCGTGGACTTCCTGGACAAAAACGAAGCGGAACTCAAAGCGACAATCAAGGAGTTGGAGGGATGCGAGTGTTTGCTCGCAGCCAAGCGGCTGGAGGACGACGCGCAGTTCCAGATGGCCCTGAAGCTTGGTTTCAACCTCTTTCAAGGGTTCTTCTTTGAGAAACCCGTGATCGTTCCCGGACGCAAGCTCCCATCAAACAAGATCACCCGTTTGAACATTTACCGGGGCCTGGAAAAGGGCGATATGGACCTGGAGGAGCTCACCCGCAACATCGAGTCCGACGTTGCCATAAGCTTCAGACTGCTCACCTTCATCAATTCCCTTGCATTCGGGCTGCGTTACAAGGTCAGCTCCATCAGGCACGCCATCCTCATGCTCGGTTGGCACCAGATCAAGAGCTGGCTCTGGCTTGTGGTCCTCTCGGACATGATGCCAGCGGACAAGACCTCCGAGCTGCCCTATCTGTCTTCCATCAGGGCCAAGTTCTTGGAACGCACCGCAGTCAACCACGGACTGAGCGACGTTGTTCCCGAAACACTGTTCCTCATGGGGCTCTTTTCCCTGCTCGAGCCCATGTTGGACACTCCCATGCGGGAGCTCGTGGAATCCCTGCCCTTGGAGGACGACGTCAAGGCCGCCCTGTCGGGCGAGGATAACGATTACAGCCACTGGCTGGACGTGGCCAAATGCTTCGAATCGGGTGACTGGGGCAAATTGGACGAACTCACTCGCTCCCTTGGGCTCGATTCCATCAAAGTGGCCAGTTCTTACTGCGAAGCCCTCAACTGGGCCAAAGAACTGTATGAACAACCCACTGGCGAAGCCTAAATCTCAAACGGAGGAAATGAATGCGTAGAACTTTCGCCATCCTGATTCTGGTCCTTGCCCTGGCTTCCCAGGCCTTTGCCGCCGAGAAGCGCATTCTGTTCATCAACTCCGCCGACCAGCAGATCAAACGCATCCATCTGGCCCCGGCCGGAAGCGGGAAATGGGGCCCCAACATTCTCGACAAGTGGAAGCTCAAGCCCGGAAAGAAGGTCAACATCCCCGTTCCCCACGATGAAGGCGACTGCAAGTGGGACCTCAAATACGTGGTCCGCCAAAAGATGGCCTACACCATAAAGGATGTGGACATCTGCAAGGCCGTGGAGATCAATCTTTTCCTCAAGAACGGGGAGGCATGGGCCAACGTCAAGTAAGCATTCGAGCGCGGCCGGGGCGAAGAACGCCCCGGCCGCTATCCCCATGACCCAACCATCCGCTACGCTCACCATCTCCTTCGTTTCCTCCATGCACCAGCTTAACCAGGAGGAATGGAACTTACTCGCCGGGAACTCTAGACCCTTTATGCGCTGGGAATGGCTCGCCCTGTTGGAGGATTCCGGTGCGGTATGCCCTAAGACCGGTTGGCTGCCAGCCCACTGCGCCGTACACAATGGGGAGAAACTGATCGCTGCGGCGCCCCTCTATCTGAAAGGCCACGGCAGGGGCGAATTCGTCTACGACCAGATGTGGGCCGAGGTGGCCGAACGTCTGCAGCGTCCCTACTACCCGAAGCTGATCGCGGTCAGTCCGTTCACCCCCGTGGCGGACTACTCCTTCCTCACCCACCCAGGAATTTCCCGCCGCGCCCTGTCTCCTGTCATGCTTGAGTCCATGGCTCGTCTTGCCGAGGCCAACGATCTTTCCAGCCACCATGTCTTGTTCGCCGAGCCTTCCTTTGCTGAGGAACTGGAGGCGGCGGGGTTCATGGCCTGGGAGCACCAGGGGTTCATGTGGATGAATCAGGGTTTTTGCAGCTTCGAGGATTTTCTGGGAGAATTCAGGGCCGGACAGCGCAAGAACATACGTCGCGAACGCAGATTGCTGCGTGACTCGGGGGTCCGCGTGGAGGTCGTGCAAGGGGCGGACATACCAGACTCCTGGTTTGGCCTCATGTACAGGTATTACGAAGATACCAACGACAAATTCGGGGAATGGGGGTGCAAGTATCTGCCTCAAACTTTTTTCGAAGGCCTAGCGGACGGATTCCGGGAACGGCTGGCCTTTTGCGCGGCCTTCATACCGGGCACCGCAGATCCCGTGGGCCTGGCCCTTCTGGTTCACGGCGCTGACAAGCTCTACGGACGCTACTGGGGCGCGTCCGAGGACATACCCTTTCTTCATTTCGAACTGTGCTATTATACTCCCATAGAATGGGCCATCGCCAACCGCTTGAGCTACTTCGATCCTGGCATGGGCGGAGAACACAAACCCCGCAGAGGCTTTTGCTCCCGCGTAACCCGCAGCATGCACCGTTTCCGGGACCCGGTCATGACCGGGGTGTTCTCCCGCAACATTCCACAATTGAACGCCATGACCCAGGACTACATAGAGGGGCTCGATTCCCTCTCCGCCTTCAAAAGGACATGCCGTTCATGACACAGGCCATAGCCATCTCCCTGCTTGCCTTTCTCTTCGTTTCAGCCTCCCCTGCCCGCGCCGAACAGGACGAGATGAACCTGCTGTTCACGGCCCAGGAATGGCAGGCCAAGGGTAATCTCGAAGCCGCCAGGCGCGCCGTTCAGGAGACCCTGGGCCTGGATCCCCAGAACGCTTTCGCGCGGGTCCGCCTGGCCCAGATCGACGCCGCTTCAGGCCAGCTTGAGAAAGCCCTGGGAGAACTGGGCGAGGTACTCCGGCTTGATCCGGGCAATCTGCTGGCCCTCCTCTGGAAAGGGCACATCCTCCTTACTGGAGGGAAACTCGCTGACGCCGAGGCCTCCTATCGTCACGTTTTGAAACTGGACCCGCCAAATGGATGGGCCAACCTGGGAGTTGCGGCCTGTCTGTTGGCCCAGAACAATACCGCCCAGGCGGTCGCCTTCCTCTCCAAGGCCCAATCCCTTGCCGGGGAAGACTCCGACCTGCACCTGGCCTTGGGGGACACCTTCTCCCGGATGGGTTTGCCTGCCAACGCCCGCATGGAACTGGAACGATCCCTGGAGCTCAACCCCAGAGGGGTGCGCGCCTTGGTTCTGGCGGGCGAAGTCTACCTTAAAATGGGGTTTTCAGGACTGGCATTGAACGCCTGGCGGCAGGCCCTGGCCTTGGACCCTGCTTGCGAACAGGCCCGGTTCGATCTTTTGTTTGAACTGGGGCGCCAGGCCGAGCGGGACTTGGCCCAAGGCCGCAAGGAGGAAGCTGTTCGCGGCTGGAGGATCATGCTGAGCTATGATCCACGAAATCCCGAAGCACTCAGCTCGCTGAAGTCTCTTAAATAAGTCCCGTAGACGCTCCGCACCGCTTCCCGCTGAATTCCGCCTCTTTCAACAAAAACGCCGGCCCGGATGATCCGGGCCGGCGCGTTAGTGCGTGCAGGTGCCAAGCTTAGCCTGCGGGCTTTTCGTCCTTGGCGGCTTTGGCCTTCTTCTCCTTGGGCTCCTTGGGCTTGCCCTTGTAGAAGATGACGTCCTTTTCATACGCGGGCGGCTTGGTGACGTTGCTCATGGTCATGCACTGGGTGGGGCAGGCCTCCACGCAGTTTGAGCAGTACACGCAGGCGAAGGAATCGCAGGTCCAGGTGCGGCCCTTGATGTCCACCTCGATGCACTGGCTAGGGCACTTCTTGGCACAGGTGCCGCAGAAGATGCACTCGTCCACGTCGATATCCAGGGTGCCCCGGAACCGCTCGAACGTCTCGCGTTTGGCGAAGGGATAGAGCCTGGTGGAGGATTTCCCCATCAGGTTTTGCAGTACGTTTTTAGTCATCTCGAACATGCGGCGGCTCCTCTTAACGCTCCGTGCAGGAAATGCACGGGTCGATGGACAGCACGATGACGGGCACGTCCGCCAGCTCGCATCCGGGCAGAACGGCCAGGAGCGGCGGAATGTTGGCGAATGTTGGAGTGCGGATGCGCACGCGCTCCAGGTTTTTCGAACCGTTGCCCTTGATGTAGTAGAAAAGCTCGCCCCGGGGCTGCTCAACCCGGTGCCAGACTTCGCCCTCGGGCTTGCCTTTCACCTTGGTGTTGATCTCGCCCTCGGGCAGCTTGGCCAGACACTGACGGATCAGGTCGGCGGCGGCGTAGACCTCGCGGAAGCGGACCTTGGAACGGGCGTAGGAGTCGCCGTCGTATTCCACCACGGGCTCGAAATCGAGCTGCCCGTAGGCGGCGTAGCCGGTCTGGCGCACGTCCTGGGCCCATCCGGAGCCACGCAGCATGGGGCCGACGGCGCCCAGCTGGTGAGCCTGTTCTTTTGTGAGCACGCCCTTGCCGCAGCAGCGCTTCTTGACCGTGTAGTCGTCAAGGATGGTCTTCTCCAGAGCGCGGACTTCCTTCTCGATCTTGTCGGTCTCGGCAAGGATCCAGGCCTTCTGTTCGGGAGTGATGTCCTTGCGGACGCCGCCCACGATGTTGGTGGAGATGACCACGCGGTTGCCTGCGGTGGCTTCCATGAGGTCCATGGCGCGCTCACGGATGCGCCAGAACTGCATGAACAGCGACTCGAAGCCGAAACCGTCCGCGAACAGGCCCAGCCACAGAAGGTGGGAATGGATGCGGTGGATCTCGCCCCACATCACGCGCAAGAAATGCGCGCGCTGGGGAACTTCGAGACCGAGGAGTTTTTCCACGGCTTCGCAGTAGTTGAGCGAATGGATGCAGGAGCAGATGCCGCACACGCGTTCCACGATGTTGACCATCTGGTTGTAGTCGCGGATGTCGGTGAGCTTCTCCAGGCCGCGGTGCACGTAGCCCAGGTTGGGCAGGGCCTCGACGACCGTTTCATCTTCCACCACCAGCTTCAGGTGGATGGGCTCGGGCAGCACCGGGTGCTGGGGACCGAATGGCAGTATGGTACGCATGGTCTAGGCCTCCTCTTTGCCCTTTTCTTTGCGGGCAAAGGTGAAGGTGCAGAACGGACTCTTCACCACCTCGGGTTCCAGGTACAGGGTGCAGCCGAAGTCGATGAGGATGTTCTGGAAGTTGACTCCGAACTGGTCCTTGATCTCGTTCTCGTAGAGAAGCGCCGGGAAGTAGACACCGGAGACTGAAGGCACCGGGGCTTCCTTGGGCACGTTCAAGCGGATATGCGAGACCTCAAGGTCTTTGTCGAAGTGGTAGAGCACGTCGAAGGTGCTGTCTTGCTTGATCTCCACGGCAGTGACGCCCACCAGGCGCAGCCCCGCGTCGAAGCGCTTCTGGCACTCGGGGATCAAGGTGTCCACCGTAATGGCTTGTTCATTGGCAAGCATCTGGGATACCTCGTGAAGTTATGTTTAGCCAGCGGCTTCCAGCGCGGCCTTGACCTTGCCCAGGGCATGGACAACGCCGTCGATGATGGCCTCGGGTTTGGGCGGGCACCCCCGGACGTACACGTCCACGGGAATCACCTTGTCCACGCCGCCCACCACGTTGTAGGCCTCGCGGAACACGCCGCCGGAGAGGCCGCAGGCGCCCATGGCGATAACCGCCTTGGGGGAGGGCATCTGGTCGTAGATGTTTTTCAGCACGTGCTTGTTGCGGTGGTTCACGGTGCCCGTAACCAGCAGCACGTCGGCGTGCTTGGGATCGCCGATGTTTATGATTCCGAAACGCTCGACATCATAGATGGGCGTCAGGCAGGCCAGCACCTCGATGTCGCAGCCGTTGCAGGAGCCGCAATCGAAATGGACTATCCAAGGGGACTTCAGCCGGCCCTTGTTGATCCAGTCTTTGAGCATGCTCATGGGTTGTTCTCCCGATAAGAAGGATTAGCCGGCGTAAAGCCAGAGCAGGTTCAGGACCGACAGGGCCAGGCCCCAACCCCACACTGTCTTGAGCATCCACTTGTAGGTCATGCGCGCGGTGACGTTGTCGATGACCAACTCAGCAAAGTAGGTCACCACAAGCAGGATCGCGCAACCCCAGAAGCTGGTGGCCCAGAACAGGGCGCACAGTCCCAGGACGAAGACCACGTCGTACCAGTGGGCGATCTCGATAAGAGCCAGCTGCGGGCCGGAATACTCCGTGAGCACGCCGCGCACGATTTCCTGGTGGGCATGGTGGCAGGCGGAGATGTCGAAGGGCGACTTGCGCAGCTTGATGGTCAGCGCATAGCCCAGGACCACGAACATGAGCGGCAGCTGATACAAGAGCGGCTTGCCGTACGTGAACACCTCGGACACCTTGAAGCTGCCCGTGACCATGGCGATGGACACGAACACCAGGATAATCAGCGGTTCGTAGGTGAGCATGGTCACCAGTTCGCGCTGGGCGCCCACCTGGGCGTAGGGCGACTGGGTGGACAAGGCGCCCATGACGAAGAACACGGCGCCGATTGTCAGCACGAAGAACATGAGCAGAAGGTCTGAACCGAGGAAGAACAAGAACACGGTCAACATGGAACTCACCAGGTAGACCCACACGGTGAGGATCTGCCAGGGGTTCATCATCATGGGCGATTTGCCCAGCAGTTTGAATACGTCGTAGAAGGGCTGCAGGATCGGAGGACCGACGCGCGACTGCAGCCAGGCGGTGCATTTGCGGTCAAGACCGGCCACAAGGCCGCCTATGACCGGGGCCAGGATCACGGCGATGGTTGCGAGCAGGAGCTTACCCATTAGATCACCCCTCCCAGCAAGAGTCCCAGCATGACAGCGAGCAGGACGCCGGACACCATGTTGATGGGCCCGCTCAGGCGATCCTCTCCGAAGATCCAGGACAGATAGAAGTTGCCGGCCTGATAGCCGACGTTGGCGCGGCCGGTGCTCACAAAGGCCTTGTTGTCGTCCGTGGCCTGAGCGCCACACAGGTAGGGGCCGACGCATTCGGCCGGGTTAACCTTGCGGGCAGCCTTCCAGGCCAGGTAGAAACCTACGCCCAGCACCAAAAACAGGGGATATATGTAGAATATGCCCTGGGCGCTGACGAAGTTCAAAGAATCCATGATGTAGCCGGCGGCCTTGTGCGAGCTTCTTACGGCAGGCTCAATGAGTCCGCCGTAGAGGAAGGGCACGAACAAGGACAACAGGACCGCGCCGTAGGCCAGGAGAACCAGAGGAGCACGCACCGTGGAGGGCTGGGGCTCGGCCGGAACGTCCTTGGGATACGGGGTGGAGAGCAGGATGCCAGCCCACCTGGCCCAGAACATCACGGTAAGGCCGGAACCAAGGGCCAGCATGATGGTCACGGGCATGTACTTCACGGCAGCGGCGCTTTCGATGGCCATCCACTTGCCGAGCAGCACGCCGAAGGGAGGCAGCAGCATGGTGACCACGCCGATCAGGGCCACGATGGTGGTCTTGGGCATGGTCATGTACAGCCCGCGCATGTCTTCCAAGTCGCGGGAGTGGATCTTCTGCTCGATGGTGCCCACGCACAGGAACATGAGGGCCTTGGACACCGCGTGGAAGATGATGATCACGATGGCTGCGGTGATGGCCGCCGGGGTGTTGATGCCCGCGCAGGCGATGATGAGCCCTAGGTTGGCGATGGTCGAATAAGCCAACACCTTCTTGGCGTTGGACTGTCCGACGGCCAAGGCCGAGGTGGTCAGGAAGGTGAAAGCCCCAAACATGGCCAGCATGCCCGAGAGCATGGTGCCCGAGTAAGCGGGAGACAGGCGCAGCACCAGATAGACGCCGGCCTTGACCATGGTGGAGGAGTGCAGCAACGCGGAGACCGGGGTCGGTGCGACCATGGCGCCGGTGAGCCAGCTCTGGAACGGCACCTGGGCGCTCTTGGTGATGCCCGCGTAGCAGAGCATGAACAGCGGGATCACGGCAGCCGCGCCGGCAGCCGAGAAGCCGGGCTTCAAAAGCTCGGACAGGTACAGGCCCACGCCGGACTTTTGCATGAAGATCAGAGCGAACACGAAGGCCACGCCGCCGGTCATGTTCATCCACAGGGCGCGGGTGGCGTTCTTCACCGAGGTCTCGTCGCCGTCATGCGCGATGAGCATGAAGGAGCAGAACGTGGTGACTTCCCAGAAGAAGTAGAGCCACAGCAGATTGTTCGCCAGCACCAGGCCGTTCATGGCGCCCAGGAAGGCCACCAGGAAGAAGAAGAACCGGGGCTGCTTGGACTTGGCCAAGTGCAGGTGTTCCTCGTGCTCGGGCATGTAGCCCAGGGCGTACACGCAGATAAGCGAGCCGACGATGGAGATCACCAGAACCATGATCAGCGAGAGCTTGTCCGCGAACATGGCGGGAGCAGCTATCGCCGGGCCGTGGCCCATGAAGAATTCCAGATAGACGAGCCCGACGACCTGAGCGGCCGTCAAGGCGGCCACCAGAGTGCTCTTGAGTTTCGTCACTGCCATTATCAGGATGACGATGAGCAGAGCGAAGTCGAGCAGCATGATGAGCCCGTCAAGACTGATTCCCAGCAGGCTTTTTGGGGAGTACTCGAACGATCCTTGCCCGACCAGGGCCAGGGAAGCAGCGGCCAGAACCACCGCCGCTCCGACCACGACCAAGCTTCTGGAGCCCTTGTCCCGAAGCAGCAACAGGGCAATTGCCGCCAGGAACGGGAGCACCACGGTCGTGAAAACCAAGATGTCCATATTCACCTCACGTTAGGTTGTGTCGAGTCAATTACCTCGCCTCGATACGTTGATTAGCTGTGCGAACTCCTCCCTTTTGAGAGTTGAAGACTCTCCGACCCCCCGGCCGGCAGGTATCAGGTATGACCTGGACTAAGAGCGTAGAGCGAACTCTTAAGGAATTGAAATTCCTTGGTCAAGTAACCTGAAAGTCCCGACAGGGCGGGGTTTGGTGCCCAGGCAACCGGAAGTCCAACTTCCCCTCCTCATAAGCGGTTTTCTTGGGCCGGTGAACGGTAGAAATCCGTCGGTGAACGGCACCGCTTTTCCGGGATGCAACAAATACCCCAAAGAAAAATCCTCGGCAACAGGAACGCAACGCACGCCCGCTTTGCCTGCCGGGGAATTTTAGGCTACATGGCCTCCATCGCTGCGGGCCTCTGCCCGCCTGGAGGTTGGATGCGCTTGTTACCCTGTCTGGCGGCCCTGATCCTGGCCGCCTCTTCCTGCACTTTCGCCTGGGCCGAGGAGATAACCTTCGTCGGCAAGACATACAGCCCCAACCACATGGAAGTACTGAGTCCTCACGCAACTCCCGAGGAGCTCAAGGTCTTCGACGCCATGGCCAAGGAAGTGAAACAGAAGCGGGGCGAAGATGCTGAACCACCTGTCAAACCGTTTACAGGCAGGATGAAGGTCACCAAGATGATGGCCGACATAGGCCATAAAGTGGACCTCGACCAGCGGCTACTGGAATACGCCTTCCCTCCCGAGGATCTGCTCTCTGAGCGGCGCAAGGTATCCCAGGCCGAAATCAGATCCCTTGAAGCTTCAGCTGAAAGCGTTCGTGCCGATGTCACCTCAAAGCGCAAGAAACTTGAGGAAGCGCGCTTGCGCCATAGCCGGGGCTCGGCGTCCGACCAGGAAGTCAGCGACATGACAAAGGATCTGGAACTCGCCAAGCTCAAGGAGCGCATGCTCGACGAGAACCTCCGTTTCGAAAAGGAGATGGCCAAGGGGGAGCTGGACCTTGCCAAGGCTAAATTCGGGGCCAAGACAACGCAACACCATATACCCGGGGTTTCCTGGATCACCACACCGGTGGCCGGTTATGTCCTTTGGGCGAACCCTGAAGTGAAGCCTGGCATCATCCTCTCAAAAAAGACCAAGCTGTTCGTCGTTGGTTCCATGGACCCCATACTCATTCGTGCGCTCGTGCATGAGATTCAGCTGTCCAAGCTGCGGGTGGGGGACAAGGCCAAGGTCGTATTCGACACCCTGCCCGAAAAGAGCTTCGAGGCCTCCATCATCCGTATTCCCATGACCGCCAATCAAACTGATGTTCAATTGCCTTCTCATTTCGAGGTTGAACTGTCCTTGCCCAATCCCGACCTCTTTCTTAAGGAAGGAATGCGCGGGCAGGTGACTGTCCAGATTCCCGATGGCCCCCGATAGGAGGCGTAATGGACGACAGCGATTACCGGACGACCTTTCGAGTCGAAGTGGACGAAACCATTGTTCTTGAACTGGCAGTGTGGTTCAGGCGCAGAAACGAGATGGGACGCGTCCACTTACGAAACCTGGGCGAGCCCAAGATGCTCCAGGGAAAGCCTCCCGAGCCCCGTATCGAAGACATCTCCTCCACCGGACTGTGCCTTTCCTTCAGAGGATCACAGCCCATGGGTGTGGAAAAGTTCGCAGGAGTGTACGTCATTCTTTTCTTCCAGCTTGTGGACCCAACGGATATGATGGGGGAACCCTTGAGCTTCCTGGCCGGATTCGACGTGAAGCACTCACAGTTCCACAACGAAAGAAATTTTTTGGGGCTTAAGCTGCGCTGGGATGGAGTCCCGGATCAGAACGACAAGGCGATCTTCTTCGCGGACGCATCCAAGTATGGCATCGCTGATCTGACCAAATGGTGTGACGACATGAACCGCAAGGTCAGCGGCATGGAGAGCCTGCCCCCGCAGGGGCTCAGACTGGACAGGCTGTTGCGGGAACTGGACATCGTCCAGCGAGAGACTGCCAAGAAAGCCAGCACGACGGCCGCGCAAGGGTAAGTCAACTCGCCATATCACCGGCCACAGAGGATTCATCGCTCCAGCGAAGTTGGTGCCTCGCCCTCCAGGGCTTGCTTAAGCGATCCTGAAAAAAGAAACCAAGAACCTCAGGCGGCGCTAGCCGCCCTTCTTCATTCCCTCTTCCAATTCTTCCATTGAGGGCTGCACATTGGTCGGGACAGCCCTCCTTGCGTATTCAACGGCCAGGATAGGGGCGAGACCGATGGAATAGCCCATGAGCGCGGACTTCAACACCTTGAGCCTGGCCTGCTTGGCAGCGGCCTGATGTTCCAACATCGTGGCCATGGGGCCTACGAAACCGTAGCAGAGCAGAACGCCTAAGAAGGTTCCCACCAGCGCCGCGGCTATGTGGTTGCCGAGAACTTCCGGCGGCTGGTTGATGTCGCCCATGGTGATGACGATGCCAAGCACTGCCGCCACGATGCCTAGGCCCGGCAGGGCGTCTGCGGTCTTGCTGACAGTGCCGCCCGCGAGCAGGTCGTGATGTTTGCGGGTGCTGATGTCGGTATCCATTATGGCTTCGTAGTGGTGCTGTTCGATGTTGCCCGCGATGACGATCTTTAAGTTGTCGCAGATGAAGTTCAGAACGGTCTTGTTCTTGGTCACTGCCCCGAAGCGGCGGAAGATGTCGGAGTCGGCGGGGCGGTTCACGTGCGCGTCCAGGGCCACTGCTCCGGAGCGGCGGGCCAGCTGGAACAGCTCATACATGAGGGTGAGCATATCCAAGTAGAAGGCCTTGGAGTCCTCCTTGGCGGTGAAAATCTGGGGAAGGTGTTTGAAGACGTCCTTCACCACGCTCATTGGGGAGGAAATGAACAGCGCGCCCAAGGCCGCGCCGCCGATGGTAAGCAGCTCGTAAGGCTGAACTAGGACCGCTAGCTGGCCATGGGAGAGCACGTACCCCCCGATGACGCTGCCCAGAACCATGATGACGCCGATAATCGCTGTCATACATTCCCGCCCCTCCAGGCGAGTGGCACTTCTTTTATTAAAGGGAATAACCGTTCCAGGCGCACCCAGACACTGGCTCGCAATATCAGTGTTGTGGCCCGGGGTGCCGCGGGGACGCAACGGCAATCAGGAAAATCTCCAGAATATGCTTGGAAGTCAAGTGTACTCTTGCACGCGGGGGCTCTGCTCTAGCTTGGCATTTTGCAGACGAAACAGAATTTTGGAGTAATTTCGAGGATAGCTGAGCATTATCGAGAATTATTCGTTTTAAACCTTCTGGCAGCCCCAGACTTTCTTCCATCTTTTGCTTCCCTTGTTGGCATTTTCGGGTATGTTCCCTATTACGCTGCCCGACGTTAGCACTCATCTGTTGTGAGTGCTAACAGTCTAAATACGAAAATTCCATCCGGAGGATTATCCGCAATGAAACTCAAGCCTTTGAACGATCGTGTTCTGGTGAAACGTCTCGAGGAGGAAACCAAAACCGCTGGTGGCATCATCATTCCTGATTCCGCCAAGGAAAAGCCCATGAAGGGCGAGATCATCGCCGTGGGCCCCGGCAAGGTGGGTGAAGACGGCAAGCGCGTCAAGCTCTCCGTTGACAAGGGCAACAAGGTGCTCTTCAACAAGTACGCTGGCACCGAGATCAAGATCGACGGTGTGGAATACCTGATGATGCGTGAGGACGACATCCTCGCCATCGTCGAGTAGTCCCGGTAAGCAACTCATTCATCTCATTTTTATTGAAGGAGACACGATATGTCCGCCAAGGAGATTCTGTACGACGCCCAGGCTCGCGAGAAGCTGAAAAAGGGTGTCGATAAGCTCGCCAATGCCGTTAAGGTTACCCTGGGTCCCAAGGGCCGCAACGTGGTCATCGAGAAGAGCTTCGGCTCCCCGGTCATCACCAAGGACGGCGTGACCGTGGCCAAGGAAATCGAACTCACCGACAAGTTCGAGAACATGGGCGCCCAGATGGTGAAGGAAGTCGCCTCCAAGACCTCCGATGTGGCCGGCGACGGCACCACCACCGCCACCATCCTGGCCCAGGCCGTGTTCCAGGAAGGCGTGAAGCTCGTGGCCGCCGGCCGCAACCCCATGGCCATCAAGCGCGGCATCGACAAGGCTGTTGAAGCCATCGTCGGCGAGCTGGCCACCCTGGCCAAGCCCACCCGCGACCAGAAGGAAATCGCCCAGGTTGGCACCATTTCCGCCAACTCCGACGCCACCATCGGCAACATCATTGCCGAGGCCATGAACAAGGTCGGCAAGGAAGGCGTCATCACTGTCGAGGAAGCCAAGGGTCTGGAGACCACCCTGGACGTGGTCGAGGGCATGCAGTTCGACCGCGGCTACCTCTCCCCCTACTTCGTCACCGATCCCGAGAAGATGGTCTGCGAGATGGATGATCCCTTCATCCTGATCAACGAGAAGAAGATCTCCACCATGAAGGACCTGCTGCCCGTGCTGGAGCAGGTTGCCAAGATGGCCAAGCCCCTGTTGATCGTTGCCGAGGACGTCGAGGGCGAAGCCCTGGCCACCCTGGTGGTCAACAAGCTGCGCGGCACCCTGCAGGTCTGCGCCGTGAAGGCCCCTGGCTTCGGCGACCGCCGCAAGGCCATGCTCCAGGATATCGCCATCCTCACCGGCGGCCAGGCCGTCTCCGAGGATCTGGGCATCAAGCTCGAGAGCATCGGGCTTGCCGACCTGGGCCGCGCCAAGCGCGTGGTGATCGACAAGGAAAACACCACCATCATCGACGGCTCCGGTAAGGCCGAGGACATCAAGGCCCGCGTGAAGCAGATCCGCGCCCAGGCCGAAGAGACCACCTCCTCCTACGACAAGGAGAAGCTCCAGGAGCGCCTGGCCAAGATCGTCGGCGGCGTCGCCGTGATCAACGTTGGCGCTGCCACCGAGACCGAGATGAAGGAGAAGAAGGCCCGCGTGGAAGACGCCCTGAACGCCACCCGCGCCGCAGTTGAAGAAGGCATCGTGCCTGGCGGCGGTGTGGCCCTGGTGCGCTGCCTGAAGGTCCTGGACAAGATCAAGCCCGCTGACGACGACGAGACCGCTGGCATCGAGATCGTGAAGCGCGCCTGCGAAGCTCCCCTGCGCCAGATCTCCGGCAACGCCGGGTTCGAGGGCTCCATCGTGGTGGCCAAGGTGCGCGACGGCAAGGAAGGCTTCGGCTTCAACGCCGCCACCGGCCAGTACGAAGACCTGATCAAGGCCGGCGTCATCGACCCCAAGAAGGTGACCCGCATCGCCCTGCAGAACGCTGCTTCGGTTTCCGGCCTGCTGCTCACCACCGAGTGCGCCATTGCCGAGAAGCCCGAGCCCAAGAAGGATATGCCCCCCATGCCCGGCGGCGGGATGGGCGGAATGGGCGGAATGTACTAGGCCATAAGCCGGTACACGCCTGATCGTCTGATATGAAGAGGCCCCGGAGCAAATGCTCCGGGGCCTTTTTCTTCACAACAGAGGGGAATGGTTCTCCGGAACCCGCGCAATCAGAGTAGCCTCCTCACCCAACCTTGCCCGGGTAGCGATGCGTGGCCAGCTGCTCCTCATAGAAAGCCTCCACGCCGATCTGCCTCATGCGGTCACTGAGCTGCATCCATCTTTTGCGCAAGGGCATGCCAGCGAACTGCCCCTCACACGGGTAGTCCGGACACTGAAAACAGAAATCCACTCCTTTCTCCCGGGAACACGTCCGAGCCAGGCAGTCCAAAGGACAGGTGACGCGATCAGTGCGGCAACCGCCGCATGATCCTTGGCCCAGCGACTCCAGCACAGCCTGGAATTCCTCGAACCCGGCGAACTCAGGCCTGCCGCCAGCCTTCAAGGCGGCGACCCGGCCGTAGTTGCCCAGAAGCTCCCTGAGGCGGGTGCTCAGGGCTTGAATCTCTCCGCCATCGAGATCGGCGCATCGCCCGCAATCCAGTCCACAGGGGGCAAGATGTTTGAGGATCTCGGCATATTTCACGGTCTGTACTCCTTCCCAGCCATTCAGCGCAGCATGCTGGCCACGAAGCTCACACCCTTTTGCTTGCGCGCGCACTCCGGGCACAGTTCCTGATCCATTCGGGCGCTAGAAGCCAACTGCTCGCCAATCCGGCTGCGTAGATGCTCAAGATACTGCTCGGTGGGCAGCGGTTTACCGCACTCCACGCAGTAGGGGGGGTGAATCTCGCTTATGGCGTGGCCGGTGAAGGAAATGGCCGCCTCCCCCTTTTCCAGCACCATGCGCATGGCTCCTGTGGGGCAGATGTGGGTGCAGGCCCCGCACCCCACACACTTGCCGGTGGGCCTGTCGAAATCCTCGAACACCAAGCGCCCGCCCACGTCCTTGAACCGAAGCGCGTCACCTCCAGCCTCCGAACACACCAGCTGGCACAGACCGCACCCGATGCACACGTCGCAGCGCAGGCAGCGCCGGGCTTCGTTCTCGGCCATGTCCTGGTTGAGCCCAAGTTCCACCTGCTCGAAATTCATACTCCTGGCGCTGACAGAGATCATGGGAATATCCGGGCGTTCATGCTCGGACCAGCCGCAGCCGTGTGAGGAGCAGAGGAGCTCCTGTTCCCAGCGCGGCCTGGGTTCCACTGAGGCAGGATCAAAGGGAACGCCTCGCAAAAAGGCGTCGATGGCGTGAGCCGCGCGCTTGCCGTCCCGGATGGCCTCAACCACTGTTGCCGGGCCCTGGGCGGCGTCCCCTCCCGCGAAGACTCCAGGCCTGTCCGTGGCCAGGGTGGCGGAGTCGATCTGAATGGTCTTCCACTTGGTCAGACATACTTCACCCAGGGTGCCGTCGGAGCCCTGGGTAAAGGATTCATCGCAGAACTGGCCGATGGCCGAAATGATCATGTCGCAGGCGAGGATGCGCTCCGTGCCGGATTTAGGCTCAGGACGGCGCCGCCCGGACGCGTCGGGAGCGCCCAGGGCCATGGTGATCACCTCCATGCCCTCGAGTTTCCCGCCTTCCCCAACCAGCCGAGTTGGAGCGGCCAAAAAGGTGAAGTGCACGCCCTCATGCTCGGCCTCCTCCACCTCCTCCAAGGCCGCGGGCATTTCGGCCCTGGAGCGGCGGTAGACCACACGCACCTCCTGGGCCCCCAGGCGCACGGCCGTGCGGGCGCAGTCCATGGCGGTGTTGCCTCCGCCGACCACCACAACTTTGCTGCCAACGGCCGGAGTATGCCCGAGCCCGAGCTCCACCAGGAACTCCGTGCCGGAGACCACCCCAGCCAGAAGGCGCTCCCCCTCCAGTCCCAGGGCTCTACTGGACCAGGCTCCCAGGCCAAGAAACACTGCGTCGAAACCCTGGCCGGCCAGACCGTCCAGGGAAATATCGCTCCCGAGAGTCTTGCCGGTTTCGACAGCCACCCCGAGCGAAAGGACGGTTTCAATCTCGCGGTCCAAAATGGCCTTGGGCAGGCGGTATTCCGGTATTCCGTAGCGCATCATGCCCCCGAGCTTGGGCATGGACTCGAAGATCGTCACCGCATGGCCCATGCGCGCCAGAAAAGACGCACAGGAAAGACCGGCCGGCCCCCCACCCACAACGGCGACCTTCCTGCCGGAAGAGGCCGCCCTTTGACACACCGGCGGATACCCCCCTGTGGCCTCCATGGCTGCCTTGGTGGAAACCGCCTTCATGGCCCGGATGTGAATCGGCTTGTCCACCTTGCCGCGAAGGCAGACCTTTTCGCAGGGTGCGGGGCATATCAGGCCGCAGGCGTAGGGCAATGGGTTGTCCTGCACCATGATGGACACGGCCTTGGCATGCTCGCCCCGGCCCGTGAGCGAAAGGAAGTTGGGGATGTCGATCCCTGAAGGGCAGCGCTCCTGGCAAGGAGCCACCCGGCGGGCACGGCAGGTGCCCGTGCCGCAGTTTCCCCTGGAGTGTTCGAGCCACTCTTCGGGAAAGGCTGCCAGGGAGCTTTGCAGCGTTCGAGCGGCCTTGAGGCCGGCTTCATCAAGAAGAGACACTGCATTTCCCAGCTCCTCAAGCTGCTCGGGTCCTCCGCGACCGAGGGCCAGCTCCGTGGCCAGCCTAGCAGCCCGGGCCAGAAGGCCCCGATGAGGATGGCCCTCCCGTACGGCGGCACAGCGCCAGTGCTGGTACAAAGCCTGGCGTGTCAGGTCTACCGGACACTGCGTAGCTCCTATGCCCCGCAACTGGGTGAACCCGGGGTTCACAGCCATGCCTGTTAACAACTCTGGATCCCAGGGCAGGGGAGAGTTCGCGGCAACGAACCCGGAAAGGCCCTCGTCCAGGCATAATGCCCCCATTTCTCCGGAGGCCTGCCTGAAATCATCTCCGAATGCGGCCTCCACCGGTTTCTGGCCATTGAGGACAAAGCCGGAGCGAACGAGCATACCGCCTGATGAAAATGCGGCTGGCAGCCGCATCCATGTCCTTAGCCCCAGTCTGAAAACACCCGGATCAACTGTTGGTGCGGTAAAATCCGGCTCTTGAGTCTCGAATGCGACTTCCAGTGTCAGCCCTGCCTGCGCCACCGCCGGGACGACCGAAGCTTCGGCCAGAACCTCTCTTATGCGTTGCCAGAGCATCTCCCGGCCGGGCGAGAGCAGTATCCTGGCGGTGTGCCGCCCAAGGCTTAATGCCGCATGAGCCAGGGCCTCAATCAGGCCGAACGGATTGGAGACGATGAGAGAGTGCGGAAGAGGGTCACCGAGGAACGTGTCGCGGGCGTCCACGGCCAAAAGCCCGGCTCCGGTACGTTGGGCGGACCATGTTACGAATACAGGCCATGCGGGAGACAGGTCGTCACGCAAACCGCTGTCACGCAATACCGCCGCGCGCTGGCCTGGTGACATTTCCCGAAGAGTGTCCAGGGAAGAATAACCGCCGAGACTCAGATAGCCGGGGAGCCCGACTCCAGCCAATGCATTGCAGAGAGTTGTCACCGGCGCTGGCCCTGAAGCCATATCCAGAAGGGAAGACGTCATGAAAGCCCCCGTACGCTTAGGTTGCCCTCACCTACCGTCCGGGGAGAGGAAATGCAATTCTGCAAGGGAGTCGTCTGTTTTGTCAGCCTTTGTAGGAAACAACGCAGTTTCGTCCGGCCTGCTTCGCCTCGTACAGGGCCTCGTCCGCCGCATTCACCAGCCGCTGCTCCAGCGCGTCCGTCCAATTGCCGAGATTGGCCACGCCGAGACTGATGGTCAGCTTGATGCCGGAGTCCAGCACTTCCCCGTCCACATCCCGAATGATGAAATTATAGTTCTCGATGCGCTGGCGCAGATGTTCGGCCAGGGCCACACCCTGCTTGAGCGTCATATCCTGGGCGATGAGGGTGAACTCCTCGCCCCCGTAGCGAGCGGAAAAGACTTTCCCGCCATGGTCCACCTGGCGCTGGCATTCCCTGATGACCGAAGCCACTGTGGAAAGGGCCTGGTCGCCCCTTAGATGGCCATGACGATCATTGAACGCCTTGAAATGGTCCACGTCAGCCATGAGCACGCATAAGGGTTTTTTCAAAGCCCTGGCCCGGTGGATGGCCCTGCCCAGGGCCTCTTCGAAGGCCCGGCGGTTGTTGAGACCGGTAAGTGAATCCGTGAAGCTCAAGCGCGCCAGGTTTTCCGCGTCCTCCTCCATGTAGCGGACCACGTCCTGGAATCCGCGCCGGATGTCATCCAGGACACTGTCAATGTCCTTTCCGCTTTGCACGGTCTCAACGGTGCTTGATTCCAACTGCTGCAATTCCCCTTTGCGTTTGAGGATCATTCCCCGGGAATCGTTGATGGCCCGGGAGAGGTCGCTCAGGGCTGTCTGGAGTCGCATGCGCCAGGGGGACGTGATGATTTCCTCGGTTTTGCGGGAGAGCTCGGCAAACCTCTCCTCGGTCAGATCCCGCTCCTTGAGCACGTTGACCACCAGTTCCTGGATCTGCCTCTTCTGCTCCGGCGAGTAGATATCGTAATCCTTCATGGACCGCATAAAAAGGATAAGCGCCCGCCATTTAGAATTCCGGGGCACCCCCAGCTTATCCATTGTCTCGCAGATTCCGTCGAAACAGTGCAGCTTTGTTGTCTTTCCCGAATTGCGAGGAGTCATGTTTCAACTCATACTGAATGTCCCCACTCTTTACCAGAATTATTGATACCTTCTTACTTCCAACCGAGAATTATCCTGGCAGGACAATACATTGCCGTTATAGTCACCCGCTCCCCTCCGTTCAGTTCCAGAGATTCACCCGCGCGGACAGCCATGTCCCCTCCGTCTTTCGGACAGGTAACCCAGACCACTCCGTCCTGACATTCAACCCTGGATCTGCGCGGGCCGTCCAGGGAAACCGTCTGCCCCGTTTTCAACTCTATCCGGAGCATCCCCCAGGGGGTAAGCCACGTGAGCATTTTCCGGAAGAGCACGCTTGCGAACTGCACCGATTTGCCGGACTCGACTGCGTCGTCCACCATTCCCCGGTTCTCAAACGGCCAGGTCCTGGGTGTTAATTCCTGCGCCATAACCACCTCCCTTACGTATTCCTGCTTTGCTTGAACCACGAAAACTGTTATCGGAACAGATACAGTTACCTGAAACATCAACCAGTACAGTTTATATGTCCTCTGAAGCCTACCGATACGAAACGGTCCGTCAGAACGTTCTGGACATGATCGAATCCGGGGCTCTCAAGCCCGGCGAAAAAGCCCCGTCCCTTCGACGTCTGGCCGGACGCATGCGGGTAAGCCTTTCCACGGTCGCTCTGGCCTACGCCCAGCTTGAGAGCGAAGGCGTCATGGAAGCCAGACCAAAATCCGGGTTCTATGTTCGCAAGGCCAGGCAGGTTCTGCCTCCACCAAGCTCCAGGGAGCAGGATGCCGCACCACCAGAGCCGCTCAACCGGGCCGGGCTCATCCGAAAGGTCATGGAAGACATGGCCCGGCGCGACACGCTCCCGCTTGGAGTGGCCAGAACAGCGGAGAGTCTCCTGCCGCTTAGGCAGATCAACCGCATTCTGGCCCAGGTCCTGCGCGACGAGGGAGAGCGGGTGGGTTTCTACGGCCCGGTCCAGGGCCTTGAACCCTTGCGCCGCCAGATCGTGCTGCGCTCCATGGAGGCCGGTATCGAATGTGGGGCTTCCGATATCCTGGTGACCAGCGGTGCAATGGAAGCCTTGCACATCGCCCTGCGCTGCGTGACCAGGTCGGGCGACACCGTGGCCATAGCCTCGCCCACCTATTATTGTTTTCTGCAGCTCTTGGAGAACCTGGGGCTTCGCGTGGTGGAAATCCCCTCCCGGCCAGGCGAAGGCGTTCGCCCGGCGGATCTGGCCCAGGCTGTCGAACGTTTTCGCGTCGCGGCCTGCGTTCTCACCCCAAATTTCAACAACCCGGACGGGGCGCTCACCCCGGATGATGCCAAGGCCGAGATCCTGGAGATTCTGGCCGCCAAGGACATCCCGCTCATAGAGGACGACGTATACGGGGACATGCATTTTGCGGCCGAGCGCCCCAAGTGCTGCAAGGCCTTTGACCGCAAGGGGCTCGTGCTCACCTGTTCGTCCTTTTCCAAGACCATCGCACCGGGCTACCGGGTGGGCTGGCTTCTCCCCGGGCGCTTCAAGGACACCGCCCTGGAAGTGAAGGCCACCACCAGCGTGGCAACGGCCACTCCCACCCAAATGGCCCTGGCCGAGTATCTTGGGTCCGGAGGCCATCACAGGCATTTGAAACGGCTTCGCCCGGCGGTGAAAGCCATGATGGAAAACATGCACGCCCTGGTCTGCCAGTATTTTCCGCCCGGCACCAAGGCCACCAGGCCCGAAGGCGGCTCCGTCATGTGGGTCGAGCTTCCCGGCTCCACGGACGGCGTGGAGTTCATGCACCGGGCTTTGGCCAAGGGCATCACCGTGGCCCCTGGCGTCTTGTTCTCCTCGCTGGACCGCTTCGGTGAATTCATCCGCGTGAGCTACTGCGTGCCGGACAGCCCGGAGCTGACCCAGGCGGTGCGCACCCTGGGCGAGATAGCGGGGGACTTGATGCGATAGCCTCATGCGGCCTATCTACATCGCCGCACCGGGCGCAATCCAATCGCAATGTCTGAATACTGCCTTAAGGATTCGTGAAGACCATGGAACTCTACCACCTGCGCACCTTCGTGGCCGTGGCCGACGAGGGGAACCTCTCCCGGGCCGCCGAGAGGCTTCATCTGTCCCAGCCGGCCGTGAGCGCACACGTGAAAGCCCTGGAAGAGGAGCTCGGGGTGGGCCTGTTCACCCGCACGTCCCGGGGCATGGACCTCACCGACAGCGGACGGAGGCTTACGCTCACTGCGCGCGACGCATTGAGCCGCGCCCAGGAGCTTCTTGTGCAGGCCAGGGAACTGCGCGCCGGGATTAGTGGAGACATTATCCTCACCCGCAACACCGACCCGGAATTCCTGCGCCTTCCTTCCGTACTTGCCGAGCTAGCCACCGACCATCCGGAGGCACTCGTCCATATGGACTGCTGCGATTCCTACAACGTGGCAAAATGTCTGAAAGAAGGGCGGATGCATTCAGGATTCGCCTATGGCGATTTCGACGATCCCCAGATTACCGCCCTGCCATTGGGCATGGCTCCGGTGCGGGTGGTAGGGCCGGCCTCCTGGGGAGAGATGCTGGCAAAAGCCACCGTGCGGGACCTGGCCGACCTGCCGTGGGTCTGGTTCCACGAGCGTTGTCCCTTCGTGCTCATGGCCCAGGAACTCTTGGTCGAGAGCGGGGGGAAGCCCAAGACAGCGGCCGTGATCAATGACGAGCACACCATCCGCGCCCTGGTCGCCTCGGGACACGGTCTCTCCCTGCTGCGCGAGGACATGGCCCGGTCCCAGGTTTTAGGCCAGGAACTGGCCATCTGGCCCGGCGGCGCGCTCGCTATTCCTATAAGTCTCGTGTTTCTCAGCAGGCGCCTGGACGAACCCGAGGTCAAGGCTTCAGCCCGAGCCGCCTGCAAGGCCTGGGGGTTGAACAGCGACGCGGTGGGCGCATGAAGCTTTTCCCCCACGGCGGCGATGTGCGCCAGCTGGCCAAGCTCGCAGGATGCGAGCCTTCGCAGATCACGGATTTCTCGGCCAGCATCAACCCTCTCGGTCCGCCCGAATGGTTGAGAACCGTCATTTCCTCCGCGGTTGACGAGCTTGTCCACTACCCTGACCCGCACTGCCGCGAGCTTATCGCAGCCGCCAGTGTACGCCACGGGGCGCCTGCGAAGACCCTGCTGGCCGGCAACGGCACCAGCGAACTCCTTTTCGCTTTGGCCCAGGCCTGCGGGCTTCGCCGGGCGGTGATCCCAGTTCCATCCTACTGCGATTACCAGACCGCCTGCTCAAAGGCCGGGATGGACAGTACACTCCTGCCCCTTTCGGAAAACGAAGGATTCACCCTGGACCAGGCTTCTCTCGCGGCCGAGCTGTCCCGCCAAGAATCTCCTACCGTTGTGTTCGTGGCCAGACCCAACAACCCCACGGGGATGGACGTCCCAGCGGACCTGGTGCGCACTCTGGCCAAGGCGCATCCGCAGTGTTTGTTCGTGGTGGACGAGGCCTTCGGCTCCTTTGTTCAGGATTTCGAAAGCCTTCTTTCCAACCGCCCAAGCAATGTGGCCGTGCTCCTATCGCTCACCAAGATGTTCGCCATCCCCGGCCTTCGCTTGGGCCTTGTTTGCGCCGAGGAGGCTCTCATAGAAGAGATGCGCCAGCGCATCGCGCCCTGGTCGGTCAACTCCCTGGCACAGGCCGTGGGAATAAGGGCCATGAAGGATGAAGCATTCGAAGAGCGCTCCCGGGAAACGGTAACCCGCCTGCGTGAGGACCTGGCCAAGGGATTGACCACTTTTCCGGGCATTACTGTTTTTCCCGGCGCGGCAAACTATCTGCTCTGTCGGTTGGATCCGCCGGGCCAGGGAGAGACAGAGGGCATTCGCGAAGTTTGCGCACA